>CAYUOL010000096.1:0-18866 GCA_964446345.1 uncultured Iamiaceae bacterium | reverse complement strand
GAGGGTCACGCAACCGAAGGTGAGCAGGCCGATGAGGGCCGAGGCGCGAACGCGTCGACGTCGAGCAGTGCGGGCCATGGGCGGCCTCCTTGTTCCCCCGCCGGCGCTGGGCGGCGGTCCCGGTCACGTTGGCCCCTTCGGACGAACGCGATCCGCGTCTGGTTCCCGCCTGCGCGGAATCGCGCTCAGGTGAGGCGGACCGGCTCCGGGTGGTCGGACCGGGAGGCCGGGATCAGGCTCTGCTCGCCGCACCCCGGGCCGTCGACCGCGCGCAGGGCCTGGCGATGCAGCTGCTCGCCGCACTTGTCGCACGCGAGGAACGGGTCGGTCACCTCGCCGCAGGACTTGTGCACGAGCTGGACCGGCTCGTTGCCCTCGCCGACCAGCCACTCGTCTCCCCATTGCCGGATGGTCACCATCACCGGCCAGAGCGCGAGGCCCTTCTCGGTGAGCACGTAGTCGGCGCGCTGGCGGGCCTCGTCGTAGACGCGCCGCTCGAGCACCCCCGCTTCGACCAACGTCTCGAGCCTCGCGGTCAGCACGTTGCGGGCGATCCCGAGACGATCGATGAAGTCGTCGAAGCGGGTGACCCCGAGGAACGCGTCGCGCAGGATGAGCGGGGTCCACCACTCGCCGATGATCTCGAGGGTCTGGGCGATGGAGCAGTTCATGTCTTCGAACGAGGAGCGGCGCATGGCTCGATCCTACCGCACAGGGTTTCATCAAGAAACGCTCAGGCCGCGGCTCGCCGCCGCGCGACGGGACCCGCGGCGGGGAGATGTGGGTATGGTCGGGGCCAACCGACACGTCACCGGGGGTACCGATGTCAGCCAGCGAGAGCACGACCACCACCTCGACGATGGCAACCCTCGCGGACCACGCCGCCGAGCGCCACGGCAGCCACGTCGCCGCCCGCCACAAGCAGGGCGACGAGTGGGTCGAGACGACCTTCCGCGAGCTGGCGGACCAGGTCCACCCGTTGGCCCTCGGGTTGATCGACCTCGGTGTCGCCGTCGGCGACCGCGTCTGCGTGCTGGCCAACACCCGCTACGAGTGGACGGTCGCCAACCTGGCGATCAACGCCGTGGGCGCGCTGGTCGTGCCGATCTACCCCACCAACTCGGCGGACGAGTGCGCCTGGGTGATCGGTGACTCGGGGGCGAAGGTCGTCATCGCCGAGAACGCCCAGCAGGCCGAGAAGGTGCAGAGCATCCGCGACGAGGTGCCCGCCCTCGAGCAGATCGTGCTCATCGACGGCGACGGGGGTGCGCTGCCCACGCTCGAGTCGGTGGCCGCGGCCGGCGCCGGTGGCGACGCGGACGAGCTGGCCCGCCGGGGGGCGGCGGTGGGCATCGACGATCCGTGCCTCATCATCTACACCTCGGGCACGACCGGCCGCCCGAAGGGCGTCGTGCTCACCAACCGGGGCCTCGGCGAGGGCCGCCGCATCGTCAGCGAGATCGGCTTGATGGGCCCGGGCGACGTGATCTACCTGTACCTGCCGCTGGCCCACATCTTCGCCCAGATCATCCAGGCCGATGCGCTCGAGGTGGGCGCCACCATCGCCTACTTCGGGGGCGACACCACGCAGATCGTGGCGGAGCTGGCGGCGGTGAAGCCCACCGTGCTGCCCTCCGTGCCGCGCATCTTCGAGAAGATCTACGCGATGGCCGTGGGCATGGTGCCGCCCGACCAGCAGGAGAACTTCGAGCAGGCCGTCGAGGCCGGTGTCGCGGTGCGCCACGCGCAGCAGAAGGGCGAGGAGCCCGACGCCGAGCAGGCCGCGCTGCTGGCGCTGGCGGACGAGCTCATCTTCGGCATGGTGCGCGGGCTCTTCGGCGGCGAGATGAAGTTCGCGATCTCGGGCGCGGCGCCGATCGCCCCCGAGATCCTGCGCTTCTTCTACGCCGCCGGCGCACCGGTCTACGAGGGCTGGGGCATGACCGAGACCACGGCCCTGGGCACGCTCAACCTGCCCGACGCCTTCCGCTTCGGCAGCATCGGCCGCGCCCTGCCCGGCGTCGAGATGAAGATCGCCGAGGACGGCGAGATGCTCATCCGTGGTCCTGTGGTGTTCCGGGAGTACTGGCAGAACCCGGAGGCGACCGCCGAGACGATCGACGCCGAGGGCTGGATGGCCACGGGCGACATCGGCGAGGTCGACGACGACGGCTACTTCCACGTGAGCGGCCGCAAGAAGGACATCATCATCACCGCCGGCGGCAAGAACCTGACGCCGGCCAACATCGAGGGCGACCTGCGCCAGTCGCCGTGGATCTCGCAGGCCGTCATGTACGGCGACCGCCGGCCCTATCCCGTGGCGCTCATCACGCTCGACCCCGAGACGATCGTGCCCTGGGCCGAGAAGGAGGGCCTGCCGACCACGATCCCCGAGCTCGCGGCGCACGACACCGTGCGCCAGATGGTGCAGGACGAGCTCGACCGGGCCAACGCCAAGTACGCCAAGGTCGAGCAGATCAAGCGCTTCGTGATCCTCGAGCAGGACTTCACCCAGGAGACGGGCGAGCTGACGCCGACGCTCAAGCTCAAGCGCAACGTCGTCTACGAGAACCACGCCGAGACGATCAGCGACCTCTACGAGGGGTAGCTGCCGGCGGCCACGACGGGCATCCTCCGCCGGCGGGGGGCGGCGCTCGAACGACCGGCAGCGCGACGACGCCAACGACGGGCTCTGACCGAGCGGATTAGGGTCGCCGCCACGCATTCGCGGCGCCCGTCAGGAGGCGCCGACGCACAGGAGGAACCGGCAATGGATGTGGCGATCGTGTTCCCGGGCCAGGGCTCGCAGTCCGTCGGGATGATGGACACGTGGCTCGAGCACCCGGCGGCGAAGGCCGTGATCGACGAGGCCACCGAGGTGCTCGGCACCGACATCAGCGAGCTGTGCCGCGACGAGGCGGCGTTGGCGCGCACCGACGTGACCCAGCAGTCGGTGCTCACGGCCGACGTCGCGGCGTTCCGGGTCCTGCAGGCCGAAGGCGTCGCCCCGATGGCGGTGGCCGGTCACAGCCTCGGCGAGTTCGCGGCGCTCGTCGCCGCCGGCGCCGCGGACTTCGGCCCGATCCTCGAGGTCGTCAAGGAGCGTTCGCTCGCCATGGCCGACGCCGGCGAGGCGCGGCCCGGCACGATGCTCGCGATCGTCGGCATGCCGATCGACGGGGTCATCGAGCTCTGCGACGACGCTCGCGGTGACGACATCCTCGTCGTCGCCAACGAGAACGCCGCGCTGCAGACCGTGCTGGCGGGTGAGCTCCCGGCGATCGAGCGCGCCGAGGCCCTCGCGAAGGAGCGCAAGGCGCGCGCCATCCGCCCCAACGTGGCCGGGGCGTTCCACTCGCCGCTCATGGAACCGGCGAAGCAGCGCATCGACGCCGCCCTCGACGGCATCACGTTCCGGACGCCCACGATCCCGATCGTGCAGAACGTGACGGCCGAGGCGACGACCGACCCTGACGTCATCATGGCCAACATGCGCGCCCACGTGATCTCGGGCGTCAAGTGGGTCGCGACGGGCCAGACCATCGCCGGCCTCGGTGCCGCGGCGGTCGTCGAGGCCGGCCCGGGCGACGTGCTCACGCGCATGGCCAAGCGCGACCTGAAGGACCTGACGGTGATCGCCGTGCGCTCGCCCGCGGAGGCGGCCGAAGCCGCGGCGGCCACGCGCGACTGACGCGATCCCCTGGCCCGCCACGACGCGAATCGGTGCGCGCGCGGCACGCGCGATCGGGCGCATCGACCTCTCGCATCGCTTAGGGTACGGGCCTGCACACGCAGGGAACGGCTGGCCCGACAGCCTTGTCCGACGAGCAGCACGAGCCCGGCCGACGGCCGCGGCGGAACGGAGCGGGCCCTCCGCACGAGGCGCCCGGGATGGAGGAGACAGTCGTGGATGCACCCCCGCCGTATGAGAGCAAGATCGTCTCGATGGCCGACCTGCCGTCGGACACCCGGCGCGGCGGCGACCTGCGCACGGTGCTGAGCCCGAAGACCTGCGGCAGCAGCACGGGGTTCATGGGCGTCGCGAAGATCGAGCCCGGTGACTACATCTCCGAGCACTACCACCCGTACTCGGAGGAGTTCGTGTTCCTCGTCGAGGGCACGCTGACCGCCCGCATCGACGGCGAGCCGCAGCGGCTCGAGGCGAAGTCGGGGATCTTCATCCCCATCAACGCCAAGCACAAGTTCATCAACGACAGCGACGAGGACGCGTTCATGGTGTTCCACCTGTGCCCGCTCGCGCCGCGGCCGCACCTCGGCCACGTCGACACCGAAGAGCACGAGTGAGCCCGATGCACCGAAGCGCTGTCACCGGCATCGGCGTCGTCGCCCCCGGCGGATCGACCAGGGAGTCGTTCTGGTCCTTCATCACCTCGGGCAAGACCGCCACCCGCCGGGTCACCCTGTTCGATCCCAGCGAGTTCCGCTCGCAGATCGCAGCCGAGTGCGACTTCGACCCCGTGGCCGGCGGCCTGTCCGACCGCGACATCCGCCGCATGGATCGCTACGTGCAGTTCGCATCGGCGGCCGCCATCGAGGCGATGGCCGACAGCGGGCTCGATCTGGCGACCGTCGACCTCGACAAGATGGGCGTCGCCATCGGCTCGGCGGTCGGGGGCACGAAGTACCTCGAGGACGAGTACGTGCCGGCGAGCGACCACGGCAAGGAGTGGGTCGTCGATCCCACCTACCTCGCGCCGTTCATCTACCAGGCGCTGACGCCGAGCAGCCTGGCGGCCGAGCTGTCGATGCGCTTCGGGGCGCACGGGCCGTCCGTCGTCGTCTCCACCGGGTGCACCTCGGGCATCGACTCGATCGGCTACGCCCACCAGCTGATCCAGGACGGCGAGGCCGACATCGTGATCACCGGCGCCGCCGAGTCGCCGATCTCCCCCATCTCGGTGGCCTGCTTCGATGCGATCAAAGCCACGTCGGCCCGCAACGACGATGCGGCGCATGCGTCGCGGCCCTTCGATCGCGACCGCGACGGGTTCGTCATGGGCGAGGGATCGGCGGTGCTGATCCTCGAGCGGCTCGACCACGCCATGGAGCGCGGGGCGCACATCTACTGCGAGGTCGCCGGCTACGCCAGCCGCGGCAACGCCTACCACATGACCGGGCTCAAGCCCGATGGCCTCGAGATGGCCGCGGCCATCACCGACGCCATGGAGCAGGCGCAGTTCGTGCCCGAGGACGTCGACTACATCAATGCCCACGGCTCCGGCACCAAGCAGAACGACCGCCACGAGACCGGCGCCTACAAGCAGGTGCTCGGCGACCACGCCTACAAGACGCCGGTCAGCTCCATCAAGTCGATGATCGGGCACTCGCTCGGCGCGATCGGCTCGATCGAGATGGCCGCGTGCGCCCTGGCGATCGATCGGGGCGTGGTGCCCCCGACGGCCAACTACGAGAACCCCGATCCCGAGTGCGACCTCGACTACACGCCGAACGTCGCGCGTGAGAAGCACGTCGACGTGGCGCTGTCCGCGGGCAGCGGGTTCGGTGGCTTCCAGTCCGCCATGTTGTTCGCTCGACCGAAGGAGCTTGGCGGATGAGCCGTCGTGCTGTGATCACCGGCCTGGGCATCGTCGCCCCCAACGGCATCGGCAACGATGACTACTGGAAGGCGACGACCACCGGGCAGCTCGGCATCCGCACCATCGCGAACTTCGACGCCACGCGGTACCCCGTCAGCGTCGCCGGCGAGGTGCCCGACTTCGACGCCGAGTCCTTCGTCGGCCGTCGACTGATGGCCCAGACCGACCGCTGGACCTGGATGGCGCTGGCCGCGGCGCAGCTCGCGCTCGCCGACGCCGACCTCGATCCGACCACGCAGGACCCGATGTCGATGAGCGTCATCACCGGCAGCGGCACCGGCGGCAACGAGTTCGGCCAGAAGGAGATCCAGAACCTCTGGAAGGACGGTCCCCGCTTCGTCGGCGCCTACCAGTCGATCGCCTGGTTCTACGCCGCCACGACCGGCCAGCTCTCGATCAAGCACGGGGTGAAGGGCCACTCGAGCGTCGTCGCCTCCGACGGCATCAGCGGGATCGACGCGCTCAGCCAGGCCAAGCGCTTCATCGGCCGCGGCCTCGCCACCGTCATCGCCGGCGGCACCGAGGCTCCGGTCTCGGCGTACGCCATCGCCTGCCAGCTCAAGACCGGCATGCTCAGCGAGGCCGACGATCCCGCCGCGGCGTTCCGTCCCTTCGCCGCCTCGGCCAACGGCTACGTGCCGGGCGAGGGTGGCGCCATCCTCATCGTCGAGGAAGCCGAGGCCGCCTCGAGCCGGGGCGCCGCGAACACCTACGCCGAGATCGCCGGCTGCGCGTCGACCTTCGACGCGTACCACTTCGCCGACCCCGATCCCGAGGGCACGCAGCTGGCCCGTTCGATGCAGCTCGCGCTCGAGCGCGCCGGCGTCAGCGCCGACGACGTCGATGTCGTCTTCGCCGACGGCGCAGGCACGATCACGGGCGACCTCGCGGAGGCCAAGGCGATCACGTCGGTGTTCGGATCACGATCGACCCCGGTGCCGGTCACGGTGCCCAAGTCGATGGTCGGCCGGCTCTACGCCGGCTCGGGCTCGCTCGACGTCGCCACCGCGGCGCTGGCGATGCGCGACGGCACGATCCCGCCGACCGTCGGCATCGATGCCCTGGCCGACGGCGTCGACCTCGACGTCGTCCAAGAGGCCCGCTCGGCGCCGCTGTCGACCGTGCTCGTCAACGCCCGGGGCATCGGTGGCTTCAACGCGTCGTTGGTCCTACGCGCCCCGCAGTGATCCACCCTCCCCTGCGGCCCTCCCGCTGCCCCCGCTGCCCGTCCGACTGAGAGGAGCCGGTCATGGCCGGTCACACCGAGAACACGATCCACATCAACGCCCCCATCGACCTCGTCTGGGACATGACGAACGACGTCACGACGTGGCCGACGATCTTCACCGAGTACGCGAAGGCCGAGATCCTCGAGCAGGACGGTGACACGGTCACCTTCCGGCTCACCATGCACCCGGACGAGAACGGGGTCGAGTGGAGCTGGGTCTCGCAGCGCACCGCCGACAAGGCGACGCGCACGGTCAAGGCCCACCGGGTCGAGACCGGGCCGTTCGAGTTCATGGACATCGCCTGGGACTACAAGGAAGAGGACGGCGGCACCACGATGCACTGGGTGCAGGACTTCGAGATGAAGCCCGGCGCGCCGGTCGACACCGAGGGCATGGTCGTCAACATCAACAAGAACAGCCCCATCCAGATGGAGCACATCAAGGGCATCATCGAGAAGGCCGCCGCGGGCGGCTGACCCGCCCCCGCCCAGCGCAGCTGCGTCATTCGATGCGGTGCGCGACCTCGTAGATGATCCGCTCGACGCGACCGGCCCAGTAGGGCCGCATCGGCGTGGTCGTGTTCATGTGGATCTCGTCGTCCTCCCAGGCGAGGAAGCGCTCCTTGCTCTCCCACTCGCTCAGCAGGATGAACTTGTTGGGCACGTCGTCCTGGCGCAGCAGTTCGTCGCGGATGTGGCCCTCGGTGCCCTTCACCTTGGCCGTCACCTCTTTGTACGCCTCGATGAACTTTTCCTCGTCGCCTTCTCGGATGTTGGCGAAGACCATTACGCGTGCGGTCATGGGATGAGCCCCTTCATGGTGGGAGAGGTGGTCAGATGCAGCCGTCGACGACGATCGTCTCGCCGTTCACGTAGGTGGAGAGGTCGCTCGCGAGGAACAGCACCGGCCCGGCGATGTCGTCGGGCTGCCCGAGGCGACCCATGGCGATCATGTTCTGGTACCGGGCCCGGCCCTCTTCGGTGAGACCCCCGACCTGATCGGTCTCGATGATGCCAGGGGCGACGGCGTTGGCCCGGATGCCCTTGGGGCCGACCTCTTTGGCCAGCGATCGCGTGAAGCCGATGACGCCGGCCTTCGACGAGGTGTAGTGGGTGCGCGCCGCCATGCCCTTGAGGCCGACGGCCGACGTGATGTTGATGATCGAGCCACCGGCGGGCATCGAGGGCAGGGCGCGCTGCACGACGAGGAAGATGCTCGTGAGGTTGGTGTCGAGCACGCGGTGCCACTCGGCGAGGTCGAGGTCGTCGATCATCTTGTGGCTGACGACGCCCGCGTTGTTCACGACGATGTCGATCCCCCCGAACCGCTCGGCCACACGATCGACCATCTCGTGCACGCTCGTCTCGTCGCTGACGTCGGCCTTCACGGTGTGGCTGTCGTTGCCGAACGCCTCGAGCTCGGCGCCGAGCGCCGCGATCTCGTCGGTGTCGCGGGTGTGGCCGGCGGCGACGGAGGCTCCGTGCGAGGCGAGCGCCATGACGACGGCGCGCCCGATGCCGCGCGACCCGCCGGTGACGAGCGCTCGTTTGCCTTGCAGGTCGACGTCCACGACGTGGCTCCCCTCGTTGGGCCCGGAGGGCCGATCGGTGGCGTGACGATACCGCGCGGCCCTGGGGCTCGCTGCCGATCGCGGCGCGCCTCAGACCGCGAGCACGGTCAGCCGCGGGGGCGTCTCGGCGTCGGGCGCGCCACCGCCCTCGAGGCTGATGACGCGACCGCTGGGGCCGCCGAGATCGAGCTGCGTGGCCACCATCGCGGCGAGTGCGTCGGCGTCGCCCAGCTCGTCCGGGCGCACCCAGCGCGGGATGACCCCCCACAACATGCTCTGCTGCAACATGGCGGGCAGGCTCAGCGCGAGGCCCACGATCGGCACGTCGGGGCGGGCGGCCGACAGCGCCCGCGCCATGAGCCCGCTCTGCTCGGAGGGCTGCACGACGATGGCACCGGCGTCGAGGTCGCGAGCGAGCTGCACGGCCGCGGCGACGACGGCCTGATCGGCCGAGCGCACGACGGACGCGCCTTCGTCGTCGTCCACAAGATCCGCCTCGAGGCGCCGCGCCACGCGGTCGGCGACCTGCAGCGCCTCGACGGTGGCGTCGACCGACGGCTCGGCGCCGAGCATCACCGCATCGGCACCGGCGAGCACGGCCGTGGCCACGTCGGAGACCTCGGCGCTCGTGGCGACGCCCGTCACCGATGCCTTCACCAGCGGCGCCGTCGTGACGATGCAGGGGCGCCCGCGGCCGCGCGCGAGGCCCAGCAGGTGGCGCTGCACCACCGGGAGGTCCTCGGGGGCGATGCGACCGTCCTCGTCGCCGTCGTTCGGCGCATCCTCGCCGTCGACGTCGATGATGAGCCCGTCCGCCGCCTCGATCAGGTCCTCGGCGGCACGCAGCGCGGCTGCCGTCGTGATGTGCGCGAGCACGGTCTGCGTGCCCCCCTCCGGCAGCGCCTCGCGCACCTCGCTGATGCTCGCGGCATCAGGCCCGTGGGCCACCGCGACGTAGTCGACGCCGAGCTCGGAGAGGAAGGCGATGTCGGCGAGGCGGTCGTCGTCGAGCACGACCGCGCCGAGGTCGGCGATCACCCCGATGGGGTTGCGAGCGTTGTGCGCCGCGGTGCGCAGCGCGGTGTAGGCCTGCTGCACCCGGTCGCGGTCACCCGCACGTGCGTCGATGCGCACGAGGTTCACGCCGGCCTGGATGTAGCGGCTGATGCACGCCTCGTCCACCAGGTCGAGCTGGAGCGTCGCGACGAGCTTCGTCCGCCGCCGCTTGGGCACCTGCACCCACCGCGTGCCCATCGCGCTCAGCCCGCCGGGATGTGGGCGACGATCTCGTCCACCCGCATCGACGCCGACTCGCGCAGCGCCCGGATCGGCGCGGTGAGATCGTCCTGTTCAGGACTGCGTTCGAACTGGCCGAACGCCTCGCGGCTCTCCCAGTCGCTCACGATGATGAACGTGCGGTCGGCGTCGGCCGCCCGCAGCAGGGTCTGGCTGATGTTGCCCGGCGCCGATCGTGTCGTGTCGGCCACCGTTCGCCACGCCGCTTCGAACTCGGCTTCGTGGCCTTCGCGCACCTGCATCGTGAGAGTCGCTCGCACCATGGCGCGATCGTAGTTGGCACCTGACACGACTGCGCCGAGTCGAACCCGCGGTGAACGGTCCCTTGCGAGCTGCGCTGTGGCAGGATCGCGGAGCACTGGCTGCCTCGTCCGCGAACCGCCGCACCCGACCGAGCGCCGGCCCGCGCCGAGCGCCTCGTGACCGCCCGCCTTCGTGACCACCGCTGGATGACCCGTGGACCCTCGAGAAACGACCCGGATCGAGAACGTCGGCAGCGCCCCCGTCGCTGCGTCGACCAACCCGCACGAGATGCAGATCCGCTTCCTGCAGCGGACCACGGCGTTCCGCCGACTCCCCCGTGAGCTCCTCGAGCAGATGGCGGGCGCGCTGCAGGAGCGCTCGTTCGTGCCGGGGGACGCGATCGTGCGCGAGGGCGATCCGGCCTCCGAGTTCTGCATCATCGAGACGGGCACCGTCAGCGTGCGCACGGTCATCGGCGGCACCGAGTACGAGCTGGCCCGGTTGGGCCCGGGCGAGTCCTTCGGCGAGGTGGCGCTGCTCGGTGGACGCGTCCGCACGGCGTCCGTGTACGCCGCCACCCCGGTGCGCATCTCGGTCCTCACCCTCGAGCAGTTCAACTACGTGCTCGCGAACGTGCCCGAGTTCGCGGCGACGATGACCGAGATCGCGCGAGCGCGAGACCGGGCGGTCACCAACGAGCAGGAGCGCCAGGACCTGGCGGCGCTTCTCCAGCAGAAGTCCGAGATCCGCATCGGCCGTGAGCTCGACAACGACATCGTGATCAGCAAGCCGTATGCCTCGCGCTACCACGCGACCGTGCGCGCGGACGGCGACACGTTCCGGATCATCGACAGCTCGAGCGCGGGCACCTTCGTCAACGGCGTCCCGGTGCGCGGCGCCGTCGAGCTCGCGGACGGCGACGAGATCGTGATCGCCGACGAACGGTTCGTGTTCAACCGCCAGGGCACGGTGCGCGTCGTCGAGTCCGGGGGCATCCGCATCGATGCGATCAACCTCACCCGCACCGTGAAGAGCGGCAAGACGCTCCTGCACGACATCTCGCTGTCGATCCTCGCCGGGGAGTTCGTCGCCATCGTCGGCGGGAGCGGCGCCGGCAAGACCACCTTCATGGACGCCATCTCCGGTGTGCAACAGGCCACCGGCGGCCAGGTGCTCTACAACGGCCGGGACTTCTACCGGAACATCGATGCGTACCGCACGGCGCTCGGCTACGTGCCCCAGGACGACATCATCCACAAGGAGCTCGACCTGCAGCGCACGTTCCGCCACGCGGCGCGCCTGCGCCTCCCGCGCGACACCAAGAAGGCCGGCATCGACGCGGCGGTCGCCTCCACGTTCGAGGAGCTGCAGCTGACCGAGCGGGCGGCGGTGCGCGTCGGGGCGCTCAGCGGCGGCCAGCGCAAGCGGGCCAGCATCGGCATCGAGCTGCTCACGACCCCTCGCGCCTTCTTCCTCGACGAGCCCACCTCCGGGCTCGACCCCGCGACCGAGACGCAGATCATGCGGTTGCTGCGGTCGTTGGCCGACGGGGGCCGCACCGTCGTGCTGACCACCCACGCGACGAAGAACGTGATGCTCTGCGACCGCATCATCATCCTCGCCCGCGACGGCCACCTGGCCTTCGTCGGGCCGCCCACCGACGCGCTGGCGTACTTCGGGGTCGAGGCCTTCGACGACATCTACGAGCGGCTGGCCGAGGACGCGACCCCCGAGGAGTGGGAAGCCCGGTTCCGTGCCTCTCCCGCGTACCAGCAGATCCTGCTCGAGCAGCAGACCCCTGCGCAGGGCGCACCGGAACCCGAGGGCAAGCGCCGCCGGGTCCGCCGTGGCCCACTCGACGCGCTGCACGAGCTCAAGGTCCTGAGCCAGCGCAACCTCGACCTCTACACCCGGTTCCCCGCGAACCTCGGCCAGGTGTTCGGCCAGCCGGTGGTGTTCACCCTCCTGCTCCTCGCCCTGTTCTCCTCCGGCCTCTTCGAGCCGACCTTCGACAACCCCACCGCCCCCCTGCAGCTCGTGTTCCTCATGGCGTTCAACGGCTTCCTGATCGGTCTGCTGACGTCGGTGCAGGAGATCATCAAGGAGATCCCGATCTTCTTCCGAGAACGCAACGTGGGGGTCGGCGTCGGCACCTACCTGCTCTCGAAGATGAGCTTCCTCGTGCCGGTCATCGTCATCGGCAACGTGATCATGCTGCTCATCCTGCGGCTGACCAACCGGCTGCCCGCCGACGGGCTGAGCATGTTGGGCCCGCTGTTCGTGAGCCTGTTCCTGGCGGGTACGGCCGGCATGGCGTTGGGCCTGCTCACCTCGTCGTTCGTGCGCACCTCGCAGCAGGCCACCGACCTGCTGTCGCTCTGGATCATGCCGCAGGTGCTGTTCTCCGGCGCACTCTTCGCCGTCGGCGCGATGAACGCCGTGGGCGCGGCCCTCAGCAACATCGCCCTCGTGCGCTGGGCGTTCGAGGCGTCGGGCAACGCCGTCGACCTCACCAAGGTCTTCCGCCAGAACCAGAGCGTCACGGGCCGGTCGCTGCTCGAGCAGTACGGCACCACCTTCAGCGACGGCCCGACCAAGCAGTGGATCATCATGATCGTCTTCACGATCGTCCCGCTCGTGCTGACGGCGATCATCCTGCGTGCCCGCCAACCCCAGCGCTGACCCCGAGCCTCCCGCCCCGGGGCGCCAGTTCCGAGAACTGGAGGCAGCTGTCCTCGGTCTTCGAGGACAACTGCCTCCAGATCCTCAGATCTGACCCGCCGCCGCGAGTGCGGCGCGGATCTGTGCGAACACGTGGTCCGGGCGGCGCAGGACGTCCTCGCGCGTGAACTCGAGGACCAGCCACCCGGCGAGCTTCATCCGGTTCCGCTTCTCGCGATCCTTCTGGAACGAGCGCAGGTTGAGGTGCCACCGCACGCTGTCGAGCTCGATGAGGATCCGTCGGGTGGGATACGCGAAGTCGGCGCGACCGATGAAGCCGTCCTCGTCGTAGACCGCGAACTGGTGCGTCGGCATCGGGAGCTCGGCGATGGGGAACGCGCGCATGAAAGCCCGTTCGAGCGCGGAATCGTCGAGCTCGTCGCCGTACCGGGCGAGCAGGAGCGCGGGCAGCGGTCCTGCGCCGCGCCGGCCCTGCTTCGAGTGGACCAGCAAGGCGTGGGCCGCATCCTCCCAGGTGAGTCGCTGCGTACCGATCAGGTCGCCGACCGTCCGTTCGAGCGTCGCGAAGGGCACCACCGCGCCCAGGTCGACGACGAGGCGCGCCGGCGGCGTGGTCGGCATCCCCTGGACGCGCCTCGCGGTGAACAGGTGGACGTCGCGGCTCTGATGCACTCGAGCATCGATGTGCGCGAACCGCGTGCCCCGGGCAACGGTCACCTCCGGGCGACCAGGCCGGGCGCCGTCGACCTCCAAGAGCGCGGCGGCGCTGCGATGCGAGGCGATGCCGCCGGTCGCCAGGCAGGCGGCGAGGACCTTCGTCGGCCAGGTGACGGGCGCTCCGGTGACCACGTACACGCTCCGTTGCAGCCGGCACCAGCGCCCGGACGCCACCCGGCGATCGACGGCGGCGTTGCTGAGCCCGACGGCCTGCGCCTGGGCTCGGGTGACGAGGCCGAGCTGCCCGGCGGCAAGTCGGCCCACGGCGTGATCGAGCGTCGTCATGCGCGTGCCCTTCGACCGGAGACACCGTCGAGGGCCAGAGGCCGAGCCGCGCGGGGTGGCAACCTACCCACCGATGCCCGCCGCCGCCAGGATCACCGCAAGAGCAGGAGTTCTGGAGGCAGTTGTCCTCGGTCTTCGAGGACGGCTGCCTCCAATTCTCGGATCCTTGGATCAGAGGTCGAGGTCGAAGAGCTCTTTGGCGTTGTCGGTGAAGATGCGCTGCTTCGCCGCGTCGTCGAAGGGGAGGTCCTCGATCTGCTTGATCGCGTTCTCGAGGGGGGACGTGAGCGGCGGCGAGTCGGTGCCGAAGAGCATGCGCTCGACGCCGAACAGCTCGGCGTTGGCCTGTTGGTGGTAGCCGTTGGGGTTCGCGGTGTCGACGTAGATCTGATCGAAGAACGACGTCGGCGGCTTCGAGATGTGGTTCTCGTACCGGGCCCACGGCGGCGGACCACCCGCACCCGGCGGCGGGCCACCCGCACCCGGCGGCGGGCCACCTGCGCCCGGGGGCGGGCCACCCGCGCCCGCCGGGGGGCCATCGGCCTTCTTGCCCCAGTGCTTGGGCGCGTAGGCGCTGTCGAGGCGGCTGGCGATGAGCGCGGTGGCGCCGCCCGCCGTCGCGCCGATGAGGCGGAGGTCGGGGTACTTCTCGAGGACGCCGGAGAAGATGAGGACGGCGATCGCGTTGGTGACGTCGCAGAACCGGGCCACCTGCTCGACGAGGCGCATGTCCTTGATGCCGTCGCTGCCCACCGGCAGCGCCGGCGGGTGCAGGAACACCGGGACGCCCAGCTCGTTGGCCATCGCCCAGAAGTCGTCCACCTGCGGATCGTCGAGGTAGCGGTCTTGCACGCTCGTGTTGACCATCAGCCCGATGAACCCCTCCTCGCGGACCAGGCGCGCCACCTCGTCGAGGTAGGCCCCGCCCTCGAAGGGGTTCGTGTACGCGTACGCGCGGAGCCGGGGGCTGTGCTTCTCGACCATCTCGGCCATCCACGCGTGGTGGGCCTTGAGCTCGTCGACCGACTGGGCGTAGTTGTCGTGCCCGGGGATGCGCATCATCGTGCCGGCCCCGACCGGTGTGCCGACGCAGGTCAGCCCGATGCCCAGCTCGGACTTCTGGTCGAGCATGCCCTCGATGTCGCCCAGGCTCGGGGGCATCGGGTACTTCGCGAGCAGCGCCGGCGAGGTGACGTGGCCGTGGATGTCGATGATCATGAGGGCCTCCCTAGGCGGATCGAGCCAGTACAGCAGAGAACGGGGCCGCGTTCAGGAGCTCGCGGTGACGCCGCCCGGTCACGAGCTCGCGGTGACGCAGCCCCGTCACGAGCTCGCGGTGACGCCGCCGTCGACGAAGAGGACCTGGCCGGTCCTGGAAGGGCCTCTTCGCTCGACCGGTCACGAGCTCGCGGTGACGCCGCCGTCGACGAAGAGGACCTGGCCGGTCCTGGAAGGGCCTCTTCGCTCGACCGGTCACGAGCTCGCGGTGACGCCGCCGTCGACGAAGAGGACCTGGCCGGTTATGAAGCTCGCCGCCGGCGACGCGAGGAACAGCGCCGCCGACGCGACCTCGAGCGGGGTGGCGAAGCGCCCGGCGGGGATGCGGTTCTTCATCATGTTGACGAAACCGGGGTTGGCCAGCGAGTCGGCGACGAGCTCGGTGGGGACGAAGCCGGGGCCCACCGCGTTGACCGTGATGCCGTGCTTGGCCCACTCGGTGGCCAGCTGCTTGACCAACATGTTCAGGCCGCCCTTGCTCGACGCGTAGGCGGCGAACCCGCGGCGCCCGCCGGCGACGCTGCGCGTGGACGAGAACTGGATGATGCGGCCGCCGTTGCCGCCTTCGATCATCGCCTTGCCGGCGGCCTGGGAGATCCAGAACGCGCCGCCGAGGTTGACCTCGATCACGCGCTTCCAGTCGTCGACGGTGAAGGCCTCGGCCGGAGCGTCGGCGTCGACGCTCGCGAGGTTCACGAGGACGTCGATCTTGCCGAAGCGCTCGATGACGTCGGCGACCGCCGCGCGGGCGCTGTCGGGGTCGGCTGCGTCGACGCGGATGCCGAGCGCGTCCGTGCCGGCGGCCTGGAGCTGCGCGGCGAAGGCGCTGGCCTTCTCGTGGTTGCGGCCACCGATCGCGACGGACGCCCCGTGGGTGGCGAACAGCTCGGTCGTGACCTGGCCGATGCCGCCGTAGCCACCGACGAGCAGGGCGACGAGCCCGTCCAGGCGCAACATCGTGGCGGGATCGAGGTCGGGCGTCGGCGCCGACACCAGCGGAGGACCACCGAAGCCCGGCGGCGGGCCACCAGGACCTCCCGGGGGGCCACCGGCGCCCGGCGGGGGGCCACCGGCGCCCGGCGGGGGGCCACCGGCGCCGGGGGGCGGACCGCCCGGGCCACCTGCACCTGGAGGGGGACCGCTCATGCTGTGCTCCTGTCCTGTCGGTTGAGGTCTTTCGGCCGGTCGGCGCCGGCCCCGTCGCTGGTCTGGTCGACCGGGGATCGCTACGCCGGCGCCCCGCCGGGCACGGGCATCCGGATGAGGCCCAGCTGCACGAGCAGCCCGGGCACGTCGTCACAGATCCACGACTCGGCGACGAGCCCGTCCTGCACGCGGTGCAGCTCCTGGCCGTGGATCTCGATCGTGTTGCCCGTCGGCGCGTGCCCGAACAGCGGCCCGTCGTGGGTGCCGCGCGTCGTGAAGCGGTTCGAGACGAGGTCGCCCTCGCACACCATGTCCTCGATCGTCATGTGGAGGTCACCGAACGCCGTGCGCCACATCCCGATGACCTGCTTGAACGCCGCGGGCCCCGTCGACAGCGGGGGCACCCCGGGCACGTGAGCCACGTAGTCCTCCCGGAAGCGGCCGTCGGCGACGTCGAGGTTCCCGTTGTTGAACCCCTCCTCGATGATGTGCCGAATGAGGTCGCGGTTCTCGTCAACTGAAGCCATCCCACTCCCGCTTCCCTCGGTCGCGGCGCCGTGTCAACCGCTGCTTCCAAACCCTACTGCGCGTCGATGCCGGGGCCCGGCGACGCGAACGGACCAGCGAGTAGGGTCCGGAGCGGTTTCACTGCGCGGCTCGGCACCCGCTCGGCGCGCACCGTTCGAGGGCAGGAGGAGCGATGAGCGAGTTGCGTCTGGCGTTCGTGGGGCTCGGGGGCATGGGCGGCGGCATGGCCTGCCGCCTGGCCGAGACGGGGTTCCCCCTGGCGGTCTACAACCGCACGGCCTCCAAGGCCGACGAGGTGAAGGGGCTCGGCGCCAGCGTGCACGCCTCGCCCGCCGAGGCTGCCGAAGGTGCGAACGTGGCGCTGCTCAGCCTCGCCAACGAGCACATCGTGGAGGACCTGATCTACGGCGACACCGGCCTGGCGCAGACGCTCGCGCCCGGTTCCTACATCGTCGACATGAGCACCGTCTCGCCCGACTTCGCGCGGGCCAACGCCGAGCGGGCCACGGCGGCGGGGTACCACGTGCTCGACGCCTGTGTGCTGGGCAACCCCTTCCACGCCCGCTCGGGCGACCTGCGGGTGATGGTCGGGGGCACCGCCGACGACGTGGCCGCGTTGCTGCCCGTCTTCGAGGCCATCGGCAAGCAGGTGCTGCACGTCGGCGACAACGGCATGGGCGCGAGCATGAAGCTGGTGCTCAACCTGCTCATGGGCATCCAGATGCCGGCGCTCGCGGAGGCCCTCGTGTTCGGCGAGCACCTCGGCCTGTCGCGCGCCGACATGCTCAACCTCATCAAGGGGAGCGGCTACAGCTCGCCGGTGATGGACTTCCGCTGCGACCTCATCGAGAAGCGGGCGTTCGACTTCGCGGCGTTCAAGCTCGGGCTCATGCAGAAGGACGTGATGCTCGTGCTCGACGAGGCGCACAAGTTCGACGTGCCGATGCCGGTCTCGGAGTCGGCCTACGCGTCGCTCACGGCGGCGAAGCGCCAGGGCCTGGGCGACCTCGACGTGTCTGCGATCGTGGCGTTCCAGGAGCGCTTCAGCGGCATGGACGACCAGCCCTGGCCCCTCGACTGAAGCGGCAGCTCCGGCCTCAGACCTTGGGCTGACCGGCGACGCGGTGCGTCACGCGGGTCATCATCGCCTTCATGAAGAACGCCGCGGCCGTCTCGGGGGTCGACATGTCGCGCGCCTCCTCGAGGTGCGGGGTGAGCTTCTCCTCGACGGCCTGGATCGCCGGCTGCTGCGACAGGTGGCGCACCACCTTGATCAGATCGCCCTCGACGTCGAGCACCCGGACGATGACGTTGCCGTGCATGAAGATCGTCGTGCTGATCAGGCGCGACTCCTCGTCGATGTAGGGCACCGGACGGTCGTACTCGGACAGGATCTTCGCGACGTCCTCCTCGTGGCCGGGCTTGCAGGTGAAGTAGAGGGCGTACCTGTCCATCATCGTCTCCTCATCCGGAGGCGCCCTTCGTGGACGCCGGAGGGCGCCAGCGTGCCACACCCCGGCGCCCGAGGTCGGCTGGCGCGGCCCGCACGACCCCGGCACCACGAACAGCGCGTGCGATACGGTCAGCGCCCATGACCATCAGTGGGTTGCACGTGCTCGTCCACCCGGGCGACGGGATCGTCGCCGCGTTCGGATCGGTCGTCTTCACGTGCCTGCCCACCACGGCGAGCCAGCAGCACTCGGCCAGCGAGCTGCTCGCGCTCGTCGAGCGCACCGCGGCGGGCGATCCCGCGCCGGGCCGAGCGATCGCCAACGCGGCGGCCGAGCTGCTCGGGCGCACCCCGCCCACCGACGTCGCGCCCTTCGCCGTGCTCTCGCCGTCGGACGAGGGCTTGGCGGTCATGCTGCAAGGCGACATCGAGCTCGAGGTGCACCAAGCCGGCGGTCGCAACGTGGTCTCGGGGCGCGAGGCGATCACCTGGGTCGACCGGGTCATCCGGGGCTCGTTCGACCGCATCGAGGTGCGGCGCGCCGACGGCCTCACGGCGATGGCGGACGGTCGCAGCCGACTCGACGCCGGCATCGTCCCCGGCAGCGGGATCACGATCCTGCCCGCCGCGGTCCCGGCCGGCGCCCCCGCGCCGGCGGCCGCCCCGCCGACGCCGGCGGCCACGCCGCCCCCACCCCCTCCCGGCCCCCCACCCGGCGCACCTCCCGGACCCCCACCCGGCGCACCTCCGGGCCCGCCACCCGGCGTGCCCCTGGGCGCGCCGCTGGCGCCGCCACCCCCCCCCGTCGGGGCGCCGGCCGCTCC
>CAYUOL010000095.1:0-19204 GCA_964446345.1 uncultured Iamiaceae bacterium | reverse complement strand
CGCCACCGTCATGATGTCGGGCGCGTGGCCGCCGCCCGCCCCCTCGGTGTGGTACGTGTGGATCGTCCGCCCGCCGATCGCCGCCAGCGTGCTCTCGACGTAGCCCGCCTCGTTGAGCGTGTCGGTGTGGATCGCGGCCTGCACGCCGGTCTCGTCGCACACGGTCAGGCAGGCATCGATCACGGCGGGCGTGGTGCCCCAGTCCTCGTGCAGCTTGAACCCCGCCGCCCCGGCCGCCAGCTGCTCGACCATCGCCGGGTGCGACACGGTGTTGCCCTTGCCGAGCAGGGCGACGTTGATCGGGAACGTGTCGATCGCCCGCAGCATCGCGTCGAGGTTGAACGCCCCCGGCGTCACGGTCGTGGCCTTGGTCCCCTCGGCCGGACCGGTGCCGCCCCCGATGATCGTCGTGATGCCCGAGCCGATCGCCTCCTCCATGACCTGCGGGCAGATGAGGTGCACGTGGCTGTCGATCGCACCGGCCGTGAGGATCTTGCCGTTGCCCGCCAGGATCTCCGTCGACGGTCCGATCACGAGCGCCGGGTCGATGCCGTCCATCGTGTCGGGGTTGCCGGCCTTGCCGATGCCGACGATGCGGCCGTCGCGCACGCCGACGTCGGCCTTGACGACACCCCAGTGGTCGAGGATCACCGCGCCGGTGATGACCAGATCGGGGGCGCCGTCCGCGCGCGTGGCGCGCGATTGGCCCATCGACTCGCGGATGACCTTCCCCCCGCCGAAGACGACCTCGTCGCCGCCGACGCAGTGGTCCTGCGTGACCTCGACGAGCAGGTTCGTGTCGGCCAGGCGGATGCGGTCCCCGACCGTCGGGCCGAACAGGGCGTTGTAGCGCTCGCGCGAGAGCTCCATCAGCGCTCCGCCGCGGAGTCCTCGAGCGGACCCGCGACCGCGCCCCGGAACCCGGCGACGTACCGGGCGCCCACGTACGCGACCAGATCTACTTCGCGGTCGATGCCGGGCTCGAAGCGCACGGAGGTGCCGGCGGGGATGGCCAGCCGGGACCCGCGCGCGGCCGCCCGGTCGAACTGCAGCGCGGGGTTGACCTCGGCGAAGTGGTAGTGCGAACCCACCTGGACGGGTCGGTCGCCCTCGTTGCGCACCTCGATCGTGATGGTGGCCCGACCCTCGAGCAGCACGACGGGTCGGTCGGCGGTGAGCACCTCCCCGGGGATCACGACGGGCCCTCCGCCGGGACCGCGGCACGCCCCGCCCGCGGCGCCGGCGCGACCAGGGGTGCCGTCGTCGCCGGAGCGCTCGCCAGCGCCATGGCCAACGTCAGCGAGGTCACACCCGCCACGACCGGCGACGGCTCCGTCTCGGGCGGGTGCTCCGCCGCGCGCGGACCGGCGCTCACGCGATGGGCTCGTGGATCGTCACGAGCTTCGTCCCGTCCGGGAACGTGGCCTCGATCTGGACCTCGGGCAGCATCTCGGGCACGCCGTCCATCACGTCGGCCCGACCGAGGACCCGGCGGCCGGTGTGCATCAGCTCGGCGACGGACCGACCGTCTCGAGCCCCCTCCAGCACGAACGACGACAGGATCGCGACGGCCTCGGGGTGGTTCAGGCGCAGGCCGCGCTCCTTGCGGTCACGGGCGACGATGGCCGCCAACGAGATCAGCAGCCGCTCTTGTTCGTGCAGCGTCAGTTGCATCAGTGGCGGTCCCCCGCGGAGATCGAGCGGTCACGGAGGCCCGGCGCGGCGGGCCTGGATCGGGACCCTAAGGAAGGGCCGTTTCCACGCGTTTTCCCTCGGGTGTGCGGGGCGTTGCGATCACCTGTCCCCGATGTGCCACTTCCGTGACCGAACGCTGACGTCGCCGCGGGACCCGGCGCCGCCACGTTCGGCACCGCCTCCTAGGCTGCGGCGATGGACACCTGGGGGATGATCGAGGCGGAGCGCCGCGAAGCCGCCGACCTGTTCGCCACGCTCGACGACGAGCAGCTGGCGACGCGGAGCCTCTGCGGGGCGTGGACGGTCAAGGACGTCGCCGCCCACCTCCTCATGCCGCTCGAGACCTCCGTCGCGACGATCGGCCTCGAGATGGTCAGGTGCTTCGGCAACTTCGACAAGGCCAACGAACGGTTGGCGAAGCGCGTCGCGCAGCAGCCGATCGCCACCATCGTCGAGGGCCTGCGCGCCCACGCCGGCAGCCACTTCACCCCGCCGACGGCCGGACCCGAGGCGCCGCTCACGGATCTGCTCGTGCACGGCGAGGACGTGCGCCGCCCGCTCGGCATCACCCGCACGATCCCGGCGGACCGGTTGCGGACCGCCCTCGACTTCCTGCAGACGACCAAGACCCGCGGCTTCGTCGGCCGCGGCTGGCTGACGGACCTGCGCTTCGAGGCGACCGACCTCGACTGGCACCACGGCGACGGTGCGCTCCTGCGCGGCCCGGGCGCCTCGCTCGTCATCGCGATGTGCGGCAGGCCTGCCGGCCTCGACGAGCTCGAGGGCGACGGTGTGGCGGTGCTGCGCTCGCGCCTCGCCTGACGCCGCAGCGGGCAGCACGGATGACCGTCCCGTAGGATCCGCGCCGAGGTCACACCGGACACCACGGGGGGAACGATGGCCCGCTTCTTGCTTCGCGACGATCAGATCCCGACGGCGTGGTTCAACATGCTGCCGCGCCTCGACAGCCCGCTGCAGCCGCCGCTGCACCCGGGCACCAAGGAGCCGGTCGGCCCGGACGACCTCGCCCCGCTGTTCCCGATGGCGCTGATCATGCAGGAGATGTCGCCCGAACCGTGGATCGACATCCCGGGTGAGGTGCTCGACATCCTCAAGCTGTGGCGTCCGACGCCGCTGGTGCGCGCGGAGCGGCTCGAACAGGAGCTGGGCACGCCGGCGCGCATCTACTTCAAGGACGAGTCGGTGTCGCCCGCGGGCAGCCACAAGCCCAACACGGCCGTGCCCCAGGCGTTCTACAACAAGCAGGAGGGCATCACGCGCCTGTCGACCGAGACGGGCGCCGGCCAGTGGGGGTCGTCGCTCTCGTTCGCCTGTGCGCAGTTCGGGCTCGAGTGCAAGGTGTACATGGTGCGGGCGTCGTACAACCAGAAGCCCTACCGCAAGGCGATGATGGAGCTGTGGGGCGCGGAGGTGGTGCCCTCCCCCGTCGACGAGCCCGACCACCCCGGCTCGCTCGGGGCGGCGATCTCCGACGCCGTGCGCGACGCCGCGCCGCGTGCGGACACGCACTACGCGCTCGGTTCGGTGCTGAACCACGTGCTCCTGCACCAGACCGTCATCGGCCTCGAGGCACAGGAGCAGCTCGAGCTCGCCGGCGAGGCCAAGCCCAGCGTCGTCCTGTCATCGTGCGGCGGCGGCTCGAACCTCGGTGGCATCACCTTCCCGTTCGTCCCCGACGCCGACGTGCGCCTCGTGGCGATCGAACCCTCCTCGTGCCCCACGCTGACCGAGGGAACGTTCGACTACGACTTCGGCGACGTCGCCGGGATGACCCCCCTGCTGCCGATGTACACCCTCGGCCACGACTTCGTGCCGCCGAGCATCCACGCCGGCGGCCTGCGCTACCACGGCGACTCCCCCATCATCTCGAAGCTCGTGCAGGACGGGCGCATGCAGGCCAAGGCCTACCCCCAGGGCAAGGTGTTCGAGGCCGCCGTGCAGTTCGCCCGCACCGAGGGCAAGATCCCCGCCCCCGAGACCGCGCACGCCATCCGCGGCGCGATCGACGAGGCACTCGAGGCCAAGGAGCTCGGCGAGGAGCGGGTCATCCTCTTCAACTACTCGGGCCACGGCCACCTCGACCTCGGCGCGTACGACGACTTCATCCACGGCAACCTGCTCGACGCGTGATCCCGTCGCGACCGACCCGCTGATGCTCGTCGCGTTCTCGATCACCCCGCTCGGCGTCGGCGACTCCGTCAGCGCCAACGTCGCCGACGCCGTGCGCATCGTGCGCGAGAGCGGCCTGCCCAACGAGACCAACGCGATGTTCACGAACGTCGAGGGCGAGTGGGACGAGGTGATGGCGGTGATCAAGTCGTGCATCGACACGATCGCCGAGGTGGCCCCGCGCGTCAGCGTGGTGGTGAAGATCGATCATCGACCGGGTCACCCGCACGCGCTGACCACGAAGGTCGAAGCCGTCGAACGACGGCTCGCCGACGGCTGAAGCTCTCGCGGACCACGCCGCTCGGTGGGGTTCGCGGGGCGGTCGTTCAGGGCGTCGAGCGGTCCCCCTCGCCGGCGGCCGCGAGCTCGTTCGCGCGAGCGACCGCGCGCTCCATCACCCGCTGCAGGTCCGCCGCCGAGGCCGGTCCGCGCGCCGCGTCGCTGGGAGTGGCGGCGTCCGGCGCCGCGGCACTCGCGGCGACCGGGCGCGGTGAGCCGCCATCGCGGCGCGTCGTGGCCGGCGCCGGCGGGCTCGCGGCCGAGGGCGAGCGCACCGGCGACGCCGGGGTCGAAGCCGCCGAAACCGCCGGCGTCACCGCCGGGACCCCGCTCATGCCGCGCACGGCGCGGGCGACCGCGCCGGCGGCCAGCTCGGCCGCGACCTTCGCCGCGGCCGCGAGGTCGAGCTCTTCCTGCTCCTCGGGGCCGATCGGCCGCGACGCCGGGAGCACGGGGACGGACGCGTCCGCGGCCGCGTGCACCGCCGCCGCTCGTCGCTGCGCCCGGCGACGGTCGGTGTGGCTCCGACGTTCCTTGGTGACGGCGCGCCAGTCCTGACGGACCCGGCGATCACCGTTCGAGCGACGGTCGCGCTTGCGGCGTTCGCCGGTGGTCAGGAACTCCTTCGCCTCTTCGAGCGCACGGTCGAAGGCATCGTTGTCGTACCGCCCCACGAGCAGCAGCGCCCCGCGCTCGAGGAACACGTGCCGGTCGACCTGCGAGGTCGAGAGCACGAGCACCTCCGGGTGGTGGGGCTGGGCGCGGAAGTTCTCGATCGCGTCGAGCGCCGTGAGGCCGTAGTGCTCGTTCGACGTGACGACGAGGGACGGCTGGACGTGCGCGGACACCCGCAGGGCATCGACGACGTTCGTGGCCTCGCCCAGCACGTCGAAGCCGTGGTCGCGCACCCGAGCGATCGCCCGGGCGTGCCAGATGGGGTCGTAGTCGCACACGATCGCCGTGAAGGGCCGGTTCTTCTCACCTTCCGCCGCAGCCACTGCGCACCTCCGCGTCCTGCATGTCGTCGATGTCCGCTGATGTCCGCCGATGTCCGCCGAGCTCGTCGCCGCCCCGGTGCACGTCGGGCGCCGCCGAGCGGGGTGGCGCGGTGATGCTACCCACTCCTGCACCACCCATGACCAGGCCCGCAACCCGTCCCCGAACCCGGTGCGGGAACCCGTCCCTGAGTCCATCCCTGAACCAGCGACCGTGCCCGCGGCGACGGACCGCGACCAGCACCGGGCGCAGCCCTCTCGGGGCCCGGACGGGCACCACGCGCCGACCCTCGGGCTCCTCCGTCGGCATCGCGCTCGACGCATCGGGGTAGGTGATCGGTGTCGACCCGGCGAGGGCGTCGGGTCCTGCGTTCGAGGAGATCCCCCATGCGCGACACCGTCGGAACTCTCGTGATCGCCGTCTACGACGACGAGGCCGCGGCGGCTCGAGACCTCGCAGAGATGCGGCACCTCGGCCCGGACAGCCTGGCCGTCGTCGACGCCGGGCTGTGCCTGCGCAGCCGCACCGGCCACGTCTCGTGGAAGCGGCACCCCCGCAAGGCCCGTCGCCACGGCGGCGCGGCGCACGCCGGGCGAGCCGTCCACTTCCGGCGGGGCCTGCGCCGCCGGGACGTGCGTGAGGTCATGGACACGATCGGCGACGGGTGCGTCGCGATGGTTGCGGTCATGAAGGGCCCCGGCATCGAGCACCTCGTGCCCGAGCTGCACTCGGATCGCATCATCGTGAACCAGGTGACCGGCACCGACCTCCGCTTCCGCCAGCTCGTCGCCGAGCACGCCTACGTCGACGTCTGAAAGAAGCCGTCGAGGCCTCCGGGCGCAGGCCCGGAGCTCAGTCCCGGATGTGCAGCTCGGTCAGGGCGACGCCTGCGACCGTCAGCACCAGGAACGCCGCCTGAGCGGCGGACAGGTGCACGGGGTCGAAGGTGCGCAGCACGCCCACGATGCCGACGAGGGCGAGCACCAGCCCCACCAGCCGCCGCCCGACCCGGCCGACGGGGGATGTGGTGCCCGATGGGGAGCGGGTCGGCACGAGGTGGGCGAGCACGGGGTTCGTCGTCATGAGCACTGCTCCTCGGTGCGGTCGACGGGGACGGGATCGTCGTGGGGTCGGGTCCATGAAAGCCACCGCCCGCGCCGAATCGCTACGAGACGTGCACCACACGTGGCCACGGTCACGCCCGCACGACGTGGTTGTGGGGATCTGCGCACGAGACCGCCGGCACACGTGGCACACGCCACGGTGACCGCGGCCCGATCCCGGCGTCAGGAAGACGCCGTGGAGGCACCAGGAGCGCCCGGAGCGATGGCCGTCAGACGGGCTCGTCGGGATCCAGCAGCACGTCGAGGGGACCGTGCTGGTGGTGCTGATCGAGGTGGAACGCCTTGTCCATCCAGAAGAAGCGGATGACCCACAGCACGCCGAAGGCCACGATGTTGGCGATGTTCGGCAGCAGCTTGCGCGGGTTCAACATCGTCGCGTCGGCGGGCACCGGGAAGTAGTGGGTGGCCAACCACACCGAACCCGTCGAGAGCACGAGCCCGATGAAGACGAACACGCAGAACGGGAGCACCTCGCGCTTCAGCTCGCTCTTGCCACGCTTGCCCCAGATCCACGCCCGACTCATGTAGTAGGCGGGGATCGCGCTGATGACCACGGCGAGCACGTTGGCGGGCGCGGGGCGCACGTCGAAGTGCACGAACAGGAACAACAACGCCTGCCCGAAGATCACGTTGAAGATCGAGACCATCGAGTACTTGAGGCCCTTGCCCTTGATCGCATCGAGCTTCGAGCCCCTCGAGGAAGCGGCGATCGAAGGCGCGCGGTCGAGCGGCGCGCCGGGGCGCGCGGAGGTGGGGGTGTCGGTCGCCATGGCCGGACCAGGGTACAGGTCACACCCGCTCCCCGACAGTCAGCGGGTCCGGCCCGGGGCGGGCTCATTCGCCCCTCATCACCTGCTCATTCGCCGACGCGATGGACGCGGCGCGCACCATGCGAGGATGAGCGCATGGGACAACCGGCGGTCGACGACCTGATCGAGCTGCTCGACCTCGAGAACATCGAGGTCAACATCTTCCGGGGGGTGAGCCCGGCCGTCGAGCGCCAGCGCGTGTTCGGCGGGCAGGTGGCTGGCCAGGCCCTCGTCGCCGCGGCCCGCACCGTCGAGCCGGAGTTCGACGTGCACTCGTTGCACAGCTACTTCCTCCGGCCCGGCGACACGAAGGTGCCGATCCTCTACGAGGTGGACCGCATCCACGACGGTCGGTCGTTCAAGACCCGCCGCGTCGTGGCCATCCAGCACGGCCGGGCCATCTTCAACCTGTCCGCGTCGTTCCACGTCGACGAGTCGAGCTTCGACCACCAGGACCCGATGCCGACGGACGTCCCCGCGCCCGAGACCCTCCCCACCTTCAAGGAGCGGTGGAAGGAGTG
The DNA here is from genome assembly GCA_964446345.1 of uncultured Iamiaceae bacterium. Classification (GTDB taxonomy): domain Bacteria; phylum Actinomycetota; class Acidimicrobiia; order Acidimicrobiales; family Acidimicrobilacustridaceae; genus CAYUOL01. The sequence goes on along the minus strand of CAYUOL010000095.1, from coordinate 11,590 downwards.
GGCCGAGGTCATGGGCGAGGAGTACCACCGCGACCGCCCGATCGACATGCGCAACGCGGACTGGGAGCCGCGCGACCGCAAGCGGGCGCTGCCCCCGGATCAGCGGGTGTGGCTGCGGGCCGACGGTCGACTGCCCGACGACCCCGTGCTGCACGCGTGCATCGTGACCTACGCGTCCGACATGACCCTGCTCGACACCACCCTCCTCCCCCACGCAGTGGGTGCCATGGAGGAGTCCATCTTCATGGCTAGCCTCGACCACGCCATGTGGTTCCACCGACCGTTCCGGGCCGACGAGTGGCTCCTCTACGTGCAGCACACGCCTTCCGCGAGCGGCGCACGGGGCTTCGCGCAGGGCCAGATCTTCACGCAGGAGGGCGAGCTGGCGATCTCGGTCGTGCAGGAGGGCCTGATCCGGGTGGTGCGATGACCCGACGGACCTCGCGCCCGAGGTTCCTGACCGGCGCCACGCTCACGACGCTCGTGCTCGCCGCGGTGGCGGCGTGCGGGCTGACCGACGGCACGGCCACCCGCGGCACGACCCCCGGCACCGCCCCCGTGGTCGCGTCACCGGGCGGCGACTACAGCGGGGGCACGCTTCCGCTGCCGATCGCGGTGCCGACCCTGCAGGGCATCGCGCTCAAGGCCGACCTGATCGGGGGCGTGTTCGAACCGATCGCACTCGTCCCCCGCAGCGGCACCGACAAGCTCTACGTCGCCCAGAAGGACGGCAAGATCAAGCAGATCAACGTCGACCGGGTGCTCAACCGCGACGGCAGCCTGCAGCGCATGAACTACCGCGTCGACCAGGGCGCGCTGCTCGACATCGGCCGCAGCACCGACGACGTCAACGAGCGGGGCCTGCTCGGGCTGGCCTTCTCCTCCGACGGCCGCAAGATGTATCTCCTGTACACGAAGGCACGAGCGGGCAACATCGTCGTCGACGAGTACCTGATGAACGACGACCAGGTCGATCGCAGCTCGCGCCGCAACCTGCTCGACGTCGAGCACGCCGAGGCGAACAACAACGGCGGCCAGCTCGCGTTCGGGCCGGACGGGTTCCTCTACATCGGGATGGGTGACGGCGGCGGGCAGGGCGACCCGAACAAGAACGCCCAGAACCCCCGGTCGCTCTCGGGCAAGATCCTGCGCATCGACCCCGAGGGCGGCACGAAGGACCAGCCCTACGCCACGCCCGCCGGCAACCCGTTCCACGACGGGCAGCAGGGGGCACCCGAGGTGTGGGCCATGGGCCTGCGCAACCCGTGGCGCTTCAGCTTCGACCGGTTCACGAAGGACCTGTGGGTCGCGGACGCCGGCCAGGAGACCAGCGAGGAGATCGACTTCCTCCCCAACCAGATCGGCGGCGCCGGCCGCGGGGCCAACCTCGGGTGGAACCAGATGGAGGGCACGAAGCCGTTCCAGGGCGGCACCCCGCCTCCCGGTTCGGTCGGTCCGCTCTTCGAGTACCCCCACAGCAACGGCTCGTGCGCGGTCATCGGCGGCTACGTCTACCGCGGCAAGCTCATCTGGCCCCTGCTCGGGGTCTACGTCTACGCCGACTACTGCAACGGCGAGGTGCGGGGGCTGCTGCGCAAGCCCGACAACCAGCTCGAGGATGCCGGCTTCGGGATCCGGGTCCCCAACGGGTTCCTCGAGCACGGCGGGTCGGTCACGTCGTTCGGCGAGGACAACGACGGCGAGCTCTTCGTCCTGTCGGCGGCCGGCAACATCTACAAGATCCAGGCGGATCTGCCCCCCAAGTGATCCTCGCGGGTGCTGACCCGCCTGGTGTCAACGTCGCGCCGCCGCAGACGTCTACGGCGGGCGGGGGGCCGACCGGGTAAACCGTTCGGGGCGCTGCACGTCTTGAGGGGGGATGATCGCGACGGTGGACGACCAGGGGGTGTGCGGCGACGCCGCGCAGATCGTCCACGACCTGTACCTGGCGCACTACCGCGACCTCGTGCGGCTCGCCCGGGTGCTGGTCGACGACCCGGCGTCCGCCGAGGAGGTGGTGCAGGAGGCGTTCGCGGCCACCTGGCAGCACTGGGATCGTCTCCGCGACCAGCGTGACCCCCTGGCCTACGTGCGCCGCTGCGTGCTGAACATGGCGCGCTCGCGCCTGCGGCGGCGCCGCACCCGCCGCCTGTGGCTGGCCCAAGAGGCGGCTCAGCCGCGGGATGAACGCCGGCTCGACGCGGACTGCGTCGAGTCCGCCGTGTTGGCCCACGGGGCGTCGAGCGCCGTCCGCGAAGCGCTGCAGTCCCTCTCGACGCGCCAACGCGAGTGCGTGGTGCTCCGGCACCTCGCCGACTGCTCGCTCGCGGAGACGGCGGCCCTGCTCGGCATCTCCGAAGGTGCCGTGAAGACCCACACGCACCGCGGGCTGCACGCCCTCGCCGATCTGCTCGCGGAGGTGCGCTGACATGGCGGCCCACGACGTCGATCCCCCCGATCCGCACGGTCCCCCCGAGCCGCACGGGCCGGGCGACGACCTCCCCCCGCTCGACCCCCGAGCGGTCCGGCACATCGAGGCCGCCCTCGAAGAGCTGGCCGGCACGGCACACCCGACCGCCGCCGGCTGGGACGACGTGGCGCGCCGCACGCAGCGGCGCCGACGGGCGCAGCGGCGCACCCAGGTCGCGGTCGCGGCCGCCGCGGTCGTGCTGCTGATCGTGGGGGCGGCGATCGCCGGACGCCGCGACGCACCGGCCGATCTCGGCACCGTCGGGCAACCCCCGCCACCCACGAGCGCGCCGTCGGCCGACGACGGGTTGGCCACGACCGGCACCACCTCGACTGCCCCCGGGACCTCGGTCGTCGTTGCCCCCAGCGGCTCGGCGCCAGCGTCCGCGCCCCCGACCACGACGGCCCCTCCCACCAGCGGTCCCACGACGAGCGCCGCACCGCAGCCGACGACGACGACGACGGTGGCCCCCGGTCCGCCGGTCGCGATCGCCTCCGACCCCGATCCACTGGTCCAGTGCCAGGGGTTCCCCGGCACGTTCCGGCCGTCGCTGTTCACCACGCCCGCCGACGCTGACGCCGGCGCCGATCCGCTCTCGACCGCGCTGCGCACCGAGCTGGCCCGCAGCCGCTTCGACTCCTACCCCGACACGGGCTGGCGCCTGGCATGGGCGGACGACTCCAACGCACTGTTCATCGCCGGCGTCCCGCCCTTCGCGCGAGTGCTCAGCCTGCGCTTCGCCGACGACCGCTGGCAGGCGTCGAGCAGCGGCGGGTGCGGTGCGCTGCGCGTCGCCCCACCCGAGGGCACGGCGTGGGCCACGTGGACGATCGGGGCGCGGCCACCCGCCGACGCATCCACGTTCACGCTCTTCGTCGACGACCCGTCATGCAGCGGCACGCAGTCCACCGGCGACCGCATCCTCCCGCCGCGCATCGAGGAGCACGACGACCAGGTCGTCATCACGTTCACGGTCACGCCCCTGCCCCCGGGGGGCTACACGTGCATCGGCCACGCCGCCACGCCGTACGACGTGACCCTGCAGCGACCGATCGGCGATCGGGCCCTCTTCGACGGCGGCACCTGGCCGGCGCGCCTCGAACCCAGCTGAGGTCAGCCCGTGGCCGCGCCGCGCGCCGCGGCGGCCCGACCGATCGCGTCGTGGTACGCCGCGACGTTCAGGTGCACCACCTCGGACCAGTCGACGCTCGACGGCGTGTCCCGGTTGTGCTTGGCGATCTGGCTGCGCAGCGCCGGGTCGCGCACGAGGCGCACGAGCTGCGCCACCATGTCGTCGTCGCTCTCGGCCAGCAGGCCCTCCTGCCCGTGTGCGATGAACTCGCGGATGCCGGTGCGGGCCTTGGCCACGACGGGCAGACCGGCGCAGCGCGCCTCGAGCGCGGCGATGCCGAACGACTCGAGGTTGGCCGGGGCCACGAAGACGTCGGCGTGGCTGAACTGCTCGCGGATCTCTTCGCGCGTGCGGCGGCCGGCGAGCTCGACGTAGTCGCCCAGCCCGTGCTGCTCGATGTAGCGCTCGAGCTTGGTGCGCTCGGGCCCCTCGCCGATGATCACGACCTTGACGGTCGTGCCCGGCGGCGCCTGCTCGTGCACGCGCTGCACCATCTTCAACAGGTGCAGGGGTCGCTTGCGCGGCGACAACCGCATGACGCCGACGATGGTCACGACGCTCGCGTCGCGCGGCGCCGGGGTGACCGTCCACGTGTCGTTCTCGATGCCGTTCGGCAGGATCGTCACATCGACCCCCCGCTTGGCGATGCGATGGATCGGTGCCGCGGCGACGTCGCTCACGGCCGAGAACACGACGGGCCACTCGGTCCAGTGGTAGCGCGCGTTCAACAGGCGGAACCCGGGGGTCGCGTAGCTCCACAGGCAGTGCGTCGTGATGACGGTGGGGATGCCCTGCGCCTGGGCGTTGGCGGCGCCGACGAACGCCACCGGTGACACGATGCCGCCGTTGAAGTGCGCCACGTCGACCTCCTCCTCCTGCAGCAGGTCGGCGATGCGGCGGAAGGTCGACGGGGCGTAGGGGATGTCGAACGGCAGCAACGGCACGTCCATGCGGTGCACGCGCACGCCGTCGATGAGCTCGGGCCCGGGCGTCGGCGTGATGACGATGACCTCGTGCCCCACCTTCTGCAGGTGGATGGCGAGGTCGTGCACCTGCATCTCGATGCCGCCGAGGCGGGGCACGTAGCAGTCCGTGATCAACCCGACCTTGAGCGGTCGGTCAGCGGACCCCGTCTCGGCCGGGGTCCACGGATCGGGCTCCTCGGCGCCGGTGCCGAGTGCTTCAGAGCTGCTCACAGAAGGGGACCTCCGGTCCGACGCGATGGCTCGCGGGGCACCCGGTCGCAGGGCCGGGACACCCCTTCGCCGCCCCGCCACGCTAGCCCGTGACCGCCGCCGGCACGCGACGCCGCGATCGCCCCTGGCGGCTTCGGCGCCGGCCCGGCGACGACGTCGGTTCGCCCCCCAGAGAACCTGCCATGATGCGGCTCATGTCGTTCACGCTCGTGACGTTCCATGCCCATCCGGACGACGAGTCGCTCCTCACGGCGGGCGTGATGGCCAAGGCCGCCGCCGCCGGCCACCGGGTCGTGCTGGTGGTCGCGACGTCCGGCGAGGTGGGCGACGCCGCCGAGGGGTTCAAGGACGACGCGGCGGGCGACCTCGGCGCCGCCCGGCGCGCCGAGCTGGCGCGCTCCGCGGAGATCCTCGGCGTCGCGCGGGTCGAGCTCCTCGGCTACCGCGACACCGGGCTCGACCACACGCAGCCGCGCAGCATCCCCGCCGACGCGCCGGCCGACGCGTTCGCGCACGCCGACGTGGAGGACGCCGCGTCCCGGCTCGCCGCCATCCTCCGCGAGGAGCACGCCGACGTGCTCACCATCTACGACGACCACGGCGGGTACGGCCACCCGGACCACGTGCAGGTCCACACCGTCGGCGCGCGCGCCGCCACCCTCGCAGGAACACCGGTGGTGCTCGAAGCCACGATCAACCGCGACCTGATGCAGGCCGGGGTCGACATCGCCAAGTCCCTCGGCTACACCGTGCCCGACTCGTTCGATCCGGCGACGCTCGACGACTGGTACGTGGCGGGCGCCGAGATCACGCACGCCGTCGACGTCAGCGCGTTCATCGACGAGAAGCGCGCGTCGATGGAGGCGCACCAGAGCCAGACCACCAGCGCGAGCGGCGGCGACCGCAGCCTCGCGTTGTTCCTCGCGCTCCCGCCGGAGTACTTCGCGATGGCCTTCGGCACCGAGTGGTACATCCAGCGCGGAGAGCCGACCGAGCCGAAGGCGGACGACGTGTTCGCCAGGCTCTTGCGCTGACGAGCGAAGTCAGACTGCCGACGGCGGTGTTCACCCGCCGGAAACTGACGGGCAACCCAGCTGCCACGAGTCATTTCTATGGTCCGGCATCGAGTGACCGCCACCCGATGCAGACACTCGCGTCGAGAACGCGAGGAGGAGAGTGATGACTTTGCGTAGTTCCAGATGGGCCATCGCCGGGATCACCGTCGCAGCCCTTGTTGCCAGCGCGTGCAGCAGCGGCTCGTCGACGACGACGGCGAGCGGAGGATCGAGCGGCACCGGCGGCGCGGCTGCGACCGGCACCTGCGTCGACGGGGACACCGTCAAGCTCGGCTTCCTGAACTCCACGTCCGGAGCGATGGCCATCAGCGAGCAGACCGTGCGTGACTCGCTGCTGCTGGCCAAGGACGAGATCAACGCGAGCGGCGGCATCATGGGCAAGAAGATCGAGGTCGTCGAGGAGGACGGCGCCAGCCAGCCGACGGTCTTCGCCGAGAAGATCAACAAGCTGCTCACCCAGGACGAGGTCGAAGCGGTCTTCGGAGGCTGGACCTCGGCCTCCCGCAAGGCGATGCTGCCCGTCGTCGAAGGGGCCAACGGACTGCTCTTCTACCCGGTGCAGTACGAGGGGCTCGAGGCGTCCAAGAACATCTACTACACGGGCGCGACGACCAACCAGCAGATCATCCCGGCCATGGACTTCCTCAAGTCGAAGGGCGTGAAGACGCTCTTCCTCGCCGGGTCCGACTACGTCTTCCCCCGCACGGCGAACAAGATCATCAAGCAGTACGCCAAGGAGCTCGGCATCCAGATCGTCGGCGAGGAGTACGTGCCGCTGGACAAGGACGACTGGACGACGCAGGTCGCCAAGATCGCCGCCGCGAAGCCCGACTTCGTGTTCAACACGATCAACGGCTCGTCGAACGTCGGTTTCATCAAGGCCTACTACGCCGCCGGTCTCGGCCCGAACAACTCGCCCATCATCTCGGTGTCCATCGCCGAGGAAGAGGCCCCGGCCATGGGTGAGGACGTCAAGGGCCAGTTCGCCGCCTGGAACTACTTCCAGAGCGTCAAGAGCCCGACGAACGACACGTTCATCAAGGCCTTCCAGTCGAAGTACGGGGCCAAGCGGCCGACGTCCGATCCGATGGAAGCGGCGTACGCCTCGCTCTACCTCTACAAGGGCATGGTGGAGAAGGCCAAGTCGTTCTGCGTCGACGCGGTCAACGCCGCCTCGGGCGGCGTGAGCTTCGACGCCCCGGAGGGCAAGGTCACCGTCAACGGCGAGAACCACCACATCGCCAAGACGGGTCTGATCGGCCAGATCAACGCGAACAACCAGTTCGACATCGTGTGGGACTCGAAGAAGCCGATCGAGCCCGATCCGTTCCTCAAGGGCTACGCCTGGTGGAACCCGAACGCCGAGTGACCTGAGGCGAGCCCGCCTCGCCCCAGTTGGACCCCCCGCTCTCCCGCGGGGCCGTGCGAGCCACGGCCCCGCGGAGGGCGTCACCCCCTTCGATCGATCTCACGAAAGTGGAGCATGGACGCACTCACGACGCCCTTCCTGACCGGCACGGCGACCGGCGCCATCCTGTTGCTCGCGGCCATCGGCCTGTCGCTCACGTTCGGGCAGATGGGCGTGATCAACATGGCGAACGGCGAGTTCCTGATGGCCGGTGCCTACGCCACGTACGTCACCCAGCAGGTGATCTCCAGCACGGGCCTCTCGGTGCTCGTCGCCATCCCGGTCGCGTTCGTCGTCACGGGCCTGCTCGGTCTGCTGCTCGAGGTCTCGGTGATCCAGTGGATGTACCGACGACCGCTCGACACCCTCTTGGCGACCGTCGGCGTCGCCATGGTCCTGCAGCAGCTCGCGAAGGACATCTTCGGGGCCCAGGGCGACCCCGTCACGCCCCCCAGCTGGCTGGCGGGCAGCATCGGGGTGTTCGGCTACGACTGGCCGCACCGGCAGCTCTTCACGATCGTGCTCGCCCTTGCGATGGTCGCGGCGCTCCACGGGGTGCTCAAGTACAGCTCGTTCGGCCGGCAGATCCGGGCGACCGTGCAGAACCGTGAGCTGGCCGAGACGATGGGCATCTCGACCCGCAACGTCGACCGCATCACCTTCTTCCTCGGCTCCGGCCTGGCCGGCGTCGGCGGCGTGGCGATCGCCCTGAGCTCGGGGACGAACCCCACGCTCGGCACGACCTACATCATCTCGGCGTTCCTCGTCGTCGTCGCCGGCGGCGTCGGGCAGATCAAGGGCACGGTGATCGCCGCGTGGGTGGTCGGTGTGGCCACCGCCTTCCTGACCTCGTGGACGAGCGGCAGCATGGCGCAGGTCATCACGTTCGCCCTCGTGGTCGTGTTCCTCCAGATCCGTCCGCAAGGGCTGTTCACCGTGCGAACGAGAGCGCTGGCGTGACGGCGACGACGGCATCCGACACCCCGGAGACCGCGGACGCGCCCCACGACGAGCTCGAGGTCGCCACGCCCCCGCCGTCACGGTTCGCGCCCGGCCGGCTGTTCCGCACGTACGGGCAGCTGCTCGCCATCGCCGTCCTGGCCGTGGTGCTGCTGGTGTGGGCGCCGAGCTCGCTCAACGCGTTCCGCCTCGGCAACCTCGGCAAGTACTGCTGCTGGGCCATCGCCGCGGTCGGCATCGGCCTCGCCTGGGGTCGCGGCGGCATGCTCGTCATGGGCCAGGGCGTCTTCTTCGGCATCGGCGGCTACGTCATGGCCATGCACATGAAGCTCGAAGCCGCCGGCCCCGGCAAGGTGCCCGACTTCATGGTGCTGTACGGCGACGCCACCATGCCGTCGTGGTGGGAGCCCTTCCGCAGCGGGCCGCTGACGCTCGTCGCCATCGTCGCGCTGCCGGCGCTCGTGTCGTTCGTCCTCGGCTACGCCATCCTGAAGCGCGGCGTGAAGGGCGCGTACTTCGCGATCCTCACCCAGGCGATGGCGGTCGTGTTCTCGACGTTGCTGATCGCCACCATCAAGGAGACCGGGGGCTTCAACGGGCTGAACTCGTTCACCAAGTTCTTCGGGCAGAACCTGTTCGACAAGAGCGTGAAGCAGAACCTCTACATGATGGCGGCCGGCTTCTTGATCCTCTGCCTCCTGATCGTGTGGCAGCTGTATCGCAGCCGCTACGGGGAGCTGCTCGTGGCCACGCGCGACGCCGAGCCCCGCGTCCGCTTCCTCGGCTACGACCCGGCCAACATCAAGCTCATCGCCTTCGTCGTGGCCGCCATCATGGCCAGCATCGGCGGGGCGCTGTTCGCCCCGATCGCCGGGATCATGTCGCCGTCCAGCGTCGACGCGACCGCGTCGATCCTCTTGATCGCCGGCGTCGCGCTCGGCGGCCGTGCCTCGTTGCTCGGTCCCGCGCTCGGCGCCATCGCGGTCGGCTACGGCCAGTCCACCCTCTCCGAGCAGTTCCCGACGAACTGGATCTACTTCCAGGGCGCGTTGTTCATCGCCGTGATGCTGTTCCTGCCCGGAGGCTTCGCATCGATCTGGCCGAAGCTCAAGGACCGGTGGTCGAGCCGGTCGTCCAAGACCGCGGCCGAGGCCGAGGTGCGCACATGACCGCCTCCTTCGTCGGCGAGGACTACCTGGAGATCCGCGACCTCACGGTGGACTTCGACGGCTTCAAGGCCGTCGACGGGGTGGACATCACCCTCATGCAGGGACGGCTGCACTTCCTGATCGGCCCGAACGGCGCCGGCAAGACGACGTTGGTCGACGCGCTGACCGGGCTGGTGCACGGCACCGGCACCGCGAAGTTCCGCAACCACGACCTGCTCCACATGAAGGCCGACCAGATCGTCCGTCTGGGCATCGGCCGCACGTTCCAGACGGCGACGGTCTTCGAGCAGCTCACCGTCCTGCAGAACCTGGACATCGCCGACGGCGTGCATCGCCGGGCGAGCGCCCGGCTGCGGGCCCGGCGCAAGGTGTCGACGCGGGTCGAGGAGGCCTTGGAGGCGATCGGCCTGGCCGCTCTCGCGGAGCGCCCGGCCGGCATCCTGGCGCACGGGCAGAAGCAGTGGCTCGAGGTGGGCATGCTGCTCGTGCAGGACGCCACGTTGATGTTCCTCGACGAGACCGTCGCCGGCATGAGCACCGAGGAGCGGGACGAGACCGGTGCCCTGCTGAAGCGCATCGTCGGCGATCGGACGATCGTCATCATCGAGCACGACATGGAGTTCATGCGCACCTTCGCCGACTTCGTGACGGTCATGCACGCCGGCAAGGTGCTCGCCGAAGGGGAGGTGGCCGAGATCCAGGCCGATCCGAAGGTCCAGGAGGTCTACTTGGGCACCGTGACGGAGGTGGCGCTCGATGGCTGAGTCGATGCTGGAGATCGTCGGCGTGACGGCGGGCTACGGCCGCACCATGGTGCTGTTCGACGTCGACATGTCGATCCCCCTCGGCGGCGGCGCGGCGGTGATGGGGCACAACGGCGCGGGCAAGACGACGCTGCTGCGCGTCGCCGTCGGGCTCGTCCCCGTGAAGTCCGGCAAGGTCCTGCTCGACGGCGAGGACGTCACCAAGTTGCGCCCCAACCAACGGGTCAAGCGGGGCCTCGGGTACGTCCCTCAGGGCCAGCTCTGCTTCCCGCAGATGACGACGCTCGAGAACCTGCAGCTGGTCTCGAGCTCGACATCGGACATCGACGAGGTGCTCGACACGTTCCCGGTGCTGACCGACCTGTTGCGGCGCCCAGCCGGCCTGCTCTCCGGCGGTCAGCGCCAGCAGCTCGCGATCGCGCGGACGCTGCTGACGAAGCCCCGGCTGCTGATCCTGGACGAACCGACCGAGGGCATCCAACCGAACGTGGTCGCCGAGATCGAGCAGGTCATCGTCGACCTGACCCGGCGCAGCGACCTCACGGTGCTGCTGGTCGAGCAGCACGTCGGCTTCGCGCTGCGGTCGACGGACGCGTACTACGTGCTCGAGTCGGGACGCGTCACCAGCCGCGGCGGGGGCGGCGAGGCGGCCCTCGACGAGGTCCGCGCGGCGCTGGCGGTCTGAGCCGGCGTCGTCGACCCGGGCGTCGTCGGCCCGGGCGTCGGCTCCCGGCGTGACGGGCGCCCCGACCTGAGGGACGACGGGGGCCGTCCCGGACGAGTCCGTCAGATCCGCCCCGGACGAGTCGGTCAGAGCAGGGTCGGGACGCGCTCCTCGAGCGTGCGTTCCAGCGAGTCGTCGCGGAGCCCGGCGAGCGAGGGGAGCGGCTGGCGACGAGGGCCCGGCACGTCGCCCTGGCGCCACCGCGACGGCGTCGGCGCGCCGACGGGAGCCGGGGCCGGGCGTGCGGACCGCGGACCGGCCGACGGGCGGGGCCGCGGCGACGCCGGCCGCCCGCGAGCAGGCTGGCCGTGTCTGCGCCGGGCCGAGGACGGCGCCGCCGACCGGGCCCGGTGGCGCCGGGTCCCGGGGGCGGCGGCCGAGGGCTTCGTGCGTCGGGCGTAGCGCACGGTCAGCACCAACGCGAGCAGCCCGAGGAGCAGGAAGCCCAGGCCGATGAGCCAGAGCTTGGTGATGGGGCCGAGCAGCTTGCCCGTGTTCCCCGCAGGAGCGATGTTCGGGTCCCCGCCGATCAGCAGGGCGGGCGTCGCCGGCGCGCCCTCGGGCAGCGCTTCGGTGCCCGGGTCGAGCGTCGTCGACGTGGCTGACCCCTTGCCCCCGGTCGCGCTGGTCGCAGCGGTCGCGCCGCCGCCCGCCGCCGGGCCGGCGGCGCGCGTGCCCGCGCCCGCGCCCG
>CAYUOL010000094.1:10042-19399 GCA_964446345.1 uncultured Iamiaceae bacterium | reverse complement strand
TGGCCGACGCCGTGGCGGCAGCCGCCGGGGTGCCGGCCGCCGTCGTGCGACGCTCGATGATGCTGAGCGGCGATCTGCGCAGCACCGCTCGCATCGCCCTGACCGAGGGGCGCCCGGGGCTCGAGCGGGTCGGTTTGACGCTGCTCCGACCGGTGCAGCCCATGCTCGCCTCGACCGCCGAGGACGTGGCGGCCGCGATCACCGCGAGTGCCGGCGGCGACGCGCCGGCGCCGACCTCGGTCGAGTGGAAGCTCGACGGCGCGCGCATCCAGGTGCACCGCCAGGGCGACGCCGTCCGGGTGTTCACCCGCAACCTCAACGACGTGACCGCGCGCCTGCCCGAGGTGGTGGCGGTGGCCCACGCGCTTCCGGCGACCGATCTCGTCCTCGACGCCGAGGTCCTCAGCGTGCGCGACGACGACCGCCCGCACGCGTTCCAGGACACGATGAGCCGCTTCGGGCGCGACGCCGCGCCCGCCGCGTCCCCGACCTCGGGTGAGGATCTGGAAGCGGCGATCCAGCAGGACGCACCGGCGCCGGGCATCGCGCTCCGACCCTTCTTCTTCGACGTCCTGCACGTCGACGGCCAGGACCTGATCGACGCGCCGCTGGGCACGCGCCTCGCGGCGCTCGACGACGTCAGCCACGCGCATCGCATCCCGGGGATCGTCACCCCGGACGCCGCCGAGGCGCAGGCGTTCCTGGATCAGGCGATCGCGGCCGGCCACGAAGGCGTGATGGTAAAGGCGCTCGACAGCCCGTACCAGGCTGGCCGGCGCGGCAAGGCGTGGCGCAAGGTCAAGCCGGTGCGGCTCTTCGACCTCGTGGTGCTCGGCGCCGAGTGGGGGCACGGCCGGCGCACGGGGTGGCTGTCGAACCTGCACCTGGGTGCGCGCGACCCGGCCGCCGGAGGCTTCACGATGGTCGGCAAGACCTTCAAGGGCATGACCGACGAGCTGCTCACGTGGCAGACCGCAGCGCTGCTCGAGCGCGAGATCGGCCGCGAGGGCATCGTCGTGCACGTGCGTCCGCAGCTCGTCGTCGAGATCGCGCTCGACGGCGTGCAGGCCTCGACCCGCTACCCGGGTGGCGTCGCCCTGCGGTTCGCCCGCGTCCGGCGCTACCGGCCGGACAAGGACCCGGCCGGCGCCGACACGATCGACGCGCTGCGTTCGTTGCTGGTGCGCTGACCGCTCGGAACGCACGCAGGGGTGTCGCGTACGGTGACGGTGCGTGTTGCTAGCGTCACCCCGTTCATCCCCACGCAGGTCCATGCGTGAACAGAAGGAGAAGGACCAAGGTCATGCGACGCATCTCCAGGCACCGCGCTGGTGCGATCATCGGGCTCGTGGTGGCGGTGGCCATCACGGCGGGGGCCTGCAGCAAGGACGACACGACCTCGACCGGGGGTGGCGGCACCACGACCGCGGCACCCGGCACCACCGCAGGTGGCGTGACCACGTCGGGAGCTCCGGCCAACACCATCCCGAAGGCGGACGTGCTCGCCCTGCAGGAGATGCTCGACAAGGTCGGCTGCGACGTCGGCCCGAACGACGGGATCATGGGGCCCGAGACGCTCGGCGCGCTCCTCGCGTTCCAGAAGGCCGCCGGCATCACCCCCGACGACAAGTACGGACCAGCCACCAAGGCGGCGCTGCAACAGGCGGTCAGCTCGGGCAAGAAGGACTGCGTGCCGCCCGCCTCCTCCACCACCACGACGTCCGCGGCATCGGGCAGCACCACGGCCGCACCGACCACCGCCGCCGCTGCGAGCGCTCCGTGCACGACGGCCGCGATCAGCGCCGCGCTCAAGGCCAACGGCACCAACGTGGTGAACCTCGACGGCATCGGGTGCGCGAACGGGTGGGCCTACGCGTTCGCCTCGGTCTCGAGCGGTCCTCCCGGGACGGTCGTGCCCCCGGGTGGCATCGGCGTGACGTTGCTGCTCCAGACCGAGGGGAACAACTGGGTCGTCGTGAACCGCACCACGCCCTGTGCCAACAAGACCGTTCCCCCGGCGATCTACCAGAACGCCTGCCAGTCGAACTGACGAGGGACGAACGGGCGAGCCCGCACCCTGGAGCACCGGCCCGGTCCTCGACCGGGCCGGTGCGCGTCCGGGCCACCGCTCGCGACTGCGGCGTCGGTCGCGACCGCGCCCCGTTCGCCGCGCGGCGCGCACCGTGGGACCATGCCCGGGTGGACGACCGCGCCGAGGTGCAGACCATCACGATCGATCGGGCGGCGTCGACGCTGACGATCGAGTTCGGTGACGGCGCGGTCGGGCGCTACGAGCTCGGCGAGCTGCGCGTCAACTGCCCGTGCGCCGGGTGCCGAGGTGCCCGTGAGCGCGGCGTGGCGCCCTGGCCCCCGTCCGGGCGTCCCGACGCAGAGCTCGGCGTGGCGGATGCCCGGCTGGTCGGTGCCTGGGGGCTGGGCATCACCTGGAGCGACGGCCACGAGGCCGGGATCTTCCCGTGGGAGGGCCTGCGGCGGTGGCTCGACGACGACGAGCCGCGGTTCGTCACCGAGGCCGGCCACGACGCGCCGCCCACGTGAAGCTCAGCGGTCCAGGTCGACCCACGCCGCTTTGAGGTAGGGCGGATCGCCCGGTCCCGAGCGGTGGTCCAACGGCACCGTCCAGGTCTCGATCACGCCGGTGCGACCGGCTGCGGTCAGCCCCGTCTCGAGGTGCTCGGTGAAGCGCGGCCACGACATGCGGTGCAGGTTCGTCGACACGAACAGCGTGCCGCCGGGAGCGGTCAGCGCAGCGCCACGGCGCACCAGCTCGTGCAGGTCCCGCTCCGCGACCCACCGCGTGCCACCCCGCTTGCCGGTCGTGCTCGAGCTCGGAGGATCGACCAGCACCAGGTCGAAGGTGCGCCCCTTCTTCGCCAACCGGGACATCCAGTCCAACGCGTCGCCGTAGATGAAGTCGTGTGCCGCGGGGTCCAGGTCGTTGGCCTCCAGGTTCTCCCGTGCCCAGTCGAGGTAGCGCTTCGAGAGGTCGAGCGTGAGCGTCTCGGCGCCCGCGGCGGCCGCGGCGACCGACAGGGATCCGGTGTGGGCGAAGACGTTCAGCAGGTTCTTGCCGGCGAGGTCGGACGTGCGGAGCCGGCGTCGGGTCTCGCGCTGATCGAGGAACAGGCCCGTCGAGGTCGTGCTCGCGTCGAGGTCGATCACGTAGCGCAGGCCCAGCTCCCGCACCGCGAAGCGTGCGCCGGCGCGGCCGCTCAGGAAGGCGGCCGGGGGTGCCGCACCGCGGCGCGGACGACGTTGCTCGTAGACGGCCCGCACACCCGGCACCTGTGCCAGTGCATCGAGCCAGTCGGTCGGGACGGCGTCGTCCGTGTAGTTGACGACGAACGCCACATCGCCGAGCCGTTCCACCCGCGTGTTCGCCAGACCGTCGTGGTGGCGGTCGATCCACAGGAAGCAGTCGGTGTCCGCGTCGTCGAACAGAGCCGCTCGAGCCTCGTGCGCGACCAGCACCGCGGTGGCGGGATCGCCCGCGCGGTCGGCGTGCTCGCTCGCCTGCAGCCGGTCGAAGCTCGCCGGTGCCGGTTCGCGCACCTCGAGGGCACCGGCGGTCGGGTGCTCGATGCGCAACGTCGCCGCGTGCAGGAACAGGCGCGCGGCATCGAGCCCCCCGTGCGCGGCGTCGCCGACGATCGGCAGGCCGAGCGCCTCGGCGTGGATGCGGATCTGGTGCGTGCGGCCGGTGTGCGGCCAGGCCGCGAACCGATCGAACGCAGCACCCACCGCCACCCGCTCGAAGTCGGTGCGCGCGTCGCGCGCCGGCCCCCGCCCCGGATGTCGATCCGCCACCGGGTCGTCGCACGAGACTCGTGCCGGACGCCGTCCGTCGTGCGCCAGCAGCATCTCGTAGCGCTTCTCGACCGCGCGCGCCTCGAACTGCGCGGCGAGCGCACGGTTCGCCGTCGGGCTCTTGCCGAACAGCAGCACGCCCGACGTCTCCTTGTCGAGCCGGTGCAGGATCGCCAACGAGGTGCCCGGCCGTTGCCGCTGCACCCACTCGTGCATGCCGTCCTGGGCGTGGACGTCCGCCCGATGGGTGTTGACGCCGGCCGGCTTGGCGACGGCGAGCAGGTGCTCGTCCTCGAAGCGCACCCAGGGCTCGGCCGCAGAAGCGGTCATCGCGCCGGCTGGGGATCCAACTGCAGCACGTCCCAGTGCTCGACGATCCTGCCGTCGGCGAGCCGGAAGATGTCCACCGCCGGCACGGTGCCGTAGTCCACCACCACCGCGACGAGGTCGCCCTGCGCCACCACCTGCTTCACCGTGGACGGCAGGCCGTTCGCCGCGAGCGCCTTCAGCCCGGCGATGCCGTCGGGTACGGCCGGGTTGTGCTGTGCGTACGCCGGGGCCACCAACGCATCGATCACGGCGACGTCGCGGCCGTTGAAGACCTCGGTGTAGAGACGGCGCACGACAGCCTCGTTGGCGGCTTCGTCGGCGGTGCGCGCCGCGCCCGCCGCCCCCGCGTCACCCCCGCCGTCGAACATCGTCCGCCCGTTGGCCGACGGGGTGGTCGGCACGCGCTGCCTGATCTGGCGCCGGCTGCGGACGTCGCCGCCCGGACCGATGTCGAAGACCTCGGCGACGGCGCTCGCGGGCGCGGCTGCGGTCGCCGGCGCCTCGGCGTGCACGATCACGGCCCCGCTGCCGGCGTCGGCGATCACCCGGTGCACGACCAGGCCCTCCTGCTGCGCGGCGTCGCGAGCGATCGATGCCCGCGCGCTCGTGGTGCCACCTGGCGCCGCCGACACACCGGCGCTGGTGGACGTGCCGCGCTCCGCCGCGGACGCCGGTGGCGGGGCCGACGGGTTCGGGGCGTCGGCGGTCCGGCCATCGGTGCGCGAGCACGCAAGAGCGACGGCGCACAGGGACGCGACCGCGATCACGCGTGCCCGAGCGTGGCCGCGAATCCGTGTCGAGTCGGGCGGGCGCGCCGCGATCCTCCCCATGGCGGCGAGGCTACCGGTGCACCGCTGCGGGCTTCGTGGCTCGCACCACCGACAGCCCGGCGACGGAGATCAGCGATCGGGCCCGCTCCACCGCTTCCCAGCCGCTCGCCCGCAGGTCCGCCTCGGCGGCGGAAGCTCGCCGGTTGTCGGCCACGAGCAACCGACCGCCAGGGCGGGTCACGCGAGCGAGCTCCGCAACCGCCGCCGCTCGCTCCTCGCGGTTGGGCATCGTGCCGAGCACGAGGCTGGCGGTGACCACGTCGAACGACGCGTCACCGAACGGGAGCTTCGTGATGTCGGCGTCGCGCACCTCCACCTGCCCGGCGACACCCACGAGCTGGACGTTGAGCAGGGCGTTGCGCTTGGAGTTGCCCGACTGGTCGCGGTTGCGCCAGATGTCCACACCGACGACCGACCCGGCCGGCAGGCGCTGCGCCAACGCCACGGTGACGACGCCCCGACCGCAGCCCGCATCGAGCGCCCGCTCGTCGCCCCGCAGGCCGAGCGCGTCCAGCTCACGAGCCCATCGACGCGGCTTGACCACCTTGCTCGTGACCACCATCGCGGCGGCGAGGGCCAGCAGCACGATCGCGAGCGCCCAGGGCCCCACCCCGGCGCGGATGCCGGCCGCGCTCCCGATGAAGATCCCCGCGAACGAGCTCGCGATCCCCACGACGACGAGCCCCACCACGGTCCCCGGTGCGTCGATCCCGTAGTTGGCCTTGGCGACGGGCGGCAATGCAGCTCCCAGGGACGGACGCGCTTCTACGCGCACGAGCGGCTCATTGTGGCCGAACCGTGCCGATCGACCCAATGCGCCCTCGATCCGATCCGCGAGGAGGACCGCACCTCACGCGGTCGGGGGGGGTCGGGCCGACTCGTTCGGACCGGGCGCATCGAGTCGACCTCCTGTCCGCAACATCTGGCATGACGGATGCCACAACCGCGGGGATCCCGGGCGGGAACCAGCCCGTCGGCGGCGTCGTTGGGAGTGGGATCCCACCCCCGTGCCCCGAGGAACCCCCGTTGAAGACCGCTTCCCGCTCCGTCCGTCCCTACGTGCTCACGGCGCAGGTCGTCGTGGTGTCCATCATCACCGTCGCCGCGCTCGCCGTGGCGGCGACCCTGGCCGGCATCAAGGTGCCGAGCCCCCTGTCGAGCACCGAGGTCGCCCACGATCACGACGTCACCGTCGAGCAGCTCAAGGACGTCAGCCGCTACACCGCCGCGACCCAGCACCTCGAGTCGATCGTCGACATCGAGGAGAAGGCCGACCACCTGCCGAGCTCGATCAAGGGCGACCGGGTCGTGTTCGTCGCCGAGGGCGACGTCGAGGCGACCGTCGACTTCTCGCAGCTCAACGCCTCGGGCGTCGAGAAGAGCGCGGACGGGACGAGCGTGACCGTGCACCTGCCCGCCCCCGAGCTGAGCCGCCCGCGCCTCGACCCGAAGAAGAGCGCCGTCGTCGCCCACGACCGGGGCCTGCTCGACCGGGCCGAGGACGCACTGTCGAGCACCGGCGGCAACAGCGACCAGAAGTACTACGAGAAGGCCGAGAAGGAGCTCGCCGACACGGCGAACCGGACGGAGCTGCGCGATCGGGCCGAGGCCAACACCCGGACCTTCGTCCAGGGCCTGTTCCAGAACGCCGGCTACGCGAAGGTCACCGTCGTGTTCGACCAGCCGTCGGCCGCCGAGGCCGCCTGACGCGCCGACCCCACCAGAGGGTGCCGCACCTGATCAGCCCGCCCACGCCTCCTCGGCGAACGCGGAGATCTGCTCGGTCAGCCGATCGGGGCGCACGCGGAGCTCGAGCATCGAACGGGCCGGCAGCAGCCGTGCGTGCGGCAGCAGCTCGACCAGTGCCTCGGCATCGCTGAACGGGTGGATGAGGTCGCGGGTGTGCGCGATCACCAGCGTCGGCACGAGGATCCCCGCCCGAGCCTCTTCGGTCGGCGCGACCGGGCCGGTCAGCACGCCGTGCAGCACGGCCTTGATGACCTCGGGCGGTGCGGAGAGCACCTCGAGCGCGCTGTTGAGCGCATCGGAAGGCGTGCGCGGGAGGCGGGCGACCTGCCGGGTGACGAAGCCGGCGGGCCCACTGGCGTAGTGCATCAGCAGCAGCAGCGGCGTGAAGACCATCGCCGCGGCCGGGACCGCCCACTCGAGCACCGGCATCTCGATCACGATCCCCCGCACGCGCTCGGGGGACTGCACCGCCACGTGCAAGCTGACGTCCGCACCGAGCGAGACGCCGCCGATCACCGCCTGCTCGATCTCGAGGTGGTCGAGCAGCGCGACCACCTCATCGGCATACGCATCCATGCGGTAGGCGGATGCCCGCAAGGGCTTGTCGCTCTGGCCGTGCCCGAGCAGGTCGAGCAGCACGACCCGGTGCCCGTCGGCCGCGAGCGCTCGCGCCAGCGCCCGGTTCATCTGGCTGTCCATCAGGAGCCCGTGCAGGTACACGAGCACGAGGTCGCCCGTCCCGTAGGTCTCGTAGACGAGACGGGAGCCCTTGTGCGTGAACGATCCGGTGCTCTCTGTCGGCTGGGTCGGTGTCGACTCGCTCGCGCTCGACCGCACGCTCATGTGATCCTCTCCACCGACGCGGGCCGTCGGCTCGTCCTGCCTGTGTAGCCAGTCGGCGACGGAGGCGCCAGGGCCGATGGTCCCGAATGGGGCTCCACCTCGCCACCCGTGCCGTCACGCCGCGAGCGCACCCCGGATGAGATCGAGCAGCTCGTCGTCACCGATCTCGCGGGCCGCCGAAGGGCGCAGCTTGAGCGTGCCGCGACCCGAGCTGAGCTCGGGGTGCCGCGCGACGAACCCGCCGTCACGGTCCTCGTCCCACCCGTAGAGCGACACCCACTGCTTCCAGGCCGCGACGTGCAGCCGGCGCTCCCCCACCACGTACGTCGGCATGTCGTAGGACAGCACGACCTCGACCGTCGGGAACGCGCCCACGATCAAGGCGTGCAACCGATCGAACAGCGGCCGTTGGGCCGGGACGATCGCGTCGACGTAGCGCTGCACGTCGGCGCCGAGGGCGCTCACGAGGAGGGCACCCGCGAACCCAGGAAGGACTGGGTCTCGCGGGGCAGCGTGACGGCGCTCTCGATGATCGTGTTCACGATCGTGAAGAGCATCAGCACGACCCCGGCGTCGTCACCGCCGGTGGGATCGATCTGCCCGCCGTGCACCGCGTTGCGGCCACCGACGCGCACCGCGTCGAGCGCGTCGACGACCCGCCGGGTGATCACGCCGTCGTGCGCCAGCCGGTCGACCTTGTCGTTGAACGTGCCTTCCACGGTGTCGAGGCTGAACACGAGCTGCTCGAGCAGGAGCCGCAGCAGCGCGGCCGCCGCGCGCGGCGACCGTGGGGCGACGGTGCGGGCCTCTTCGTACAGCGCGTGGTGCTCGCCGGCGAGGTCGACCGACGGCGGCGGCCCGAGCTTGGGCTCGGGCCACACCATGTCACCGTCGATCCAGTAGGACCGCTGTTCGCACAGCACGCACGTCGACCGGAGCACGGCCGCGTCGATGTGGGTGTTCGCGCCGCCGACCGGAGGTATCTGCGCCCCCTCCCAGTTCTGCTGCGCATCGACGGCGCAGTGCGGGCACGTGAAGTGCGCCGCCTTCGCCTGGGGGAGCTCGCCGGTTCGTTGCACGAGCCGCAGCCTATGAGCGTGCGATTGCGGATGCGTCGAGCCTTTCGGCGCTCGGCGTCATGGGGCGCTGATCGTCGGATCCACCTTGTCGTCGTGGTGGGGACGCGTCACGAACGCGGCGATCAGCAAGGCGATGGCGGCGAGGAACAGGAAGATCGCCACGACGAACGCGATCTGCCCGACGAGGGACCAACCCCAGGCGTAGAGCAGCAGGCCCCGCAGCGTCTCGCCCCGGAAGAGCGTCTGCACCTTGCCGTCGAGCGCCTTGGCCTGCGTCTCGAGGTCGGCGGCGTTCGCGGCGTTCGCCTCCTTCGCCTTCTTGGCCTCGGCGGCCTTGGCCCGCGACTCGTTGCTCGTCTCGGCGTAGGTCTTCCCGTCGTTGACCTCGCTGAGGTGGAGCTTGATGTACTCGGTGTAGACCTTCGCCTGCGCACCCGTGGTCATCTGCTGGCCGGCGTTGTCGATCAACCCGGGGATGGCCTTCTCCTCCGGCGTCAGCTTGTCGGCCGGGGTGAACGTGATCTTCTGATCGGCCAGCTGGTCGTGGACCATGGAGCTGGCGAAGAGGCTGCCCCACAGGAGCAGACCGGCGGCGACGACCATGCACACCGCCAAGATGATCTCGACCCACACTCGCTTCATCGGACGTACCTCCGGCGGTTGCCGTCAGACGGGCGCACCCGCCGGTCGGTGGACCC
>CAYUOL010000094.1:0-9942 GCA_964446345.1 uncultured Iamiaceae bacterium | reverse complement strand
GCCGAGCTCGAGGCCCTGGCCCCGTTCCTCGAGCTCGCCCGCGAGATCAAGCGCAACGTGGACCGGTTCGCCGCCGACGACTTCGCCGATGTCGAGCAGCTGACCGATGCCATCGACGCGATCCCGGTGACCGAGCGGCGGCGGGTGACCGAGGAGGTGTTCCATCGGCTGCCCGTCGACGTGCAGTGGGCGATCCTCGAGCGGGTCTTCGGCGAAGAGGGCATCCGCGAGCACCTCGCCCACGAGCACGAACGGCGGCTGTCCGAGCTGGCGATCGGCGACGAGCAGCGCGCGCTGGCGGTCGCCGCGCGAGCGTCGCGGCGTCTCGACACCCGCCAGGTGCCGCCCGGCGCCGAGCTCGCCATCGGCCTCTTCCGCGAAGCCGACGTGCGGGTCGGGATGCGTCGGGGCCACGAAGCCGACAGCTGCGCGCGGCGGGTGGTCCTGCGGGTGGAGGAGCCGCCGCGCTGCCGCGTCATCGAGGACGTGTTCAACCCGCGGGGCGGGCTCTTCGTGACGCGCGACTACGACGAGGACGCGTGGGCAGCCGATCGCTTCGTGTCGAACTCGATCGTCGAGGTCGGGGCCGAGACGGAGGGCGCAGACGGCGTGGCCTTCGAACCCATCCTGTACCTCGGCGGTCGCGCGGACTTCCGCACCGGTGGAGCCGTAAGCCGCGGCCAACTCCACATCGGCTTCGTTATGTTGGGGGACATCGACGTCTTCGCCGGGTAGGCCCAGCGGAGCGCCTTGGCCAACGGAGCCTCCACCGTGGGGCTCATTCCTGAGAGGCGCATGAGATGGATGTCACCCTGGCTGTGCTCGTCGCGATCGGTGTGGTGGGGTTCTTCCTGGTCCTGGTGGTGCTGCGGAGCTTCCACTCCATCGGACCCTCGGAGGTCGGGCTGGTCGCCAAGCGGATCGGCACGCGGTCCAAGGGGGATCAGCTGGTGGCGCTCCGTGGCGAAGCGGGCTACCAGGCCGATCTGCTGATGCCCGGTCTGCGCTTCAAGCTCTGGCCGATCTTCAAGGTCGAGCGCTACGACTGGGTGCAGGTGCCGCCGGGACAGATCGGTCTGGTCATCGCACAGGTCGGCGCGGCGCTGCCGACCGGCGCCAAGTCCGCGGTGTACCACCCCGAGGCCGGCAACTTCGCCGACCTCCGCGTGTTCCTCGAGACCGGCGGCCAGCGCGGCGTGCAGCGACCGGTCCTGCCTCCAGGCACGACCGCACCGATCCACCCCGTGGGGTTCGTGGTCATCACCAGCGACGCCACCTTCGGCAAGGTGGTGTCCGACGCGACCGCCGCGGCGATCCAGCAGGTCGACCCGAACGTGCTGAAGGTCGTGCACATCACCCCGCAGGGCGACCGCGACCTCGTCGGCGTCGTGACCACGCTCGAAGGCCCGCCCTCCGGCGACATCGCCAGTCGCATCGGCGGCTTCTCCGACGTGACCGAGATGGAGGCATCCGGCGCCGGTTCGGCGGTGCAGATCATCCAGGCGGTGCTGCGCTCGAAGAACGACCTGCACGACAACTACCAGGACTACCAGGCGTTCCTGGCGAACGGCGGATGCATCGGCCTCCAGCACGATCCGCTGCTCTACGGCTCCTACCTGTTGAACCCGTTCCTCGTCCGCGTCGAGCTGCGCGAGATGCTCGTCGTGCGGCAGGGCGAGGTCGCAGTGATCAAGTCCTACGTCGGCCTCCCGACCGAGGACACCTCCGGCGAGGAGTTCAAGTTCGGCTCGATCGTCAAACCCGGCCACCAGGGCATCTGGTCCGAGCCCCTGCGCACGGGCAAGTACACGTTGAACCCTCGCATCTACGAAGCCGAGATCGTCCCCACGTCGATCCTCACCCTGAACTGGTCGCACGCGACGAGCGAGGCGCACAACCTCGACGCACGCCTCGCCCCCATCGATGCCAAGAGCAAGGAGGCCTTCACCTTCAGCATCGATCTCCAGGTGCAGATCCACGTACCCGACACGCGAGCACCGAAGGTGATCAGCATGGTCGGCACCATGGCCAACCTCGTCAACGAGGTGCTGCAGTCGGCGGTCGGCAACTACTTCCGCAACAAGCTGCAGACCCTCGGCGCGACCGAGTTCATCGAGAAGCGCGACGAGGTGCAGAGCGCAGCCGAGCGCTACATCCAGAGCTACCTGTCGCGCTACGAGGTCGAGACGCGAGGCGTCTACATCCAGGACGTGATCTTCCCGGCCGACCTCGTCGAGGTGTTGACCAGCCGAGAGATCGCCGCCCAGGAGCGGGCCACGTTCGCGCAGCAGCGCGAAGCCCAGGAGGCCCGTGTCAGCCTCGAGCAGCAACGCGGCGTCGCGGACATGCAGGCCGAGCTCGCGCAGGCGAACGTGTCGGTCGACATCGAGAAGTCCCGCGCCGAGGCTGCGAGTGCGCGAGCCGAAGGTGAAGCGGCGGTCATCACGACCACCGGCCGGGCCCAGGCGACCCGTACGCAGGCGCTCGGCGAGGCCACCGCCGCCGCCGAGGAGGCGCTCGGCCTGGCCCGGGCCAAGGGCTTCGACGCGCAGCGCCAGGCGATCGGCGCCGAGCAGACCGCGCTGGTCGCGGCGTTGCGTGAGGTCGGCACCGGGCACATCAAGATCGTCCCGGACATCCAGGTCGGCGGCGACGGCGGCGTGCTGGGCGGCGTCGGCGCGCTGCTGATGCGCAACCTCGCCTACGACGCCGACGGCCCGGGGAACGGGGCGAGCAGCGGCGCCACCGCGATCCTGGAAGGGGGACCGCCGGCGAACGGCGCGGACACGGAGCCCGGGGAGCTGCCGGTGGCGGAGGACCCGACGGCGGGCAACGGCGAGGTCGCGACCCCGGCGAGCTGAAGCAGGTGGCTCAGGGGATCAGCACGACCTTGCCCAGGGTGGCGCGATCGGTCAGCGCCCGGTGCGCCTCGGCGGCGTCGTCGAGGGCGAACCGCGTCACGAGCGGACGCCACACCCCGCTCTCGAGCGCTTGAGGTCAAGGGGTCCGTGCGACGGATGGGGGTCCGACCCGCCTACGATCCCCGGGTTCCCCCCCCCGAGCGACGTGACCGAGGAGCGATGGCGTGTCCGACAAGAGCGTGTTCAGCGATGAGGAGTGGCAGGCCATAAGCGAAGCCCCGCTGCTGATCTCCATGGCGATGGCGGCGGTCGGTCCGCACGGCCCGATCTCGATGATCAAGGAGTCGGCGGCGTCGGCCAAGGCCCTCGCCAACCCGCCCGACCACGGGCCGGCCAACGCGCTCATCGCGCAGATCGCCGAGGTCGCGCGGGGCAAGGAGTCGCGCAAGGACGCCAAGCACCACAAGGAGGCGACGATCCCGTTGATGGTCGACTCGCTCCTGGGTGACCTGCCGTTGGCCGAGCAGGCGCTGGCGAAGCTGCCGGCGGAGGAGGCCGCGGGGGTGAAGGCGTGGTTCGTCGACACCGCGCAGGCGATCGCCGACGCGAGCAAGGGCGTCAGCCCGGAGGAGCAGGCCGTGATCGACCGCATCAAGGCCATCTTCGCCTGATCGGGCAGCACGGCCGGCGAGCCGGAGCGACGGGCTCCCCCGATAGGTTGCCCCGATGACGAGCGACGCTGACTTCCTCGGCCTGACCACTGACGGCGATCCCGGCCGCTACCGCTTCACCGTGATCGACCGCCTCGCCCGCCTCGACGGGCGCCTCTACGGCGGCACCGCGATCGCCGTCTCGATCGCGGCCGCCGAGCTCGCGTCCGACCGGACCGCGCTGTGGATGACGACGCAGTTCGTGTCGACGGTGGATCGCGGCGCCGAGGTCGCCGTGCACGCCGAGGTGCTGGCCGCCGGGCGGCGCACGAACCAGGTGCGGGTCACCGCGACGAGCGAGAGCGGCGAGACGATCTTCGCCTCGCTCGGCGCCACGGGGCATCACCGCGCGGACGGCTTGACGGGCGAGTTCGAGCGGTGCCCCCGGGTGGCGCCGCCGGCCGAGGCCGAGCCGTGGGCGAGCCCGTTCACGGGGTTGGCCAAGGCGGCCGGGCTGACGGGCACCTCGTTCGCACCCCGTCCGTCCGGGTTCGCCAACGCCATCGAGATGCGCGAGCCGACGATCCTCGAGCACCCCGATCCGGGGCCGGGTCGGGTCTGTCTCTGGGTGCGCCGGCGGGATCACGCGGCCGTCACCCCGGCGATCGCGGCCTACCTCGCGGACATCGTGCCGATGGGTGTCGCCCACGCGCTCGGCGTCCTGGCCGGAGGGACCAGCCTCGACAACACCATCCGCATCGGCGCGTTCGTCGAGACGGAGTGGATCCTGCTCGACCTGCGCCCCCACCTCGCAGTGGGCGGCTACGGCCACGGCATCGTGCACGTCTGGAGCGAATCCGCGCAGCTGCTCGCAACCGCGAGCCAGACCGCCTCGATGGTCCAGTTCGACCCGGCGAACCTGCCCGGCGCGCCCGCCCCCGAGCCGCCGGTGGCGCGCTGACGCGCGGACCCTGCGGGATCTCGTCGCGCCCGGTCGCGCGCATGTCCCGAGGTCTCAGGGAACCGCAAGGTTGGCTTCATGCTGCCGGGAGGCTCGACCGGCACGGTGGGTGCACGTGCCGGAGCGGCACGACCCCGAACGGGGCCCCGAAGCACCACGGAGCAGACAGACCACCATGAAGTCCTACAACAAGACCATCGCCGCCATCGCCATCACCGGCGCCACCCTCGCCGGCGGTGCGGCCGGGGCGCTCATCGCCGGCGGCGCCGCCGGCGCCCAGGACGCAACCACGTCGACCACCGCACCTGCCGCCGCCCCGACGCCGGCACCCGGTGCCGCGACGCCGGCCGACCCCAACGCCACCCCGCCCCCGGACCAGAGCACCGACCAGGGCACCGGACAAGGCACCGGACAAGGCCAGCGCCCACAGGGCTCGCAGACCCCCGGCTCCCCCAGGGGTCAGCGGCCGCCGAAGGACCCGAGCGCCGGCGGGCACCAGGCCAACGGCAAGACCGAGGCCCTGCTGAGCGGGGACGAGTTGGCCAAGGTCACGGCCGCCGCCGCCCAGGCGGCACCCGGCGCCACCATCGAGCGCGCCGAGACCGATGCCGAAGGCGACGCGTACGAAGCGCACATCGTCCAGCCCGACGGCACCCGGGCGACGATCAAGTTCGCGGCCGACTTCTCGGTCGTGAGGATCGAGACCGGGCCCGCCACGTAGCGCCCACCGGTCGCCCGGGCCCACCCCGGCCCGGGCGACACCGAGGTCGGTAGAGTCCCAGGGCAGCCGACGAGCCACACGGGGGAACCGACATGCCAACGATCCGGCGGGCCACCTCGCCTCTGCGTTGCGACCCGGCGACCTCCCCGACCCGGGCCTGGTGACCGTGGCGTCGAAGGGCGACGAGACCCGCGACGGGGTGACGCTGACCAACCTCGACCAACCGCTCTTCGAAGGCGCCGGCGCGACCAAGCGGGACCTCGTCGACTACCTCGACGGCGTGGCCGACCGCATCCTGCCGGTGCTGCGCGACCGCCCGCTGTCGGTGATCCGGGCGCACCGCGACCAGAAGCCGTTCATGCAGAAGAACGTGCCGAAGTACGCGCCCGCGTTCGTGAAGACGGTGACGCTGTGGGCGGAGACGTCGAAGCGCGACGTCGCCTATGCGCTCTGCAACGACCGCCAGACCCTGCTTTGGTTCGCGAACCAACGCGCGGTGGAGTACCACCCGACGCTCACGCGGGCCGATCGTCCGGATCACGCCACCCACCTCGTGCTCGACCTCGATCCACCGGCCACGGCGAACGGTCGCGAGGGCTTCGTCCTGGCGGTGCGCACCGCGCACCTCGTGCGGGCGGTGCTCGACGATGCCGGACTGGCCGGCGCGGTCAAGACGAGCGGCGCGAAGGGCGTGCACATCTACGTGCCGGTGGCCGACGAGGTGACGGCGGACGACGCCGCGGCGGCGACGCGGGCGATCGCCGAACGAGCCGCGACGCGCGATCCCGCTCTCGCCACCACGGCGTTCGTCAAGGAGGACCGCGGCGGCAAGGTGTTCGTCGACGCCACCCGGGTCGGCGGCGCGACCGTGGTCGCGGCGTACAGCCCCCGGGCGCGGCCGGGCACGCCCGTCTCGTTCCCGCTGCCATGGAGCGACCTCGACGACGTGGTCCCGGCCGATCTCACGATCCACACCGTGCTCGGGCACCTCGGGCCGGGTGACCCGTGGGCCGAGCTGATGCCGAGCCCGCAATCCCTCCCCGACGACCTCGTCGCCGAGGGCCGAGGGATCGACGGCGGCCGCGTGCAGGCCATGCACGAGGGCAAGCGGCGCGCCCGGGCCCGCAAGGCCGCGGCCGGCGGTGACGGCCCGGTCGAGGGCGGCGCCCCTCCCCCGTAAGCTCCAGCGATGCCCCCGAGCGCTCATCGCCCCCGGCCCGCCCCCGCCGCGTCGCGCCCGGGGTCCCGGCCGAGATCGCGTGCGGGGTCGCACACGGGCTCCCGAGATGGCTGAGCGGCGAGGGCGCCCCCCGGCCTCCGACTCCGCCGAGACGCGAGCGCGGATCGTGCTGACGGCGCAGCTCCTGTTCGCGGCGCGCGGGTTCAACGGCGTCTCCATGGACCAGATCGCCGCGGCGGCCGGGGTGAACGTGCGGGCGATCTACCACTACGTGCCCTCCAAGCGCGCCTTGTTCGAAGCCGCGGCGGCGGCGACCTTCGAGCAGTACGGCCTGCACGTCGTCGAGCGGGTGCTGGCGCACGACGACCTGCGCGGCCGGCTGCACGGCTTCGTCGACGTGTACCGCGTGCTGTACCAGCACGACCGGCACCTGCTGGCGTTCCTGAGCTTCATGCTCATCGAGTCGGTCGCGGACTCCCGCGCCGCGTCGGTCGGTGTGATGGCCTCGCCGCCGGCGCCGGGCAGCGTGCCCGAGCACCTCGAACCGGCCTTCGCGTCGGCCGCGCCGATCATCGCGATGAACCGCGCGCTCGTCGACCAGTCCATCGAGCGCGGCGAGCTGGCCGACACCGTGAGCGCCGACGCCGCCATCACGCTGCTGCAGACGATCGGCATCGGGCTGGGCCTCGCCGCCATGGACGACGCGGCGGCGTTCCTGCCCATGCTCGACGCGCTCGACCTCTTGATCGACGGTCTGCTGCTGTCCCCGCCCCCCACGTCAGGACCGGCGCGGCCCGAGACCGCGTCACCCGCGGCGGGCGAGGCGACGGCATCGAGGGCGACGGCGAAGAAGAAGCCGGCGAAGCCCAAGCCCCAGCCCAGGCCCAAGCCCACGCCCAAGCCCAAGCCGACGCCCAAGCCGACGAGCGCAGCCAAGGCCGCGTCCTCGACCGAGCGCGCGCCGACGAAGAAGCCCGCCTCGGCGACGAAGCGCACGCCGACGAAGCGGCCCGCGGCGGCCGCGACGGGCGCGTCGGCGAAGCGCCGGCGGCGCTGACGTTCTCGCCTCCTCGGGCGCCCGTCCGGGGGAACGACCACTGTTCGTAGCTGCGCACAAGCGCTCCGTGAACACTCCGCCAAAGAAATTCAACGATCGTTGACAGGCAGCGCCGGCATCGGTATATCTGCCTGTGGTGCTCGTCACGTCGTGGCGAGAAGCGGTTGGATCAAACGGGGGCGAGAGCAGATGGCACAGGTGTGGTCGAAGCGATGGATCAGGCGCGCCCTGCCGGGGGTGGTGGCCGCGTGCCTCGCCGTGGCGGGGCTGTCCCTGCAGGCGCCGGCGGTCGAGGCCGCTACGCCGAGCAGCGACGCGTTCTACAAGCCTCCGTCTCCACTGCCCGCGGGGCGGCCCGGTGACATCATCCGGTCGCGGCGATCGACCTTCACGCTCGATCCGCTGCTGAAGGCACCGGTCCCCTTCGTGAACGCGTGGCAGGTGCTCTTCCGCTCTGAGAACGCGTCGGGCGCGCCGATCGCCGTGTCGGGCACGGTGCTCGTGCCGATGCTGCCGTGGTTCGGTCCCGGGCGCCGCCCGATCGTGAGCTACACCGTGGGCACGCGCGGGATCGGTGATGCCTGCGCGCCGTCCTACACGCTCAGCCAGGGCACCGACTACGAGGGGCTCTTCATCGCCAGCGCCCTGAACAAGGGGTGGGCGGTCGCCATCTCGGACATGGAGGGCCTGGGCACTCCCGGCCAGCACACGTACGAGGTCGGCCGGTCGCAGGGCAAGGCGGCCCTCGACGTCGTGCGGGCGGCCGAGCGCCTCAGTGGTTCCGGCCTCTCGAGCGCCAACCCCGTCGGCGTGATGGGCTACTCCCAGGGCGGCACCTCAGCGGGGTGGGCGGCGCAGCTGCAACCGTCGTATGCCCCCGAGCTGCTGCTCAAAGGCGTCGTCGCCGGCGGGGTGCCGGCCGACCTCGATGCGGTCGCCCGCTTCCTCGACGGCCAGCTGGCGTTCTCGTTCGCGCTGCTCGCCGCCGTCGGGTACGACACCGCGTACCCGGACCTGAAGCTGGGCTCCTACCTGAACGCCGACGGCCAGAAGCTGCTGACCGAGATGAAGGACCTGTGCCTCGTCAGCGTCGACGGGATCAAGGGGCTCGTCGGCACGGCGTTCCACCACTTCTCCGACTACACCACGGTGAACCCCCTCGGCACCCTGAGCTGGCAGGCCCGGTTGCGCGAGAACCGCCTCGGATCGGTGAGGCCGACCGTCCCGGTCTTCCAGCCCCACGCGCTGTTCGACGAGATCGTGCCGCTGGCGCAGGCCGACCAGCTGCACAAGGACTGGTGTGCGCTCGGGGCCAACGTCACCTGGAAGACCTATCTCGGTGAGCACGCCCTCGGCCTCGTCGAGTCGCAGCCGGATGCGCTCTCCTTCCTCGTCGACCGCTTCGCCGGCCGCACGACCCGCGGCAACTGCTGACCGGGTGCGCTGCGTCCCGACCCCTCAGGGGGTGGAAGGCGCGTGGCGCTCGATGATCGGCCCGACGGCGGTGCGGCGCGGGAGGGTGCCGAACGCGCGGCCGCCGTCACCGCCGAGGCGGCTCGCGCAGAACGCGTCGGCGACCGGCGCCGGCGCGTGGCGAACCAGCAGCGCGCCCTGCAGGCACAGCGCCAGCTGCTCCACGACCGAGCGGGCCCGCACCTCGAGGTCGTCCAGATCGGTGAGCTCCTTCTGCAGGCGGTCGACGGCGTCGTCGAGATGACGATCGGCGCCGCCCGACGCGGTCAGCTCGTCGACGAGCACCTCGATGCCCTCGGGGTTGCGGGCCATGGCCCGCAGCACGTCGAGGCAGATCACGTTGCCCGAGCCCTCCCAGATCCCGTTCAAGGGCGACTGCCGGAACAGCCGCGGCATCCCTGACTCCTCGACGAAGCCGACGCCGCCGAGGCACTCCAGCGCTTCCACCGCGTGCACGGGGGCCCGCTTGCAGGTCCAGTACTTGAGCACCGGGGTGGCGATGCGGCGCAGCGCGACGGCCCGCTCGTCGGGCTGCGCACGCCCGGCGGCGTCGAAGAGGCCGGCGAGCCAGATCGCACCGGTGGTCGCCGCTTCGGACTCGACCGCGAGATCGGCGAGCACGTTCGCCATGAGGGGCTTGTCGACGAGGCGCCCGCCGAACGCCTCGCGGTGCGACGCGTGGTGGATCGCCTCCGCGACCCCGCGGCGCATGATCGCCGTCGACCCGAGCGTGCAGTCGAGCCGCGTGTGGTTGACCATCTCGATGATCGTCCGCACCCCGCGCCCCTCGTCTCCCACCATCTGCGCCCAGGTGCCCGCCAGCTCGATCTCGCTCGACGCGTTGGATCGGTCGCCGAGCTTGTCCTTGAGGCGTTGGATGCGGAAGACGTTGGCGGCGCCGTCCGGGGTGAAACGAGGCACGAGGAAGCAGCTCAGCCCACCGTCGGTGTAGGCGAGCATGAGGAAGGCATCGCTCATCGGCGCGGAGCAGAACCACTTGTGACCGGTCAGCTCGTACTCGCCTCCCGGCCCTCCCCCG
>CAYUOL010000093.1:14685-19522 GCA_964446345.1 uncultured Iamiaceae bacterium | reverse complement strand
CAAGTTCTGCGCCGTCGACTGCACCGCCGATCCCACGGTGTGCGCCACCGGCTTCGCCTGCCAGCAGGTGACGTCGGTCGGCGAGAACCACCGCAAGCAGTGCATGCCGATCAACGGCGTGTGCTGCATCGACGCCGACGGCGATCGACCGGTGGCCACCGGCCTCCACCAGCGCCTCGACGGACGAGCGCACGGCCGAGTGCTCGACGGACGGCGTGACGATGGTGCTCCCGCGCTCGGCCGCACCCCACGTCGCGGTCGCGATCGCCTCGGTGGCGCCGCTCGTGAACACGACCTCCCGCGAGCGCGCCCCGAAGAAGCCCGCGATCTGGTCGCGCGCATCCTCGACGAGCGCCCGCGCTCGCATCCCCTCGGCATGGATGCGTCCGGGATCCCCGAGCCCCACGCCCGGGCCCGCGTCACGGCTCGGGTCCTGACCGGCGTCGCCGCGCAGCGCCGCCGTCATCGCGTCGACGACCTCGGGGCGCGGCGGGCTCGTTGACGCGTGGTCGAGGTAGTGACGGGCCATCGTCGGGAGCCTACGAGCAACCCGAGCAACCCGAGCGACCCCGAGCAACCCCCGATCTCCTGGTCGCGGCATGGCGTCGGGGACGACGCTGTGCCGCGACCGGAACGTCGGGGTCGTGCGAGCAGTACGTTCCGGGGATGGGCTTGGAGCTGTTCACACAAGGAGTGCCCGAGACCGGGATCGTCGAGCGGTTCGCCGAGCGGGCCGAGGCTGCTGGGTGGGACGGCATCTCGCTCACCGATTCGCAGAACCTCGTCGGCGACCCCTTCATCGCGATGGCGCTCGCCGCGAAGGTCACGTCGACGCTCAAGTTCATGACGGGCGTCAGCAACGTGGCCACGCGGCACCCGGCGGTCCTGGCCACGACGGTCGCCACGGTGCAGGAGGCCAGCGGCGGGCGAGCGATCCTCGGCATCGGCCGCGGCGACACGGCGCTGTTCCACCTGGGTCGGCCCCCGATGCCGATCAAGGACTTCTTCCCCGCCGTCGAGCAGGTGCACGCGTACCTGAACGGGGAGACGGTCGACCAGCGCGGGCGGGAGAGCCGGCTGCGCTGGTTGGACCGCGCGCGCCAAGGGCCGGTGCCACTCGACCTCGCCGCGTCCGGGCCCAAGGTGATCGCGTTCGCCGCGCGCACCGCTGAGCGGATCACGTTCGCGGTCGGCGCCGACCCGCAGCGCATGGCCTGGGCGCTCGACCTCGCCCGCACCGCGCAGCGCGATGCCGGCCGCCCGGCCGACGCGGTCAGCTACGGGGCCTACGTCAACGTCGGCTGCCACCCCGATCCCGACGTCGGCCGGGAGCTGATCAAGGGCAGCATCGCGGCGTTCGCCCACTTCTCGGCGATGCCGGGCTCGACGGGAGCCGGGCTCGACGACAAGGACAAAGCCATCGTCGAGGAGGTCGGGCGCCGCTACGACAGCAACGTGCACCTCATGAACGCGGCGGACCACTCGGCGGCCCTCGAGAACGACTTCGTCGACCGGTTCGGCGTGGTCGGTCCTCCGGAGGTGTGCACGGGCCGCCTGCTCGAGCTCGCCGCGCTCGGCCTCGAGCGCTTCGTCATCACGGGCCCGACCCTCGATGCCGACCGCGACCAGGCCCGCATCGCCAACCGCCTGCTGCGAGAAGACGTGCTGCCCGCCCTCCACGGCGCGTAGCACCCGACGACGCGGTTCCGACCAGTACGTCGGGGTGGGCGTCAGGCGGGGGTGACGGTGGGGAGGAGGGTCTTCTCGGCCCGGTCGTCGTCGGGGGCGCTCAGGAACGTGATCACCGCTTCGCCGGTGCGCGACGCATGGGCATACACCTCGCGCACGTTGTCGATGTCGGCGCCGAGCGCCTCGGCCATCATCCCGCCCAGTTGCGGCTTCGCCTCGAGCCACGCCTGCTCGAGCTTCATGGAGCGGGCCATCACCGTCTCGGGGTCGACCACGATCGGCGCCCGCAGCGGGTGCCACCCGTCGTTGCGCAGCGGTTGCCCCGTGTCGAGCGCCTCGGCGAGCACCGAGCCCAGCGGCTGGATGTCGGTGGCGGTGAGGTCGTGCGAGCACTCCCGGATGCACGACGAGACGATCGGATCGTCGGCGGCGCAGGCCCGGTACTCGTCGACGGCGGTGCTCTTCACGGAGGCCAGGACGGTTCGGTAGGTCGACATGGGTGCTCGCCTCGACGGTCAGCGGATGGACGGCCAGCGGATGGACGGGCCGCGGATGGACGGGCCCTGACCGCTCGTCGCCGACAGCGTAGGAGACCCGCCTCGCCCGTGCGCGAACCGGGTGCACGCGCTACGCTGTCCAGATAGCAAGATCATTGTCTCATATTATGAGACACGCGAGAGGAGCGCACGATGACCGTCACCGGCGACCACGTCCCTTCGAGTGGCCCTTCCGACCCGTGGGTGCCTGTGTGGGACGGCGAGCAGTACGCCGCGAACACCGCGCACCACCGCGTCCACGACGCGTGGTTCCTCGAGCACTTCCCCGTGCAGCCCTCCGATCGGCTGCTCGACCTCGGCTGCGGCTCGGGAGACTTCACGCGGATCCTGGCCGACCTGGTGCCTCGGGGTGAGGTCGTCGGCGTCGACGCGCAGCCGTCGATGGTCGAGCAGGCGACACGGGTGCAGGCGCCGAACCAGTCGTTCCTCGTGGCGCCGGTGCAGCGCCTCGACGACGTGCCCGAGCTGTCCTCGCCGCAGCACGACGGTTCGTTCGACGCCGTGTGCAGCCGAGCCGTGCTGCACTGGGTCCCGGCCACCGATCTGCCGGCGGTGCTCGCCAGCGCCCACCGGCTGCTGCGGCCGGGCGGCTTCCTGCGCATCGAGTGCGGGGGCGCCGGCAACGTGGCGAAGGTGGTGGCGGCGTTCGATCGGGTCGCTGACGCGTTCGGCGCGCCCGGCTCGCCGTGGCACTTCGCCGACGCCGGCACGATGCTCGACGCCGTCGAGCAGGCGGGGTTCGTGCTCGGCGACGACGGGTACGTGCGCACGGTGGCACAGCGTCGGGCCTTCGACCGCGCGTCGTTCACGGGCTGGGTCGAGAGCCAGGCGATCGAGGCGTACCTCGCCGGCGTCGAGCCCGCCCGCCACGCCGAGTTCCGCGCCGCCATCGCGGACCACCTCGACGACTGCCGGCGCCACGACGGCACGTTCGACCAGACCTACGTCCGCCTCGACCTGCTCGTGCGGCGTCCCGGCTGAGCGCGACAGCGACGCCCATCGCCCCCGTCCCCGGCGCACCGCGCGAGAACGCGTTCTACCATGCGGCCATGACGAACCGTCCCGGCGTCGCGCTGACCGGACCGCTCGCCGACCCCGCGTTCTACGCCGGCGACCCCTTCCCGCTGTTCGCTCGCCTGCGGGACGAGGCGCCGGTCGCCTGGAACGACGATCTCGGGTTCTGGGCGCTGTCGGCCTACCCCGAGGTGCTCGCCGTCTCGAAGGACCCGGCGACGTTCTGTTCGGGCCGGGGCGTCCTGCTGATCGACATCGGTCGCGAGCTGCCCGAGACGCCGGGCGCGCTGCTCTACGTCGATCCGCCCGAGCACGGGCGCTACCGCAAGCTCGTCCAGCCGGCGTTCGCGCCCTCGCGGATCCGCGCGCTCGAGCAGCCGATCCGCGAGCGCGCCCGGGCGCTGCTCGACGCGATCGAGCCGGGCGTGCCGGTCGACGTCGTCGAGGCGCTCTCCGTGCCGTTCCCCCTGCTCGTGATCGCCGATCTGCTCGGGGTGCCGGGGGAGGACTGGGAGGCGATGCGGCGCTGGACGGATGCGCTGATCGCGCTGGCCTCCGAAGCGAGCGACGAGAACATCGAGATCGCCACCGAGATGGCCACCTACTTCCTCGGGATCATCGCGGAGCGCCGCGAGCAGCCCCGCGACGACCTCGTCTCGACGTTGGCCACCGTCACCGTCGAGGGCGAGCAGCTCGACGACGCCGAGCTCATGATGTTCTGCGGCCAGCTGCTCGTTGCCGGCAACGAGACCACCCGCAACCTCGTGTCGGCCGGCATCGTGGCGCTCGCCGAGCACCCGGACCAGTGGGCCCGCCTGGTGGCGGATCGATCGTTGATCCCGAGCGCGGTCGAGGAGCTCCTGCGCTGGACCACGCCGGTCATCTCGTTCCTGCGGACGGCGACGCGCGACACCGAGCTGCGGGGGCAGGCGATCGCCGAGGGCGAGCCGCTGCTGCTGCTCTACGCGAGCGCCAACCGCGACGAGTCGACCTTCGGCGCGACCGCGGGCACGCTCGACCTCGGCCGGGAGCACAACGCGCAGCTGGCGTTCGGCTTCGGCGAGCACTACTGCATCGGCGCTGCCCTGGCCCGCCTCGAGGGGCGCATCGTCCTCGAGGAGCTGCTCGACCGCTTCACGACGCTCGACGCCGCGGCGCCGGCGGAGCGCCTCGCATCCAACGTCATCGCCGGGGTCACCCGCGCCGACGTCGTCCTGCGCTGACCAGCGACGAGATCCGGCTTCGTCAGCGCTTGCGGTCGGAGAGCACGTATGCCGCGACGCCCGAGACGCCGGCGACGGTGAGCACGGACGGCCACGCCCCGATCTTCTTCGCGAGCGGGTGCGAGGCGCCGAACCCGCCGAGGTAGGTGGCGAGCAGCACGCCGGTGGTGGCGGGCCCGGCGGTGCGGTACCACGACCGCGCCGCGACGATCCCGCCGACCGCCAGCACGGCCCCGCCGAGCTCGCGCTTCTTGGTCTCGCGGGCGACGTAGTACCCGCCGATCAGGGACGCGGCGACGATGGGGGCGGTGACGGGTGGGCGCATGGGCGGCGACGTTACCCAACGCGACCGCC
>CAYUOL010000093.1:0-14585 GCA_964446345.1 uncultured Iamiaceae bacterium | reverse complement strand
CGCGGAGCGCCACCGACCCGCGGAGCGCCACCGACCCGCGGAACACCCCCCGCCGGACGCATGCGCGCCGGCGCGGGAGTCACCGAGCGGCGGCGGGACCGGGCGTCGACCCGGGCCGGGTCGGTGGCGCGAGATCGGGACGGTAGGTTGCGGTCCATGGTCGCCCGGTACGCCGCCAACCCGCACCGGGTCCGCATCGAGCGCAGCCACCACCTCAACTTCCCCCGGGCGTTCCACGTGCGCCTGCCCGGGTACGCCCCCACGCCGTTGCTCGAGGTCCCCGACCTCGCCGCCGAGCTGGGCGTCGGGTCGCTGTGGGTCAAGGACGAGACCCGCCGCTTCCAGATGCACGGCTACGAGCTCCTCGGCGCGGCCTGGGCGCTCTACCGCGAGGTGCTCGGACGGCTGCAGCGGCGCGTGCGGTGGGACACCGTCGACGAGCTCGTCGAGAAGATCGCACCGGTCGGGCCGCTGCGGGTGGTCGTGGTGAGCGACAACCACTTCGGGGTCGCCGCCGCCCGCGCCGCGGCGCTCTTCGGCTACGAGTGCGTCGCCTACGTGCCGGCCGAGTGCGCGCCCGCTCGCCTGCGCCTGCTCGAAGCGGAGGGGGCCGACGTCGTGGCCGTGCCCGGCGGCTACGACGCGGCGCTCGCCGAAGCCGCGCGTGACACGGGGGAGCGCACGGTCGTGCTCTCCGACTCGTCGTGGCCGGGCTACGACGAGCTGCCGGGTTGGGTCACCGAGGGCTACACGACGATCTTCGAAGAGGCGATCGACGAGATGGACCGTCGCGGCGCCGGGCAGCCGGGCGCGGTGGTGGTGCCGCTCGGGGTCGGGGCGCTGGCTGCCTGTGCCGGTGACTTCTTCCGCGTCGAGCGCTACCCCGAGGAGCTGGGGCTGGTCGGCGTCGAGCCTGTGGAGTCGCCCTGCTTCGTCGAGTCGTCGGCGGCCGGTCGCCGGGTCGCCATGGCGGATCCCGCGCCGTCCGTGATGGACGGGCTCGCGCGTGGCCTGCCGTCGCCGCTCGCGTGGGACGTCGTGTCGACGACGTTCGACGCGTACGTGGCCATCGACGACGCGCGGGCCGAGCAGGCCGTGCACCTGCTGGCCGCGCACGGCGTCACCGCGAGTGCTGCGGGAGCGGCGTCGTTGGGCGGGCTGTTGGATCTCGACCTCGGCCTGCGCCGCGACCTCCTGCCCGAGGGCGCCAGCGTGCTGGTCGTCGTCACGGAAGCACCGCTGCCGTGAGCGAGCGGCCGCAGGCCTCGGGGCCGGGGGAGGGCGTGCCGCCCGGCACGACGCTCGACGGTGCGGACGACGCGGCCGTCGCGGTCGCCGCCGCGATCCTCCGCGAGGGAGGCCTCGTCGCGTTCCCGACCGAGACGGTCTACGGGCTCGGCGCCGACGCGACGAACGCCGCGGCGGTCGGTCGCATCTTCCGGGTCAAGGGCCGCCCGGCGGATCATCCGCTGATCGTGCACCTCGCCGACGTGTCGGGGCTGGCGCCCTGGACCGCCGAGCTGCCCGACGCGGCGCGCGCCGTGGCGGAGGCGTTCTGGCCGGGCCCGCTCACGCTCGTGCTGCGCCGCTCGCACCTCGTGCCCGACGCCGTGACCGGCGGCCGGGACACCGTCGGGCTGCGGGTGCCGGATCATCCGGTGGCCCGGGCGCTGCTGCGCGAGGTCGGCGGGGTCGCGGCACCGTCGGCGAACCGCTTCGGTCGCGTGAGCCCCACCGCGGCGGCCGACGTCGCGGCCGACCTGGGCACCGATGTCGACCTGATCCTCGACGGCGGGCCCTGCACCGTCGGGGTCGAGAGCACGATCCTGGACCTGTCCACCGGCGTCGCCGAGATCCTGCGCCCCGGCGGCGTGAGCGCGTCGCAGCTGGCCGCCGTCCTCGGCCGCGTCCCCGAGGTGTGGCGGGGCGACGGCGCGGCCCGCGCGCCGGGGATGCTGGCGGCCCACTACGCGCCGACCGCCGAGGTGCGGGTGGTGACGATGGACGAGCTAGGGGCCGCGGCCCGCACGGCGCGGGCGACCGGGCGCGTCGTCGGCGTGCTCGCGCCGCGAGCGGTCGACGGCCTCGATGGCGACGCCGCGCCGGGCGATGGCCACGACGATCGCGACCTGCGCAGCGTCGAGGTGATCGAGCTCGAGCCGGCGGGTGACGCGGCGCACTACGCGCACGTGCTGTACGCGCGGCTGCGCCAGGCCGACCGCCTCGGGATCGATCTGCTGCTGGTCGTGCCGCCGCCCGACGAGGGCGTGGGGCGCGCCGTCAACGACCGGTTGCGCCGCGCGGCGACGGGGTCGCGACGCCCCTGAGCGCGACGGCGCCGACCGCCGATCACCCCGACCCGGGCCCACCCCGGACCCCGGAGGTCACCCCAGCACCCCGCGGCGGCACCGGAGAACCGACCCGCCCGCACGAGGCGCGCCCGCGCAGGCACCACGACCAAGATCGACGACAGAACCACAGGGACCACAACGGCAACAGACACCACAGTGGCCACAGGGGCCACAAGGGCCGCAGGAGCTGCAGATCCCACGGGGGCCACAGCCGCCACAGCCGTCGTGCGCGAGCGGCGCGTGGCGGGGGTGAGGGCGGCCACCACCTCGGTCGCGGGGCGCCGAGAAGGCCCAGCGCACGCGCCCTTTTCGAGCCGGAGAGGCGCGTTCGGGGCCGGCGGCTCTAACGTCAGAGGCACGAGCCCCACGCTCCTCGCCCGTGGCGCCCCGGTTCTGCCGGGCGTCGCGGTTGGGGAGGATGGTCGTGCTGCGCAGCGCCCCCTTCCGTGCGGTGTGTCGAGCGTCACCGAGCCCGGTCAGCGATGGCCCTGGAACGGACGCCGGGACCGCGGCACCGGCGCCGCGTGGCACCGCCATGGCGCTTGCCCGCGACGAAGGATCCCCCCCCGCTGATGCCCCCGCTCCTCATCGACGACCGCCCCCGCGCCGGCACCCTGCCGGACGCCGCCCAAGCCGCCACCCAAGACGCCACGCAAGACGCCACCCAAGACGCCACCCATGACCTCGCGCACGACGCCGCGCTGGCGTCGATCCTGGCCGATCTCGAGGACTTCGCAGGCGTCGAAGAGACCCTGCAGGACTCCGCCGCCGAGGTGCGCGCGCTCGGTCACGCAGCGGCGGCCGTGACGTCCGCCGCGCCGCAGCCCCGCACGCTCCCGGTGCCGGTGCCCACGGCGGTCGTGGCCGGCCACATCGCCGCCCTGGAGGATCGTCTGGCGGCGCGCTTCGACCTGCCCGCTCTGGACGCGGCCGCGGCACCGAACGCCGTGCCGTCGGGGGCGACGCGCCCGGCGGATCTCCTGACCTCGACCGGGCCGGCGACCTCGCTCGCGCCGGCGACCTCGCTCGAGCCGGCGACCACCGCCGAGCTCGACGCCGCCCCCCTCGAGGGCGTGGAGAGCTACGCCGCGCTCGCCGGCGCCGACGACGAGCTCGACCCCGACGGGCCGGTGATCGTGCCCCTGGCCCAGCACCCGTCGGCCACGATGTCACCGGCCGCGGCGGCCGCCAAGCGCGCGGGGCGGCGCCGGCTGGTGCTCGCGCTCGCCGTGCTCTGCGGCCTCATCAGCTTCGTCGGGGTCGGGGCGGCCGAAGCCCACCACGCCCAGACCCTCGATGCGGCCGAGGTCGTCGCTTCGAGCTCGACGGTCGCGCCGACCACGGCGGCGCCCGTGCCGACGACGGAGGCGCCCGCGACCACCGAGGCCCCGACCACCGAGGCGCCGACCACCGTCGCCCCGACCACGGCGGCCCCCACGAGCACCGTCGCGGCGCCCACCACGTCGACGACCCGGGCGCCGAGCACGACCGTGGCCAAGCCGACGACCACCTGGGCCGCACCGACGACCGTCGCGAACTACTCGTTCCTCGACTGCGTCCGGGCGCGCGAGTCACGCGGCGACTACGGCGCGATGAACGCGTCGGGCGCCCACGGCGCCTACCAGATGATGCCGACCACCGCTCGCGAGACCGCGATGCGGGCCGGGCGCACCGATCTCGCCTCCACCCCCGTCGTCAACTGGTCCAAGGCCGATCAGGACGCGATGGCCGCGCTGCTCTACCAGTGGCAGGGGGCGGCGCCGTGGGGCGGCGGCTGCGCCTACCCGGGCAACTGATCGCCCACGGGATCACGCCCACGGACCGCGCCCAGGGGTCACGCCCACGGATCACGCCCACGGATCACTCCCACGGATCACGCCCACGGATCCGAGGGCAGGCGCCGCGGGGCGCACACGGCGTCGGCGCCCGACCGCGCCCGCTACCAGCCCACGTACTCGGGGGTGCGCCGCTCCACGAACGCGGCCACGCCCTCCTGCGCGTCGCGCGTCTGCATGTTGAGCTCTTGCGCGACGGCTTCGTCGTCGAAGGCCTGGGCCCGATCGGACTCGAGGGAGCGGTTGACGAGCCACTTGCTCAACGCCAGCGATCGCGTGGGACCGGCGGCCAGGCGGCTCGCCCACGCTGCGGTGACCTCGCTGAGCTCGTCGTCGGGCACCACCCGGTTGACGAGCCCGAGCGCCGCCGCGTCCGCGGCCGAGACGGTGTCGCCGAAGAACAGCAGCTCCTTCGCCTTCTGCACGCCGACGAGGCGGGGCAGCAGGTAGGCGCCGCCGCCGTCCGGGACCAGGCCCCGGCGCACGAAGACCTCGATGAAGCGGGCGCTCTCGGCGGCGAGGACCAGATCGCACGCCAGCGCCATGTGGGCGCCGATGCCGGCGGCCGTGCCGTTGATCGCGCCGATCACCGGCTTCTCGCAGTCGAGGATGGCGGCGATCAGGCGCTGCGCGCCGTCTCGGATCATGCGGGCCACCTCGCCGACCGCTCGTTCGGGTGCGCCCTCGGGGCGATCGGCGGGAGGCCGGGCCACCCGCAGGTCCGCGCCGGTGCAGAACCCCTTGCCGGTCGCGGTCAGCACGACGACGCGGACCGCCAGGTCGCTGCTGGCCGCCTCGAGCAGGTCGATCACGCGGTTGCGTTGATCCGGCGTGATGGCGTTCTGCGCCTCGGGTCGGTTCAACGTGATCCAGCTGACCCCCGCCTCGACCCGGTGCAGCACCTGCTCCTCGAGTGGCTTCTGGCCTTCCGCGTCGCTCACCGCACGTCCCTCCGGTCTCGTGGCTCTCGCCGAGCCTAGCTGGATCTGACGGTTCGTCAGAAAAGGGCCAGCACCGACAACTACACTGCCCGCATGTCCAACGGGGTCTCACTCGCACTGCTGCTGCTGCGCACGGTCGTCGGCGTCACGATGTTCCTCCACGGCTACAACCACGTGTGGGGTGGCGGCAAGATCGAGGGGACGGCCCGGTGGTTCGAGAGCCTCGGGCTCAAGCCCGGCATCCTGCACGCGTGGATGGCGAGCATCACCGAGCTGGTCTGCGGGCCGATGCTGATCGTCGGCTTCCTCACACCGCTCGCCGCCGCCGGCGTCGTCGGCGTGATGACCGTGGCGTTCCTGACGAACCACCGTCCCAACGGCTTCTTCATCTTCCGGCCGGGCGAGGGGTACGAGTACGTGCTCAACCTCGGCGTCGCCGGGCTCGCGCTCGGCGGGTTGGGCGCGGGGGCCTGGTCCGTCGACCACGCCATCAACCTCGACATCGACGCCCTCGTCGGGATCGCGATCGCCGCCGTCGGCGGGATCGGCGGGGCGCTGCTGCTCGCGGTGTTCTGGCGCCCCGAGAAGCCCGAGAAGGCGGCGGCGGAGGCCGGCGCGAGCTGACCGGCGGAGCGGTCGTCCGGCCGCGACGTCGGCCGGGGTCGCGCTCCGCGTACAATCCTCCGGTCAGCAACCCCCTCCCGTCCCGGACGCGGCGGGGGCCGAACGATCCAGGTTGCGGCGACCTCATGAGGAGCAACATGCGCGTGCGGATGATCGGTGTCGTCGTCGGGTTGACCCTGGTCGCGGTGGCGTG
The DNA here is from genome assembly GCA_964446345.1 of uncultured Iamiaceae bacterium. GTDB lineage: Bacteria > Actinomycetota > Acidimicrobiia > Acidimicrobiales > Acidimicrobilacustridaceae > CAYUOL01. Next base: position 8,641 of record CAYUOL010000093.1, on the reverse strand, counting down.
CACGTCATCCGACCCGGTGACCACGACCTCGCCCACCACACAGGCCCAGCAGCAGTCGAGCTCGGACACGAAGAAGCCGACCGGCACCGTCCCCGTCTCCGACGGCGAGAAGCCGACCGAGTCGAAGAAGAACAAGACCGCCAAGCCGTACGCCGACACCGTCGACATCTCGATCCAGGACATCCAGGACTGGTGGGCCGAGACGATGCCCGCGATCTACGACGGCAAGAAGTACAAGGACATCCCGCCGACCAAGCTCTACCCCGCCACCGAGAAGAAGGCCGCCCCCTCCTGCAGTCCCGAGGGCGGCAAGGGCTCCTACAAGGAGGTCCACAACAACGCCTTCTACTGCAGCCTCGGCGGGTACGTCGCCTGGGACGACCAGGACCTGATGCCGCGGCTGTACAAGACCTACGGCGAGTTCGCGGTCGCCATGGTGTTCGCCCACGAGTGGGGCCACGCGATCCAGGACCAGACCAAGGTGCTGGGCACGGTGCCGACGATCGTCACCGAGAACCAGGCCGACTGCTTCGCCGGCGCGTGGACGAAGCACGCGTTGGAGGACAAGAGCGCCGGCTTCCGGGCAACCGCGAACGACCTGCAGTCGGCCCTCGCCGGCATGCTCGAGTTCCGCGACCAGCCGGGCACGAGCATCAACGACCAGTCCGCGCACGGCAGCGGCTTCGACCGCGTGAACGGGTTCCAGACGGGGTTCGACGAGGGCGCCGAGAAGTGCGCGAGCTTCATCAAGGACCAACCCAAGTTCCTGAACCTCAAGTTCGGCAGCCAGGCCGACGTCGACAGCGGCGGCAACATGGCCTACGAGGACGCCACCGAGGCCGCGTCGCTCGACCTCAACGCCTACTGGGAGAACATCGCCAAGAAGTACAAGGTCGACTTCACGCCGGTCGACAGCGTCGAGAAGTTCTCGTCAGCCACGGCGATGCCGAAGTGCGGCAAGAAGCAGTACACCGAGGACGAAGCGCTCGGCACGATCTTCTTCTGCGTCGACGACAACAAGGTGGCGTGGGATGAGGACATGCTCAAGGACGTGTCGACCAGCATCGGCGACTTCGGGCTCGCGGTCCTGCTCGCCAAGCAGTGGGCCGCGTCCTTCCAGCTGCAGGGCGGTCAGTCGAAGGACCAGATCACCTCCAAGCTCGGATCGACGCAGCAGAGCTGCTTCACCGGGGCGTGGACCCGTGCGGTGCTCGACGGTGACGAGCACAACCTCACCAACGACGGCAAGCCGTCGCTGACGCTCTCACCCGGCGATCTCGACGAGGCGATCCAGGCCTTCCTGGCCTTCAGCGACTCGCCCGACGAGAAGGGCACCACGGCATCGGGCAGCGCGTTCGAGAACGTCAAGGCCTTCCGTGACGGCTTCCTCGCCACCAACGGCGAGGTCATCTGCGATTCGTACGGCAGCAGCGACGGCGACGGCTCGACGAGCTCCAAGTAGCAGACCCGATGCGCTGCCTCGTCACCGGTGCGACCGGCTTCCTCGGGTCGCACGTGGCCCGTCGCCTCGCGGCGCGGGGGGACGATGTCCGCGTCCTGGTGCGGGCGTCCAGCGATCGCAGCCGCCTGCGGCGCCTCGACCTCGAGTACGTCGAGGGCGACGTCACCGACGCCGGGTCGGTGACGCGCGCGATGGACGGCATCGAGCTCGTCTTCCACTGCGCGGCGGTGGTCGAGTTCGGTCCCGCCGACCCGTCCTTCATGCGCTCCATCAACGTCGGTGGCACGCGGAACGTGCTCGACGCGGCGGTCGCCGCCGACGCCCGGGTCGTCTACGTCAGCTCGCTCGCCGCGCTCGGCGCGACGCCGGCGGACGGAGGGCTGCAGGACGAGTCGTGGTGGTCCGACGAGCCCATGGCCGCGGTGTACGAAGAGACCAAGCGCGAAGCCCACGAGCACGCCCGCGCGCTGATCGCGGAGGGAGCGAAGATCCGCATCGCGCTCCCGGGTGGCATCTACGGCTACGGCGACCAGAGCACCATGTACGACCTCATCCGGTCGTTCTCGCTCTATCCCATGCTCGTCGGGTACATGCCCGAGGTCCGGCAGTCGACCGTGAACGTCGACGACTGCGCGGACGCGCTGCTGCTCATCGCCGACGACGGCGCGGACGGCGAGGAGTACATCGTCGTGAGCGAGGCGGTGACCATCAAGGAGTGGTTGGTGCTGATCGCCGAGGGCGCGCACCGGCGCCCGCCCGTGGCGTACCTCTCGACCGAGACCGTGCGTCGACTCGGACCGCCGAGCGGCAAGGTCATGGGCTGGATGGGCCGGTCGCCGACGATGATCCCCGAGACGATCGCCGTCGCCACGCACCACGCCGCGTTCAGCGGGGCGAAGCTGCGCGCGCTGGGATGGGACCCCCGGCCCCTGGACGTCGGCATGCGCCAGATGGCGGCGCAGATCCAGACCGCGTCGCGCGAGCGACGGCGGGCGAAGCGGTCCTCCTCGTCGGCGGCGCACCACCGACTCGCGGGGGCGTCGTCCGCCGCGCGCGGGATCAGCTGACGGTCACCTGGTTCCGGTGCCAGCCGGTCGCGCCGTCGGGCGCCGGCGGTGCCAGGTCCTCGGTCTGCGTCTCGCCGGTGCCGTCGGTGGCGCGCACCCGGATGAGGTGCTCACCGGGCGTCGCGTCCCAGTCGAGCACCCACTGCACCCACGTGTTCTTCGAGACGGTCTTGCCCAGGCGCGCCTCTCGCCAGGGCCCGTCATCGACCTGCACCTCGACCTTCGAGATCCCCCGGCTGGGCGCGAGCGCGATGCCGGCGATCTTCTGGGGGCCGGCCTCGAGCGTCGCGCCGATCCGGGGGACGTCGATGCGGGACTCGGTCTTGATCGGCCCCTTCTTCGACCAGCCGCGCGGCACCCAGTAGCCGTCGAAGTCCTCCCACGTGGTCAGGCGGATCTCGGACAGCCACTTGGTGGCGGACACGTAGCCATACAGGCCCGCCACCACGAGGCGGGCCGGGAACCCGTGGGTGATCGGGAGCAGCTCGCGGTTCATGCCCACCGCGACCAGCGCGGTGCGCCCGTCGAGGGCGACGTCGGTGGGGAAGCCCGCGGTCCACCCGTCGACCGACTTGCCGACGATCTGCGTGGCGCCCGGCTGCACGCCGGCCTTGTCGAGGATCGCCGCCAACGGCACGCCCTGCCAACGCGCGTTGCCGACGAGATCGCCGCCGACGTCGTTCGAGACGCATTGCAGCGTCACCGCCTCCTCGACCTGGGGGAGGGCGAGGAGCTCGTCGAAGGTGAGGCTGTAGGGGCGGTCGACCATCCCGGTGATCTGCAGGCGCCAGGTCGCCGGGTCGACCTGTGGCACCACGAGCGCGGTGTCGATGCGGTAGAAGGACGCGTTGCTGACGTAGTACGGCGAGAGGCCCTCGACCGCGATGCCCGTGTCGATGTCGGGCACGGTGCCGGCGTTCGGCAGGTTGCGGGCGACCGCGGGGAGCTTCGTGGTCTCCCGCGCGACCTCGGCCTTGGACCGGCCGGCGAAGGTGCGGCCCATGAAGGTGGTCACCAGCGCGAACGCCGCGGCGCCGCCCGACCACTGCAGGAACGCACGCCGGGCGCCGGCGGCGTCGAGGGTGGGGTCGTGGCCCGCCATCTCGGGCCCCGGGGGCAGGACGCGTCGGCCCCGCGCCACCCGGAAGAGGAGGCGCAACGTGATGATCCCGGCCGCGGTCGCGCCGATGGCGGCGACGCTGACCATGAGCTTGTTCGTCTGGGGGTCGGCCCACCCGCAGAGCAGGCCGACCAGCCCGAAGCCGGCGAACGCGATCGGACCCACCGCTGGTCGGGTGCGCGCGACGCTCCCGACGACCGCGCCCAGCACGACGCTCGTGAGCACGATGCCGATGAGCAGGGCGGCTTTGTCGCTGGTGCCGAAGACCCGGACGGCGATGTCCTTGAGCGACGCGGCGAACCGATCGATGAACGACGTGCCCACGCTGCCGATCAGCGACTGATCGGAGCCGGCCAGGCCGCTGAGCAGCTCCCCGACCGCGAGTGCGACCAAGGCGGCGAGCACGCCGGCGAGGCGGGCCTGGCCGGCGCTGAGCTCGGGCCGGGCGCGCACCGAGGCGTCCTCGGTGGGGTCGATGCTGGCACCTTCGACGCCTGTCGCTGCTCCCACGTCGCTCCCAACGGATTCGGCGGTCCTGCGGTTCCCGATCGGGTGGGCGCCGAAGCGCCCTGATCAGGGTCCCCGATGGGTCCTCCGTCGCGCCACCCCGGTCCGGATCTCTTCGGGGGGCGAGGTAGCCTACCGACCGGTCGGTTGGTAGACTGAATCGATTGCAGCAGCAACTGTTCCACTTCGGTGGTGGGCGCTGATCTGCCTCGCGACGTGGCTGTTGACCTGCACTTCTTCGTCGTACGACCGGGGCTCGCGAGCCCTCCCCCTGTCACTGCACGAAGGTGAAGGACCATGGAACTCGACCACGCAGCACCGTCCCCCGTCGCTGAGCGAGCACCTGCCGAGGGGGCCGCGCTGCACAAGGACCCCTCCGAGCGGATCAACCGGGTCACGTCGATCCCGTTCCTCGCGATGCACCTGATCCCGCTGCTCCTCTTCTTCACGGGCATCAGCCGGACGGCGTTGGTGCTCGGGCTCGTCACGTTCTACGGCCGCATGTTCTTCGTCACCGCCGGCTACCACCGGTACTTCGCACATCGCAGCTACCGGCTGGCGCGGGTCCCGCAGTTCGTCATGGCCTTCGGCGGCGGCACCGCCACCCAGAAGAGCGCGCTGTGGTGGGCGGGCCACCACCGCGACCACCACCGGTACTCCGACACGCAGCTCGACATCCACACCCCGCAGAAGGGCTTCTGGTGGAGCCACGTCGGGTGGATCCTGTGCGACAAGTACTCGGCGAGCGATCACGGCAAGATCAAGGACTTCGCGAAGTTCCCCGAACTGCGGTGGCTCGACAAGTACGACTTCGTGCCGCCGTGGGCGCTCGGCATCACGTGCTTCCTCATCGGGGGGTGGAGCGGCCTGCTCTTCGGCTTCTTCCTGTCGACCGTGCTGCTGTGGCACGCGACCTTCACGGTCAACTCGCTCGCGCACGTCATGGGGCGACGCCGCTACGCCACCGAGGACACGAGCCGCAACTCGGTGCTGATCGCGCTGCTCACCATGGGGGAGGGGTGGCACAACAACCACCACTACTACCAAGCGTCGTCGCGCCAGGGGTTCTTCTGGTGGGAGGTCGACCCCACCTACTACCTGCTCAAGGCGTTCAGCTGGGTCGGCCTCGTACGCGACCTCAAGGTGCCGTCCGCCCGGGTGAAGGCGGCGAACCGCGTCAAGGACGGCAACTTCGACATCGGGATGTTCCGCAACCACTGGAACAAGGCGACCCGGTCCGTGCAGGAGGCGCAGGCATCGATCAGCTCGCGGGTGCACGCTCGGCGCGACGGCACCTCCGAGTCGCTCGCGGCGACGCGCCAAGCCGTCGAAGCGAGCCTGCTCGCGAAGAAGGAGGCGCTCGAGGGCTTCGTGCACCACTCCCTGGAGTCGGCCGAAGAGCTCGCGCAGGCCACGCGCAAGAGCCAGCGCGAGCTCAACCTCGCTGACGGCTGAACCCGTCGCCCGGCGGCTCCGCCCCGACCCGCCGATAGTTGCACATCGAGTGTCATGACTTCACGCCACTCGGTAGGGTGCTGCTCGGCGACCGCCGCAGGGGTGGGGGAAGGGGAACGTCATGAGCGATCTCGACCAGGAGGCCAGCGGGTCCAGCGAGGCCGACGAGCTCGACCTCGAGGCGTTGATGCGCCTCGACCTCGAAGACCCGGCGGTGCGGGCCAACCCCTACCCGCTCTATGACCGGCTGCGGGCCCAGCGCCCGATCCTGCCGTCCGAGCTCGAGGACCGGTCGTGGATCCTGACGCGCTTCGCCGACTGCGAAGCGGTGCTGCGCGACCCGCGGTGGAGCAGCAACCCGACGCACCGTCCGCTGCCGCCACCGGACGAGGCCGACGTCCGCCAGAACATGGCGGCGATGGACGCCCACGTCCTGCTGTTCATCGACCCGCCGGATCACACCCGGCTGCGCAAGCTCGTGAGCAAGGCCTTCACGCCGCGCACGGTCGAGAAGCTGCGCCCGCGGGTGCAGGAGATCGTCGACGAGATCCTCGATGCCGCCGAGGCGCAGGGTGAGCTCGACGTCGTCTCGCAGCTCGGCTACGTGGTGCCGGTCACCGTCATCTGCGAGCTCATCGGGGTGCCGGTCGAGGACCGCGACCTGTTCGGCCCCTGGTCCTCCGATGCCAGCCGCCTGCTCGACGGCGTGCTCGACGAGGAGACCACGATGCGCGGCCTCGGCGGTGCGATGCAGATCATCAACTACCTCAACGGGCTGATCGAGGAGCACCGCGCCCACCCCCGCGACGACCTGTTGAGCGCGCTCATCGCGGCCGAGGAGGAGGGTGACCGCCTCAGCGAGGACGAGCTGCGCACCAACCTGTTGCTGCTCTTCGTCGCCGGCCACGAGACGACGATGAACCTGATCGGCAACGGCACCTACGCGCTGCTGCAGCACCCTGACCAGCTCGAGCGCCTGCACCAGCAGCCCGCGCTGATCGGGTCGGCGGTCGAGGAGCTGCTGCGGTGGGACGGCCCCGTGCACGTCACCGGGCGCGTGGCGACCGAGGACGGTCTCGTCGTCGGCGGGCAGGAGTTCGCCAAGGGCGACCAGGTCATCACCCTCATCGCGGCGGCCAACCGCGATCCCGAGCACTTCACCGGGGCCGACCGGCTCGACGTCGGTCGCGACGACAGCCACCACCTCGCGTTCTCGCTCGGCATGCACTACTGCCTCGGCGCTGCGCTGGCCCGGCTCGAGGGGCAGGTCGCGATCGGGTCGCTGGTGCAGCGGTTCCCGGCGATGCAGGTCGTGACCGACCCGGTCGAGTACCGCGACCACTTCGTGCTGCGCGGCCTCAAGGAGCTGCGCGTGCGGGTCTGAGCGACGCGCTCGCAGTCCCGTCCGCCCCGGGCGCCGGACTGATCCCCGGCACCGGCGGGCAGAATGGGTGCATGGCTCGACGATCGCGGACCGAACCGTTCGCCCCCGGCGGGGCGACGGCCGACGACTGGATCAACGACGCGGCCGGCGACCTCGCCGCGGAGGTCGTCACGAACCCCTCCGGCGCGACGTCCCGGGCGTTCGTCGATGCCGCGACGGCCCGAGCCGGCCAGGCCGGCGCCGCGATCACGGCGGTGCTGCCGAAGCTGATCCCGTTGGCGCGGCGGCTCGTGTCGTTCGTGCGCCTGGTCATCTGGGCGAGCGTCGTCGCCGCCGTCGTCATCCTGCTCGCCGTGCTCTCGCTGGACGTGCCGCGCACGGTCACGCCCTGGGTGGCGCTGCTCGTCATGGGTGCGATCCTCGTGACGCCGGCCATCGTGCTCGCGATGTTCCGGGGCGCGCTCGTGGAGGTGCTCGCGCTGCCCGAGTGGCTGCGGTCGTCACCGGACCTCGTGCGCCAGCACGGCGGCGAGCTCGCCGGTCTGGTGCGCCAGGCCAGTGGTGACGACGGGGCGCGCACCCGCGCCGGCGGGTTCGGCGTGTTCCGCGCCGGGCGGCTGCTGCTGCAGGCCCACAAGGACCTCCCGCAGTACGGCGGCCTGCTGCGGCTGATCAGCGTGCCGTTCCTCTTCGCGGTCTTCGTCGCCTTCGCCGCGGCCTGGGCCGAGATCGTGCTGGCCTGCTTCGCCGTGCTGTTCAGCCTCGTGGCGCACCTGTTCGGGTAGCGGCGCCCGGGGCGGGCCCGATCCGCTCGGTCAGCTCGGTCAGCTCGGTCAGCTCGGCCCGATCTTCTCGAACAGCGCGATCTTCTCGAGCGGGTGGCGCGACGTGATGAGCCGGACGGTGCCCGACTTCGAGCGCATCACCAGCGACTGCGAGGTGGCGCCGCGGGCGTCGTAGTGCACGCCCTTGAGCAGCTCGCCGTCGGTGATGCCGGTCGCGGCGAAGAACGCGTTGTCGCCGCCGACGAGGTCGTCGGTCGACAGCACGCGGCTGAGGTCGTAGCCCGCATCGATGGCCGCCTGGCGCTCGTCGTCGTTGCGCGGCCAGAGGCGACCCTGGATCTCGCCGCCCATGCACTTGAGGGCGGCGGCGCTGATCACGCCCTCGGGCGTGCCGCCGATGCCGAGCAGGATGTCGGCGCCCGACTCCGCCCACGCGGTCGAGATCGCCCCGGCGACGTCGCCGTCGCGGATCAGCCGGATGCGCGCGCCCGCGGCGCGGACCTCGGCCACCAGCTCGTCGTGGCGGGGGCGGTCGAGGATGACGGCGGTGACCTCGCGGATCGACTCGCCCTTCGCCTTGGCGACCGCGGCGAGGTTCTCGGTGGCGGACTTGTTGAGGTCGATCACGCCGCGGCACTCGGGCCCGACGGCGATCTTCTCCATGTACACGCACGGGCCCGGGTCGAACATGGTGCCCTGCTCGGACAGCGCGATGACGGCGATGGCGTTGCCCTGGCCCTGGGCGGTGAGCGTCGTGCCGTCGACCGGGTCGACGGCGATGTCGACGGCCGGCGGCGAGCCGTCGCCGATGCGCTCGCCGTTGTAGAGCATCGGCGCTTCGTCCTTCTCGCCCTCGCCGAT
>CAYUOL010000092.1:0-19850 GCA_964446345.1 uncultured Iamiaceae bacterium | reverse complement strand
CGATGATCGACAGCCGCGACTTCCTGGCCGCCCGCCGCCGGGCCGAGACCGAGCTGCTGGTGCCCGCCGGCCCGAAGATCGCCTTCACCGGCGGTGCCGACTTCAACGACCATCACCTCATCTGGGCCACGCTCGACAAGGTTCGCACCAAGCATCCCGGCATGGTTCTCCTGCATGGCGGCTCGCCGACCGGTGCCGAGCGCATCGCCGCCCGCTGGGCGGACACTCGCAAGGTGACGCACATTCCGTTCAAGCCCGACTGGACCCGTCACGCCAAGGCCGCTCCCTTCAAGCGCAACGACCAGATCCTGGAGGTCCTGCCGATCGGCGTCATCGTATTCCCGGGTTCCGGCATCCAGGAGAATCTCGCCGACAAGGCCCGCAAGCTCGGCATCCCGGTCTGGCGCTTCGGTTCAGGCGGCGCGTGAGCGCCGCTTCCTTCGAGCAATCGTTGACGCTATTGCCCGGAGCGCGCGTGCGCTTTCTCTCTGGTGTCCATTGCGCCTGCTGCTGTTCTCCCCGGTGGCGGGCCGTCGAATCGTCAAGAGCAAGAGGATGGCTGGAAGCGGACGAGCCGGTGGGCCTTCCGAGAGAGCGGGCCCGGCTCGTCCCGTCCTGCTCTCCGGACCATGATCCATGTCTGCATCATCTTTGGCTCTTGCATCCGCGTCGCCGGCTCGAGGATTGAGTCGGGATAGCAATCTTGTTGCCCTGCCGACGGAAGAGACGACCGAGCAGGACCTACTCGTCGGATTGCTCGCTTCATCGCCAGGTGCGCTGTCTGCTTCCGCCCTCTTGCAAAGATTTCCCAGCATTGGGCACGTCATCACAGCCGAAGCCTCGCAACTTCGCGCCTTTGGACTGACGGGACATGACATCGCCATGTTTCGGCGTGTCCGGGAGATCGCGTGCCGCATGGCCAGAGCAAACGTGCGCGCCCGCCCCGTCCTCAGCAATTGGCAGGCGCTGCTCGCCTATCTGCAGACTGCAATGGCTTACGAGCAGCTGGAACAATTCCGAATACTGTTCCTTGATCGCAAGAACCATCTCATCGCCGACGAGGTCCAGCAGCGCGGCACCGTCAATCACACGCCCGTGTACCCGCGAGAAGTCCTGAAGCATGCTTTGATCCTCAACGCCTCCGCGCTCATCGTTGTGCACAATCACCCGTCCGGGGATTCCAAGCCATCGCGCGAAGACATCCAGACGACGCGCGAATTGAAAGCAGCGGCCAACGCTCTGGAGGTTGAACTGCACGACCATGTCGTGATCGGGCACGGAACCCATGCCTCATTCCGGTCGCTGGGTCTGCTGTGAAGCGAAGCAATGAGCAGGTTCATTGGAATTGGCTTCCCGCGCGCAACCGATTGGGGTCGCGTGAACTCCATGACTGTGTGCCAACCCATGGTCAATGAAGTTGTGTTCTTCGCGCCGTGCGCCGACGTGACCAGCACAATCGGGCCGAGCTCGAAATAGCGGAGAACCGAGATCGGAAACCCGGTCTCAGGACGGCACAATACCATCTCGGTTCTTCTCGGCTCGCATTCGGGTGCTTGAGTTTCATGCTGCCTTTGCATACCGGCTTGTCGAGGCAAACCTTTGCCTCTGCAGCTTCAATCCTGATATAATTCAGTTGCGCCATGGAGGTGGTGGAAGGCGCACCCGTTCGACTCATGTCACGGAGATCCACCACCATGTTTATTGGGCTTGTTCTCGGCTTTCTTGGCCTCGGCTTGCTATGCTGGCTGCTGTTCACGCTCGCCGTCTACGCGCTTCCCTTTTTCGCGGGAATGACGGCTGGCCTCGCTGCCTTTCAGAGCGGAGCCGGCATAATCGGGGCATTCATTGTCGGGATTCTGGCGGGCGGAGCGACCTTGGCTCTCGGACAGATTGCCTTCGCCACCAGCCAGACGCCTCTGACCCGCACCGTCATTGGACTACTCTACGCCGTGCCGGCAGCGATCGCCGGCTACCAGGTATCGTTCGCGCTAACGGGCATCGGCATGTCGACTGGCGGATGGCAGCAGGCATTTGCTGTCATAGGCGCCATTCTGGCCGGCATCACCGCCTTCTCTCGCCTGGCGCTGTCCGTCCCGTCGTCTGACGGGCAGGTCCCCGCGGGAGACCCGGCTCGCTCGCCGAGCGAGTGGCGACCGCACGGCCAAAAGCGCTGATGACCTCTACGTCCTGATCACCGGGTTGGCGACGCCGCGCGGCTAAGATCGTGTTCCTGACCGGCAGGAATGCGACCCTCGTTGGAGCGCTTCGACAGTCTGCTCCGGTGCAGTCGACGAAGACCATGTGGGACGTGTCTGTCTGCATCGATTGGCCCCGGAGACGAAGCTTCCTTTTTCTATCCCATGGCCGCCGTCTCTTCGCCCGGTAAGCCGGGACCCTTTGCAGGACCCTTCAGGTTGGCCACGACTTCTCCCGAGGATGCTGTTCGGCGCGCGACCCACGGCCTCTCCATGGCTTGATCTAGCCGTAGGACGGCTGCGCCTCGATCGCCTGAGCCGCAACGGCGGCAGAGCGACTTTCTTCCCCTGGGCTTCGCCCATTCCTCGCGAGGCAAGAAATCGCTCCGCCGCCATCCTCCGCTGCGCTTCGGCCCGCGAGCGGGTGCGGCGTCGATCGCCTCCGGCAAACGATCGCCATCGAGGCCGCGATGGTCGCGGGGCTCGAAACAGCAAGGAGAAGTCACATGGCCAACATCGGTTCCTTCAAGAAGTCCGGCAACGAGTACCAGGGCGAGATCGTCACCCTCAGCGTTCAGACCAGGGGCGTCCGCATCGTGCCCGAGGCCAACCGGAGCAACGAGAATGCCCCCAGCCACAGGGTCTTCGTCGGTCGCGCCGAGATTGGGGCCGCCTGGTCGAAGCGCTCCAGCGAAGGCCGCGACTACCTCTCGCTCAAGCTCGACGATCCGAGCTTCAATGCACCGATCTTCGCCAACCTCTTCGACGACGAGGACCGTGAGGGCTTCACCCTGATCTGGTCGCGCAGCCGCAAGAAGAACGGCGAGTAAGCCGACTCCCTCCAGGCCCCGCCCGGTCCGCTGGGCGGGGCTTTTACGTGCTAAGGCGTAAGGCGGCCCAGGTGAGAACAATAGTCCGCCGACGTAGAGAGTTGCGTCCTCGGGTCGGCAGCGCGCCCGAGAAGCGTTCTCCGTCGCTGGTTTGCCCTTCGATGGGTATGTCCGTCCCGCAACCACACAAGATGAGGAACCCAGCAACACGCGCTGACATTCGCCGATATGACTTCATGAGCCCCACCTGTTCATTACGCTGGCCATTGCAAGGGCGATTGCTCCGATAGCCAACACAGCTAGGCCCCCCGGAACGGTTGACGTGAAAGCCGCACACCTGATCTTGATCGATCTCTCCACATGGGAGGGAAGTTGCTGCTGCCGGGCCGCAGCCTCGTCAATAGAGCGTCAAACTATTTAATCGCAACGTCATCAAATAGCGCACGTTGGATTGCGCCACCCACGCGCCGCGTGCGGCGGCTCGCGCGGCAAATGCTGTGGCCCCAAGCACCGCCACCGATCGGATTGCGGCCCATCCTACTCTTCATCGCTGTCGATGATCGCAGGCGCCTTGGCCAGTCCGTACAGCCTCTCAACGTCTATGATCATGCTCCGTTCGGCCTCCATCGCATGAACAATCGAGCGAAAGAGCTGAAATACTGAGCGGATATTGTCGTTCGAGTGCCAGAGCGTTGTGTCTGGCAAGCGCATCCAGACTCCCGCTGCCGATCGCGTGCAGTCACGGAAGCCGGCGCGCAGGCAACGGCGCTTGACTGGCGTTGTCCGTCGGAGAGATCATACAAGATCAGTGTCGGCATGGATCGATCTAATGTCCTCATGTAACAAGAAGAAGCACGGTCCTGACCTGCCATTAACGCCGATGCGCGCATTCAGGATCTGAGATCGCTGTCGGCGGCATCGCGCGCAAAGGAGTGCCGGACAGAACGCCGCAATCGTCCAAGCGTTATTGTGTAACGCACACGAGACGCGGCATGAATGCGCCCGTGTCGGGTAGCGCGTTTCATCAGTTCGCACGTCTTTGTCAGCAGGGAGTTCGCTTCGTGCGGCTGGCCTGCGTGCTGGCGCTTGCGATGGCGAGCATCCTGCATGTCAACGTGGAGCCCTGGCCTCCGCAAGCGGCCTCGACAATCATCACGACGGCGCAAAACGATCAGCGAGCGGACGGCGGCAGCGTGGGCGAGACGTGCCACTCCTGCTCGGTCGACCCCTTTCTCGACATGGCACCGCCGATGGACGCTGCCGTTACGCCGTCGGGCGTGCCGGAGGGACGCTTGTGGCATCCGCTGATCTTCGCGCAACGAGCGGCTGCCCCGCCTCCTAGAACCTGACCTAGCCATTTTCATTGGTCGGTCCGGCCCATGGCCGGACGGCGCTGAGAACTGTGTTGCTGGGATCAGGTCATGACAATCCGTGCTGTAGGTGCGCTTTGCGCGACGCTGCTCGTCGTGCAGGCGTGGCCCGCCTCTTCGCAGGTACCCCTCCAGGGGCAGAAGAATGGCGCGCTGACGCTCCGACAGGCGCTGCAGCAAGCGGCCAATGCGAGCCCGCGCGTGGAGGTTGCCGATCGCAACATCGGCATGGCCGAGGGACGGCGCCAGCAGGCGAACAAGCTGCCCAATCCGACGATCGGCTTCGAGGCCGATAACTTCGCGCCGGGCAACAGCACCAACGTCGGCGGCGTCGAGACGACCTTGATGCTGAGCCAGCTCATCGAGCTGGGAGGCAAGCGGGACGCGCGAGTTTCCGCCGCGCTTGGCGACTACGATACCACCCGCTGGGAACGCGAGGCAGGTCGCCTCGAATTGTTGTCGGAAACCACAATCGCGTTCGTCAACGCTCTGTCCGAGCAGCGGCGCATTCAGGTCATCGACCGGCAAGCCGCGGCGCTCGGCCGGCTCGTGCCGCTCATGCAGCGGCGCGTGGAAGCAGGCGCCTCGCCCCCGTCGGATGCGACACGTACGCAAGCCGCGGCTGGCCTCGTCAAGCTGGAAGGGGAGCGCGCGCAACTGGCCCTCGTCGTCGCCAGGCATCAGCTTGCATCCCTGATGGGCCGCGACACGCCCGAGTTCACGTCCGTGTCGGGAGACTTCGGCCGTGTGCTTCCGCCGGTCCCGCTTCCGTCGCTTATTAGGGCCATCGACGACAACCCCCAGCTTATGCGGTGGACAGCCATCCGGGCGCAACGCGACGGCGAGCTGCTGATCGCACGTTTGAAGCCCATCCCCGACGTCACGGCCGGCGTCGGCTGGCGCTACTACTCCGACAATGGCGAAAGCGCGATCCGGCTGGGCGTCTCGATCCCGATCCCGGTGTTTGACCGCAACCGCGGCGGCATTCGGGAAGCCCAGGAGAATGCGCAGAAGGCGCATGCGGAGCGTGCGGTAAGCCGGCTGACGCTGATCGCCGTCGTGGCCAAGGCGCACGCGACGGCCAACAGCCAGCTTCGCCAGCTCGACCTGCTGCACAGATCCGTGCTGCCGCAAGCGCGCCAGACATTGGCGACCATCGAGTCCGGTTACGAGCAGGGCCGCTTCACGGTGCTGGAGATCCTGGACGCGTATCGGACGGTCGCGGACGCGGAACTGATGGAGCACGACGCGTTGGCGAGCTTCCACACGGCTGTGGCGACCATCGAGGGCCTGACGGCCACCCCCGTGACGTTGGTGAAGGCGCGATGAGGACAGCGATGAAGAGCATCTTCGGTTACCTGATGGTGGCGGTGGTCTGCGTCGTCGCGGGCGCAGCGTCGGCCTACTATGCCTTCGACCCAAAGCTCGCCAACGGCGGGCTCAAGGCCGCGACGAGCAAGGAGCATGGTGGGCCCTCCGAGAAGGAGAGCGGTCATGGCCACGATGAGGGCGTGAAGCTTTCGGATGCGCAAGTCGCAGCCGCCGGCATCGAGCTGCTCACGGCGGCACCGCGCGAACTTCGCGATACCCTACGGCTCAACGGCACGATCCAACCGAACCAGGAGGCGCTGGTGAAGGCGACGCCACGCTTTCCGGGCGTCATCCGCAGCATGCGAAAGCGGCTGGGCGACAAGGTCAAGAAGGACGAGGTGCTGGCGACGGTCGAGAGCAACCAGAGCCTCACCGTCTACGAGCTGAAGGCGCCGATCAGCGGCACCGTGATCGACCGCGATGGCACCTTGGGCGAGTTCGCTTCCGAGGCACGCCCGATCTTCACCATCGCCGACTTGTCGACGATGTGGATCGACCTTGCCGTCTATCGCCGCGATATCGAAAACGTGCGCATCGGTGACACTGTGGCGATCGATGTCGAGGATGGCCGACCCACCATAGCAGCGAAGATCGACTATCTGTCGCCGATTGGCGCCAGCGACACCCAGTCCTCGATCGCGCGCGCGGTGGTGCCGAACGACGGACGCCTGCGCCCCGGCCTTTTCGTCGTCGGGCGGGTCTTGCTGTCGGCGCGTCCGGCAGAAGTTGCGATCAGCGCGAGCGCCATCCAGACCGTTGAGGGCAAGACGGTGGTGTTCGTGCGCGAGCAAGGTTCCTTTGTCGCGCGGGAGGTCGAGCTAGGCGGCCGCGACGCCGAGTGGGTCGAGGTGACGTTCGGCCTGACACCGGGCGACGTCTATGCCGCGAAGAACAGCTTCGTCGTCAAGGCCGAGATCGGCAAGGCGGGCGCCGCCCATGAGCATTGAGGCCAACCGATGATCAACGCGATCCTTGCCCTCTCCATCCAGAACCGCTGGCTGGTGATCATGGCGGCTATGGCCGTCGGTGCTTTCGGCGCCTGGAACTTCACGCGCCTGCCGATCGACGCCGTTCCCGACATCACCAACGTGCAGGTGCAGGTCAACACGGTGGCGCCGGGCTATTCGCCGCTCGAGGTCGAGCAGCGCATCACCTTCCCGATCGAGACGGCGATGGGCGGACTGCCCAAGCTCGACTACTCGCGCTCGCTGTCACGTTATGGTCTCAGCCAAGTGACGGTCGTGTTCAAGGACGGGACCGACATCTACTTCGCGCGCCAGCTCGTCAACGAGCGCATCCAGCAAGCCAAGGACAAGCTGCCACCCGGCACCGAGACGTCGATGGGGCCGGTCTCGACGGGGCTTGGCGAGATCTACATGTACGCGGTCGAGGCCAAGGCCGGCGCAAAGCGGCCCGACGGCACGCCCTACACAGCGACTGAGCTGCGCACCATCCAGGACTGGATCATCAAGCCGCAGCTCAGGACCGTGCCGGGCATCGTCGAGGTCAACACGATCGGCGGCTACGAGAAGCAGTTCCACGTGCTCCCCGATCCCGCCCGACTGATGGCTTACCGCCTGTCCTTCCGCGATGTGATGTCGGCGCTCATGACGCACAACGCCAATGTCGGCGCGGGCTACATCGAGCGCAACGGCGAGCAGTACCTCGTGCGCACGCCCGGGCAGGTGATGAGCATGCCCGAGATACGCGACATCGTCCTCGGCTCGCACGGCGGCGTGCCTGTTCGAATCAGTGACGTGGCGGAGGTCAAGGAAGGGACAGACCTTCGCACGGGCGCCGCGACGCTGGATGGCAAAGAGACGGTGATCGGCACCACCATGCTGCTGATCGGCGAGAACAGCCGGACGGCGGCGCAGCGGGTGGCGGCGCGTCTCGCCGAGATCGCGCCGTCGCTGCCGGAGGGGATCGTAGCGCGCGCGATCTATGACCGCACGAAGCTGGTCGAAGCGACGATCTGGACGGTCGAGAAGAACCTTCTCGAGGGCGCGCTGCTGGTTGTTGTCGTGCTGTTCCTCATCCTCGGCAACTTCCGCGCCGCCTTCGTGACCGCCTGCGTCATCCCGCTGTCGATGCTGTTCACCATCACCGGCATGGTCGAGAACCGCATCAGCGCCAACCTGATGAGCCTCGGCGCCATTGACTTTGGCATCATCGTCGATGGAGCGGTGATCGTGGTCGAGAACTGCCTGCGCCTCTTGGCGGAGGAGCAGCATCGCCGCGGCCGCATCCTGACGCGCAACGAGCGCTTCGCCACCATCCTTGCGGGGGCGCAGGAGGTCATCAAGCCGAGCCTGTTCGGCACGCTGATCATCGGCGTCGTCTACTTGCCGGTACTCACGCTCACCGGCGTCGAGGGCAAGATGTTCACACCCATGGCTATCACCGTGCTGATGGCGCTGGCCGGTGCCGCCATTCTCTCGATGACGTTGGTGCCGGCGGCGGTCGCCTTGCTGGTGACGGGCCGCGTCGCCGAGAAGGAGAACCTCTTCATGCGCGGCGCGCTGTGGCTGTACGCGCCGGTGCTGGAGGCGGCGATACGCCTGCGCCACGTGATCACCGGCCTTGCGATGCTGCTGGTCGTGGTGGCGGGCGTTGCGGCGTCGCGGATGGGCGGCGAGTTCATTCCCTCGCTCGATGAAGGCGACATCGCCCTGCATGCGATGCGCATTCCGGGCACCAGCCTGAGCCAGGCGGTGCAGATGCAGGAGGCGCTTGAGAAGGCGATCCTCGAGTTCCCAGAGGTGAAGGAGGTCGCGGCCAAGATTGGCACCGCCGAGGTCGCGACCGACCCTATGCCGCCCAACGTCGCTGACACCTTTGTCATGCTGAAGCCGCGCAGCCAATGGCCGGACCCCGCCCGCTCCAAGGCCGATCTGGTTACGGCCATCGAGAAGCGCGTCGAGCAGGTGCCCGGCAACAACTACGAGTTCACGCAGCCGATCCAGATGCGCTTCAACGAGCTGATCTCGGGCGTGCGCAGCGATCTCGGCGTCAAGATCTTCGGCGACGACCTCGACACGCTGCTGTCGGTGGCGAACAAGGTGCAGGCTGTCGTCCAGTCCGTGCCGGGCGCTGCCGATGCGCGCACCGAGCAGGTCAGCGGCCTGCCGGTGCTCACCATCAAGCCCGACCGGATTGCGCTGGCGCGCTACGGCATCAGCCTCGCCGAGCTGCAGGAGGCGGTCGAGATCGCGATCGGCGGCAAGGAGGCCGGTCTGATCTTCGAGGGCGACCGGCGTTTCGATATCGTCGTGCTCCTGCCTGAGCATCTGCGCGTCGACATGGCAGCGCTGGCCGCTTTGCCGATACCCGTTCCGGTTCCAGCGGTCGGAGCGAAGGAGAACGGCCGCGCCGCGCTCATTCAGACGGGAATCGGCACAGCAGCACCCTACGTGCCGCTGTCGGCAGTGGCCGAGATCGAATCGGCGCTTGGCCCGAACCAGATCAGCCGCGAGAACGGCAAACGGAGGGTCGTCGTCAGCGCCAATGTGCGCGGCCGCGACCTCGGCTCGTTCGTTTCCGAGGTGCAGGTCAAGGTAGCCGAGCAGGTAAAACTTCCGGCCGGGTACTGGATCGGCTGGGGCGGCCAGTTCGAGCAGCTCGTGGCAGTCTCGCAGCGGCTCGCGATCGTCGTGCCGGTGGCGCTGCTGCTGATCTTCGTGTTGCTCTGCATGAGCCTGAACTCGGTCGCCGATGCATTGTTGGTCTTCACCGGCGTGCCGCTCGCCTTGACCGGCGGCGTCGCGGCCCTGGTGCTGCGCGATATTCCGCTATCGATCAGCGCCGGTGTTGGCTTCATCGCGCTTTCGGGCGTGGCGGTGCTGAACGGCCTCGTCATCATCTCGTTCATCCAGCGGCTGCGCGCCGATGGCCGTCCGGTCGGGGACGCAGTGCGCGAAGGCGCCATGAAACGCCTGCGGCCCGTGCTGATGACCGCACTCGTGGCGTCGCTGGGCTTCGTGCCGATGGCGATCGCCACGGGCGCCGGGGCAGAGGTCCAGCGCCCGCTGGCCACTGTCGTCATCGGGGGGATCATCTCGTCGACGATCCTCACCCTCGTCGTCCTGCCCGCGCTCTACGCGCTGTTTCATCGCGACAAACCTGTCGAACAAGGAGAGAGCAATGAAGAAGATCCTGATCGCCGTCGCCCTGACGCCCTGGGCGGGGCTGGCGAGCGCCCAGCATAGCCATGGCAGCATGAAGGGGCCCAATGGTGGCCCGATGCAGGACGTCGCCGGCGTCCACGCCGAGCTGATGGTCTCTGGTGGCACAGTGACCATCAACCTTCTCGACGAGAGCAACAGGCCGACATCCGCCAAGGGCTTCAGCGGCTCGGTGCTGATCGTCTCGGGCAGCGCGCGCGAGACGGTCCAGCTCACGGTCTCAGGCGACAGCGCCTTGAAGGGCGAGGCCAAGGCGCCGCTGGCTGCCGTCGCCGCTGTGACCCTTGTCCTAAAGAACGCCGGTGGGAAATCCGGCCAAGTGAAGTTCTAACCGAGTTCTAGCCCCTTTCGCGGTGCGGTCCGCGCAGCGTCAGCCCTGCGCGATCGTGAAGGCCGCTCCGCGACGGCGGCGATGGAGAAACACGTCTCGACTATGCCCGAAAAGAGCGTCTCGAACGTGGCCGGTCACCCCGAGCCAACTCTCTCAAGCGGGAATCGCCGATGGGGCGGTGAACAGCGATCGGCGTGGCTGCGCCTTGTCGCGTTCGTCATCCTTCTCGCCAACCTGGTCCTTGCCAGCAATCAGGGCAGCGTCCTCGTCCAGGCCAACGTGGTCGTCGGCTACGGCATCGTGACGGTCGTGGCACTCGGCCTCGCAACCATCAAGCGCGGGCCTCTTTGGTTCGCTCCGCTGTTCGTGGTGCTCGATGCGCTCTTTGTCGTGGTGCTGTTCCACGAGCACTTGTTCGCGCCGGGAGCGTCGCTCAATCATGACCTGACGGCGCCCTCGCTGGCCATCGGCTTCATGCTGCTGACCCACGTCGCGCTCCGGCTTCGTCCGCGGTTGGTGGTGCTTTTTTCCGGCGTCGTCGTGGTGGGTTGGCTCTCCCTGCTCTTCGTCGCGGTTGAGGCTCATGTGGGAATGGCCCCATGGGAAACGATCGATTGGTCGGCTTTCCTGACGGAAGGAGCGCTCGCGGCCGCGTTCGGGTTTTCTGCCGCCGTCTGCTGCCTTCTGGTGCACGACCACAATGCTCAGATGGCGCGGGCGGTCATGACCGAACGGCGTCGCGCCAATCTCAGCCGCTTCTTCTCGCCGGCCGTGCTGGGCGAGCTCGAGGCAACGCGCGCGTCGCTTCCGCTGGGCCGCCGCAGGGCCGCCGTCATGTTCGTTGATCTCCGATCCTTCACTCGTCTCAGCGAGACCATGCCGTTGGAATTGATCGCTGAGCTGCTGGCTGAGTTTCGCGAGCTGGTCACCCGGGAGGTGTTTGCCCATGGCGGCATGATCGACAAGTTCATCGGCGATGGCGTGATGGCGGCGTTCAGCCAACCGCAGGCGCCATCGAGTGATGCCACACGCGCGCTCGAATGCGCAGCTCACCTCGGCACCGCGCTATCGCGATGGAAGGACGCGCGCCAGCGCGCCGGCAAGGCGGCGCCGGACGCCGGCATCGGGCTGCATGTCGGCATGACGATCAGCGGCGTGCTTCACAGCGGGTCTCACGACGAGTTCACGCTGCTCGGCGATACGGTGAACGTCGCTGAGCGGCTGGAGCGGCTTACCAAGACGCTGGACGCATCCATCGTGGCTTCTGAAGCCGCGATCGTCGAGGCGCGCGGGTTCAGCGCCGGCGCCTGGCTTTGGGCAAATGATGTCGAGCTCAAGGGCCGCGCCGGGCGCCTGAATGTCGCCTGCTTGCCGAGGCGACCGGACCTTCATCGGGGCGAGGATCTTTCACGCGGGGGCAGTGCGTGAAGATGTCCACTTTGGCTCTGGATTGGAGCCTGCGGCCTCAGAGGGAGAGATGCACGTGATGTGGTGGACGAAGAAGCCTCCCTCCCGAAGTGAAAGGCGTGCGGGCATCCGTACGTCTGCGAGCCGCCGCCTGCCGGCGCTGCGCCGGAGCCGCGGGGACCGGACGAGAATCCTGTCTGCGTCTAAGCGACGTCTTCGATGGACAGCGTGGATACTTGGGGTCCTGCTTCTTATCGTGGCGGGTTGGCTGTTCGACCGCGCGGTCAGCCGGGACGCTCATCCCCCGCTCGACCCTCGGAATCCTGCCCAGGTCGAGGTCGGTCGTGGCATCTACGCGAATGCGTGCGCCGGCTGTCACGGTTCGTCTCTGGAAGGCCAGCCGAACTGGCGCGCCCTCTTGGAGCGCGGACGATCTGCGGCACCACCGCTTAATGCCACCGGACCTACTTGGCGGCGTCCGGATGACGATCTCTTTGTGATCGTGAAGAAGGGCCCTGCCGCGTATCGGGCGGGCTACCAGGGTGACATGCCGGCGTTCGGCCGGCAGCTTTCCGATGAGGAGATTGCGGCGACGTTGGCTTACATCAAGAGCACGTGGCCGCCCGACCTCCAGGCGCGCCAGACGCGCCGGAGCCTCGAGTTCTGGAAAAAGGAGGCGCACTGATCGTGTCACAAGCGGCTTCCCCGTGACAGCCGCTTGCAGAAATCCCCTCAATGGGCCGCGAACCGGATAGCCCAGCTTCTTCAGCATATCCGTGGTAACGCCGCCGAAGATGCGCTCGATCAACAGGCACAAAAACGGCAACTGACCCAGCGGCGTCACCGCCGCCGTCGGGTCCCACTTAATGTGCACCCGGCCGCCGTACGTATCGGCTATCGCACCGCTCTCGCATGCTTCTTCTACCATGTGGATATCGGGCAACGCTCAGATCTTGGGCTCATCGTTCGATTTCTCGTCAACGTTCTTGTTTGAAGCCTGCGCGACTTCCTTCAAAGGACGCAGCAAACAAAGCGTCACGAAAGTCGAAAGACTCAGTATTGCAGCGATATCATAGAGCCCAAAGCCGACCGATGCGCCAAGCGCGCCCGTTGCCCAGAGACTTGCAGCCGTGGCAGTGCCGGAAGCCTCGTTCATGCGTTTGATGATCGCTCCGCCACCGATGAAACCTACGCCGGTGATCAGGCCCTCCAGGATGCGGGCATGCCCGATCGAGCCCTCCCCGAACATCCCGATCGAGATCAGTACGAAGCCGCAACTCGCGATCGCAACGAGAGGAAAGGTGCGAAGGCCGGCGCTTCGCTCGTGCCGCTCGCGATCCCAGCCGATGGGCAGCGCAAGCACATAGGCGATGGTCATATCGACAAGATGTGAGGCCATCTCCCACCAGTTGAGAACTTCGAACCTCACACCGACCTCCCCTTGGCGATTGCGCATCGCCGCAAAGTTGCGCACGTTCCCTGCCGTGCGGTGCTACCCGAGGGTCTCCGCATCAGAACGGCTGTGTCGGCTCGGCTTCCCTAACGCGCTCGTCCTCGATCTGGATGGTGACGTGCTTGATGCCGAATGATGTCTGCATCAATTGCCTTGCCGCGATCAAGGTCGCGCTCGCCGAGCCCATGTCCGCCAGGACCAGGTGGCCGCTCATCGCGTTAGCGCCTGAAGTGATCGTCCAGACATGAAGATCGTGCACCCCACGTACAAAAGGAAGCTCTCGCAGGCCCTTTTCTAGCAGCCCCATGTCTATTTCCGGCGGCGTACCCTCCATCAGGATGTGGATCACTTGCTTTAGGAGAGACCAAGTCCGCGGCACGATGAACAAGCCGATACCGGCACCGACAATCGGGTCGACGAGTTTCCAGCCGGTCACGATCACAACTCCAGCCGCGACGATCACGCCAAGCGACCCGAGCATGTCGGAGAGCACTTCGAAATAGGCCCCTTTGACATTCAAGCTTTCCGACGAGCCGGCAGACAGCAACCGCATGCTGATCAGGTTGATGACGAGGCCCACGACTGCGACCGCCAGCATCGGCCCGCCTATGATCTCCGGTGGGCTGAGGAACCGCTGATAGGCTTCGTAGAGGATGTAGACGGTCAGCAGCAGAAGAACGACAGCATTCGTCAATGCTGCAAGCACCTCCGTGCGGACATATCCAAACGTGTTCCGAGGCGTCCTCGGCCGTTTCGCAAACCGAATGGCAACCAAGGCCAACGCCAAGCCGCCGACGTCCGTGAACATGTGGGCTGCGTCGGCAAGGAGCGCCAGGCTCCCTGTCCAGAGACCCCCGATTACCTCGACGGCCATGAAGCTCGCTGTGAGCCCCAATGCTATGGACAATCGCTTTTTTTGACGCCCTGCCGCGGTGGGCACGGACGAAATGGCGTTAGCATCCATTTGAGTCCTCGTTTGTCAGCCGTCCGTCACCCAGCTTGGAGAGCGGAGCCCCTCTAGCGTCCGGACGCAACCTCGCGCTCAAGGCGCCGCCTTCGCCGTGCCGCAGGAGGAGCAGAACTTGGCCTCTGGCTTCAGTACGGCTCCGCACTTGCACGTTAGCTCTCCTGTGCCAAAACGTTCACCGCACCGTGCGCAGAACCGACTGTGCTCGGCATTATCGGCGCGACATTTAGGGCACACCAGGACCCCCTGCTTGGCCCATGGACCATCGGCGGCAGGTCCGTAACCCTCGGCCGGCTGACCGCGGCCATGCTTTCCTCCATGACCACCGCCGTGGCGGCCACCACCTCGGTTTTGACCAAACAGGCGATCGAAGAAGTGCGAACTCATGCTGTTTCTTCTCAGGTTGAACTCGATGGCTAGACGTCGAACGAAACCTCTTTTGCTTTGCCGAGGGCTTGTTCCGTGCGAGCGCGGCGCCAATCGCTTCACTGCAACCCGCCTCGTGGAGTTCGGCCAGGCGCCTCCGCGATCGTGAGCGCCCGCCGCTCATGCCGAATATCCACGGTGCAACTCGCATGCCCGAAGCGGGCGGACATCTCCGCTCCCGCGCCGACGACAAGTCGACTTAATTGGGCAAGGATCAGGATAGCCGGTTCGAAGTGGATGCAAAGCTGTGCCGGCGCGCGCTCGGTCCCACGAACGACATTCGCGTCCTCAACCCCTGCGCGGCCGCGCATCTCCGACAACAACCGGTCGAGGCAGCGGTCAGCGGCAGCGGTCACCTCAGGCAGCGCTAACGGAATGTCCAGCCGGAGCTTCTCGGTCATGTTAACCTCATCTTCCGGCGTTTCCGCTGCCGTCCTTAGCGCGAACGCCGCACGCGGTAGCGGATCGCCTGGTTCGCCAAAGCTGATGTCCTCAGGATCACGTGAAAGGCGATGGCAGCGGCAACGATAGGGTCGATGACCGGCCAACCCGTCGCCATTACCAGGATTGCCGTGACGACGAGTTGGAGCGGGCCGAAGAGCAATCTTTGTATGCTTTCCCAGTTCCTGCCAGCGCAGGCGCCGGGGAGAAACTGGGCTGGCGAAAACACTACGATGCCGAGACTGGCGACCAGGCACCCGACCGCGACGGTCAGCATTAGGCCGGCATGAATTGCCGGCGGGTCAAGCGCCCGACGGTGCGCTTCGTACAGGATGCAGGCGCTCGCCAGCAGGCAAAAGGCGTACGCACCCAGCATCCCCGCTGTAAATCGATCACGGCCAAAAGTCACTGACGGCTCGGACAGTGAAGGACGTCGAACGATCCAGACGAACATCCACTCCGATGCGAGCGCGACCAGACCGAGTGCATCGGCGACAAGGGCGAGGCTCGACGAACACAAGCCGCCGATGACCTCGATAGCAGCGATGCCTACCATTAGAGGAAGGGCAGGCATCGGTTCACGTGTAAGCGACCGCGGCATCAGCTTTTCCTTGGCGGGCGGCACCGACGCTGCCCTACCTTTTGAAAGTACGCTCTCACTTCGTGCTCGGCGCGCCCGAGGCGATCGCTCTCCTCAGGGATCTGCTCTCCAGGCGGCAAATAACGCCACGGTTTTCATCAGGCTCTCCTTTGGTTGTACTCTTGGACGGGAATGATGGGATTGGGCGCCGCAGCGCTGCGCCGAAGCACGCGTGGCTCGGTCGACGGCTTGGCCTGGCGCACGGCTAAGGTCGTGCATTAGATTGCACCTTGTCCGGCATTTTCTCAGGCAATCGAATGTAGAGACTGCCACCATCGAACATCGAGTGCTGCAGCGCGTCCTCGATCAGAGCCAGTGCTTCGCGCTGTTGCACAATCGCCTCGAAGCGCGCCAGTTCGATCACGGCTTGCTCCAAGTCGGTCGTGAGCACTGCCAATCGGTCGACTTCTCCCAATCCAAATGCACGGCCCATCTGCTGACGCCGTCGTATCTGGCTTTGCACCAGAGTATCGGCAGTGGCTACGGCGCGAGCGCCACCGCGGTAGCTGGCGATTGCCCGGTCGATATCTCCGATGATCTTGGCTTGCAGCGCGACAAACCTCGCCGCTGCCTCCTTCCGGCGGGCCCCGGCTTCCGCAATCGGTCCCTGGTTTTGGTTGAAGATCGGCAGATCGACGCTGAGACCGAAGGTGTAGAGATCGAAGCCCTGATCGTAGGTATAGCCGGGACCAAGGCCGATGTTGGGAAATTGCTTCGCGACTTCCAGGCGGAGCCCCGACTGCGCCGCTTCGTATTCAGCGAGCAGACCGAGTACATCTGTGCGTTCCAGGAGCGCCTTTCGCCGAAGCGATCCAGCTGCCAGATCGTTGACGTCCGGTGTTTCCGCAGGCCTGTCGAATGCAGCGACCGAAAGCTTCACTGACTCGATCGCTCGAACGGGCACGCCCAAGGCGGCAGCCAGCCTGGCGCGTGCCTCAGCAGCCTGGCGCTCCGTGTCGCGCAGGGACAACCTGGCCTGGCTCAAATTGATGCGCTCGCGGGCGACATCGAGGGCGGACGTCTCGCCGGCGATGAACCGGCCCTCGAGCAGGGTGACGATCTGCGCCTGAACTGTTTGCCGCCGCTCCACCAGCCGAAGTCGCCCCTCCGCTGCCCAGAGGTCCAATAGCGAAGTCCGCACTCCTCCACGGACCTGCCAGGCAGCCGTCGCAATGTCCTGCCGCGCCGCCTCCACGAGATTGCGTGCCTGTTCCACTCGCTTCTCTCGTTTGCCGGCAGTTTCCAACACGAAATTCACGAGGAACCCGACGGTCCAGGCCGAAGCATCGATCAGGGCGGGATATTGCCCGGGCGAGATGTTCAGCGTTGGATTGGGAATCTGGCCCGCTGTCTTCACGCCTGCGCGCGCGAGCGCCAGCTTGGCGCGCGATACTTCCATCTCCGGGTGGAAATAGAGCGCCGCCAGCGTAAGCGTCGAGAGATCCCAATTCGACGAACTGCCGACAGCCGTGCGGTCGGGCAATGCAGCCTCGATGAACTGCGCCAGTGCCGGTTCATCGAGCGTTCGCCGCTCCAGCGCCGCGGCGGTGTTCGATGGTACGATAGGCTTCGCCGTGTACGACGCACAACCGGCGACCAACGTAGCTGCGACGCCAAGAACGACCGCCGTGCAGTAGTGTAGTATTCTTGATTTGACGACAACCAAGAACGGCTTCTCCTTCGTCATGTGCGTCCCTTGGCAGGTCGCTCGACCGGGGCTTGAACCCGGCTCGCCTCGCCCGCCGCCGCCTCGCGCCGGTCGCGACGCGTTTCGACCCATTCGTACATGAGGGGCAGCAGCAGCAGCGTCAGCAGCGTCGAAGTGATCAGGCCGCCCACCACCACCGTCGCAAGCGGCCGCTGGGTCTCGGCCCCTACGCCCTGAGAGAGCAGCATCGGCAGGAGCCCGAGGATGGCCACGGAGGCCGTCATGAGGACCGGCCGCAGCCGCAATGCTGCCGCCTCGCGCACGGCCTCACGTATCGACCGGCCAAGCCGGAGTTGCTCGTTCATGAACGACACCATCACGATTCCGTTCAGCATGGCGACGCCGAACACGGCGATGAAGCCGATGGCGGAGGGCACCGAGAGGTATTGACCGGTTACGAACAACCCTACGATGCCGCCGACCAATGCGAACGGAACGTTGGCAATGATCATTGTCGCGTGCGGCACCGAATTGAACGCGGTGTAAAGGAGGATGAAGATCAGGCCGATGGTCAGCGGCACGATGAGAGACAATCGCGTCAGGGCCCGTTGCTGGTTCTCGAAAGAACCGCCCCATTCGATATAGTAGCCCGTTGGCAACTTGACTCGGCTGGCGATCGCCGCATTGGCATCGGCCACGAACGCATCGACGGCCCGGTCGCGGACATCCATCTGGACGACTGCGTAACGCTGAAGCTGCTCGCGGCGGATGAACGAGTAGCCGTCATCGATCTCGATCTTGGCGAGTTGCATCAGCGGCACGAGCGCCCCAGTCTGGGTCCGGATCGGGATATTCTGGATCGCTTCAATATCCTTGCGATGTTCCGACGGTAGCCAGACCACGATATCGAAACGCCGCGTCCCGTCGATCAGCGTGCTCACGGCCTGGCCGCCGATGCCGGCGCGCACGACCTCCATGAGCTCGGCGACGCTTACGCCGTAGCGCGCCATGGTTGCCCGATCGGCGCGGATGGCGATCTGCGGCTTGCCTATATTGGCCTCCAGCGACAGGTCGGCGACACCAGGGACGGCCGCGAGGACGCCCTTGATCTGTCCCGCAAGCCGATCGAGCGTAGAAAGGTCCGGGCCGTAGAGCTTCAAGGCGAGCGTCGCCCGCACGCCAGAGATCAACTCCTCGACGCGCGACTGAATCGGCTGCGTCGGCGCGACTACCACAGTTGGTACCTCCTTCTCGATGCTCTCTTGCATCTCCGTGGCGAGCGTCTGATAGGAAATTGCCTTGGGCCAGTCGGCCACCGGCTTCAGGGTGACGTTGATTTCCATATAGTTGACGTCGGTGGTCTCACCTTTCTCGGCGCGGCCGATCGTGGCCAGTGTCGACACGACCTGCGGAAAGCCCTTGAGCACCCCGTCGACCTGGTTCGACACACGAATCGATTCGTCGAGAGAGGTGGACGGAATGCTCGTCACACGAAACTGGATCATGCCCTCCTGCAGGGTCGGCATGAATTCCTTGCCGAGGAAGGGGAACAATGCGAACGAGGCAGCCAGCAGAAGTGTCGCTGACACCATCGTGATTCCCTTTCGATCCAGCGCTCGGTCGAGAAGCGGCAGGTAGGCGGCCTTGACCACGCGGACGATGAAGGTGTCCTTCTCGGCTTTCGGCCGCAGCAGTATGGCCGATAATACGGGAACCAGCGTCATGGTGAGGATGAGCGATCCCACCATGGCGAAGGTGATGGTCAAGGCCATCGGCTTGAATAGCTTGCCCTCCAGATCGCTCAAGCTGAACAGCGGCAGGAACACCACAATGATGATCAGGATTGCAAAGGCGATCGGGTTCGCCACTTCGTTGGCCGCCCTGAGAATGACCTCGCTGCGGCTGGCAACCGGGCCTTTGTGATGGCTCAGCAATCGGTAGCTGTTCTCGACCATCACGACTGCGCCGTCGACCATCATGCCAATGCCGATCGCCAGACCGGCAAGCGACATCAGGTTGGCCGACAGGCCCGTCGCTTGCATGAAAATGAAAGCAATCAGCATGGCAAGCGGGAGGGTGATGACGACAACGACGGCCGACCTCAGTTCGCCAAGGAACAAGAGCAGGATGACGGCAACCAGGACAGAACCTTCGATCAATGCGCGCTCGGCCGTGCCGATGGCCTTGTCGACCAGTTCGGTGCGGTCGTAGACCGCATTGAGCGTAACGCCAGGCGGGAGCGACTTGCGGACCAACTCGAGCTTGGCCTTGACGGCTTGGGCAACCTTCGCCGCATTCTCGCCGATCCTCTGAAGCGCAATGCCCAGCACGACCTCCTTGCCGTCGCGCGTCACCGCGCCAAATCGCAGGGCCGGTCCTTCCTTCACGTCGGCGACGTCACGAACACGGATCGGTGTGTTCTCGCGCGTCGCGATGACCACATCGGCAATGTCGGCAACGCTCGAAACTCGCCCAAGGCCCCGGACGAGAAACTGCTCCTTACCCCGGTCGATGTACTGTCCGCCGACCTGGCGGTTGTTGGCGTCGAGCGCCTCCATGACCTCCTTGAAATTGAGGCCATACTTGA
>CAYUOL010000091.1:0-20063 GCA_964446345.1 uncultured Iamiaceae bacterium | reverse complement strand
TGCCGGCCACCGCTTGCAGCGTGCGCCGGTCGTCCCGAGGCCGCAGGAGCCGCGTGCCGACCGTCAGGAACGCGGCGGCGGTGAGCGTCGCGACGGTGGCCGTCCACGAGACGCGCACCCCCAGCGCCGCGGGGAGCGCCCCGGCCTCCGTCACCGCCGTCGCGACGGCGATGGCCAGAAGGGCGAGCCGCAGGTCTCCGTCCGGCGTCCGCCAGGACGCGAAGGTGATGGCGACCAGCGCCACGGCCAGGGAGGTGACGAGGAGCCATGGGTCACTGTCCCAGCCCTGGGTCAGGGGATCTGCGGTGCCCACGGCGCTCAGCGCCGCACCGACGGCACACCCGGTGACGGCTGTCGCGGCGAGGGCGGCCCGCGCCGTGTGGTCGAGTCGTTCGGGCCGCACGTGCTGCAGGCCGACCGCGATCAGGAGCAGCAGCGACGCGGTGGCGCTGGCGACGACGCCGGCGACCGATGGCGTGCGGCCCGCGGCCGCGGTGGCGAGCGCCGAGGCCGTGATGAGCAAGGCCGTGCCGGAGGCCAGCGCGGTGCCCCGCAAGAGCGCATCCGTGGCGTGAGGCGTGACGAGCACCAGCGCGAAGCCGGCGATCCCGACGGCGAGGGCGGTGGCCCCCTGGGGTCCGTCGGTCCACCCCGCGGCTCCGAAGGAGATCCCGGCGAAGAGACCGATGACGGCGAAGACCAGCGGAGCGGTGCGGTCGCAGCGCGCCCGTGGCAGGAGCGGGGCCGACGCGAGCAGCATCACCGCGCTCACGGTGGTCAGGCACAGCCCCACGATCGGCGTCGCCGCTCCGGCCGCGGCCGGAGCGATCGCGGCCAGCACCAAGGCGGACGCGCAGGACGTGGCCCAGAGCAGCGACCGCAGGTCCCGACGCGACGAGACCGCGCCGGCCGCCGCCGCGACGACGAAGACGACCGAGACGGCGACCACGTTGCACCAGCGGTCGGAGACCGACCAGGTCAATCCTGTCAGTGCGCCGGTGAGCGCCAGCACCATCAGCGCGACGGGGCCGACCGGCAGCCGGTGGTCCGCACGCGGGAGGCGCACCGCCACCACGGCACCCCCGCTGGCGATCGCGAGCGCGACCGCCACCACGGCGGCGACCGAGCCCGGCGCACCGACCACCGAGGCGATCGCACCAACCGCGGCGGCCGCCATGGCCACGGCGAACCACGCGGGCGCGGGCATCCGCGACCGTCCTGGCGATCCGACGATGCGCGTGAGCGCCACGCTGCCGGCGATGCACGACCAGACCCCGGCGAGCCAGAAGCCCCCCAGCAGCGGATCCACCTCGACGGCGAGGGCCTTCGACAGCACCGTCAGCGCCGTGGCGTCGGCCGGTCCGCTCCAGGCGGTGGAGAAGATGGCCAATGGTCCGACGAGGAGGACGAACGTCGGCGCCGCGGCCGTGGCGAGCGCGCCGGCGAGGGCGACGATCCCGGCGAACGATCCTCCGACCCTGATCGCGCTCGGCCCGAAGGTCGCGAAGGCGAGCACCGCGAGGCCCACGGCCGCGAGCACCGTGATCGTCGGCGGTCCCGGGAACGCCGCGGCCAGCAAGACCGTGACGCCGGCGCCGAGCGCGATCGCCGCGGTCGCGACCAGGACGTCGAACGGGACGGGGGCTCGGCTCGGTGTCCGGGCCAGCACGCGCATGGCCACGGGCGCGGCGGCGACCGCCGCGAGGGCGAGCCCGGCCAGGGCGCCGCAGCCTTCGGCGGCGAGGGTCAGCATCGCCGTGCCGAGCGTCGCCGCCGCGAACGCGCCCGAGGCGATCCAGCCGGTGACGGCTGCGACGCGCCACGAGGGCCGGGCGCGCAGGCTCATCGTGACCACGACCCCGGTCACCGCGACGATCGCCAAGGCCATGGTCGCGACGAACCACGGGTGACGGGTGTCGACAGCGACGGCGGTGACGGCGCATGATGCTGCGGCCACAGCCGCCGCGACGCCGACCACCTGCTGCACGATCATGCGCAGCGCGCGCCACGACCGTGGCGACGGCCGCGGCCAGGGTGAACCCCGCTGCCCACCACCAGGCCAGCGACCAGTCGGCGCTTGCACCCGCCCGCCGGATGGCGAGCCAGTCGACGAGGAGGAACCCGACGAAGAGCACGCTGAACGCCTGCGCGGTGGTGGGCAGCCGCCGGTGCAACGCCATCGTCGCCCCGCCGCAGATCGCGGTCACGCCGGCCAGCACGAGCGCCCGCTGCGGGTCGTCGAGCGAGGGCCACGCGACCGTCGCGAAGACCAGAGCGGCGATGGTCAGCAGGATCGTGCCGACGCCGAGGAGCAGGTTGCCCACCGTGGCGGTCCGCCACTCGGGAGCGCGGCCGCGGGGCGGGGCGGGTGAGGGAGCGGTCGCGGGAGGCCCCGGAACGACCCACGGCGTGGGGGCCGGCGCCGGCCCGGGATGCGACAGGGAAGCGGGCGAGGCAGGCGGCACCCGACCGGACCCCGGACCCGGTCGCGGCGCTGGTGCCACCGCGGGTGTGGGTACGGCCGTGCGACGGGCTTCGAGGGTGCGCAGCTCGTGATCGACGTCGGCGAGGTGGCGATCGATCTGCTGCAGCTGCCCCACCAGCGCGGCCCGCTGGCGCCGGGCCTGGTCGAAGTCGCGCGAGAGCCGTTCCTGGTCGGCGCGGATGGTCGCTTCCAGTTGGCCGGCCGCCTCCGGCGAGGGGGCGCACGTCGCCGGCGTCCACTGGCCGCCGTCCCACCAGCGCAGCGAGCCGACCTGCCACGGATCGCCGTACCACCCGGCCGCGGTCCCGCCCTCCGGCGTCGGGGGGCAGTCGTCGGCGGGCGGCCCGTCGGGTGCCTGCTTCGTGGGGGCATGGATCTCGCTCGCCATGGTCGCCGCGGCCTCACCGAGCCGCGGTCATGGCCGCGGCTGGATCGGGGTTCGGGTTCGCGCTCGGCTCCCGGTTCGCGCTCGGGTCCGGGTTCGCGCTCGGGGCGCCCCGGCGACGGACAGCGGTCCGGGGAACGAGGGTCCTGGGTACGCCGGCCCCGGAGATGTCGGCTCCGGGAACGCCGGCCCCGGCAGGCCCGGCGGTGGGTCGGGCGTCGCGGCCGGCGTGCCGGATGGCTCCCGCAAGCTCATGGATCGACCGTAGGAACGCACGGCCGCATGCTCCAGAGTCGAAGGTCCCTTCCCCGTCGCGTCGTCGCGGACACGACCGTGCCAGGCTTGGCCCATCCATCCGCCGGCACCTCGAGGAGCGACCACGTGACCAGCGCCATCCGCATCGAAGACGAAGGGGCGGTGCGCCGCCTCGTGCTGTGCCGTGCCGCGGAGTTCAACACGATCACGCCGCAGCTGCGCGACGAGCTCGACACCGCGCTCGACGCCGCGGACCGCGACCGTGACGTGAAGGTCGTCCTGCTCAGCGCCGAGGGCAAGGCGTTCTGCGCGGGCTTCGGGCTGGACTGGTCGACCCTCGGGCAGGCGTCGGCCGACGCCGGCCCGGACCGCGTGTGGGATTCGGTCGCCGACGTGCAGATGATCGGCCGGTTCGGCAACACGTTCGCCAAGCTGCACGACATCTCGAAGCCGACGATCGCGGCGGTGCAGGGGTGGTGCATCGCCGGGGGCACGGACATGATCCTGAACGCCGACCTGATCGTGGCGGGGGAGTCCGCCCGCTTCGGGTACCCGCCGGCCCGGGTGTGGGGCGTGCCCGAGGCGCCGTGGGTGTGGGTGGCCCGGCTGGGGCTCGAGCGCGCCAAGCGCTACCTCTTCACCGGCGACGAGCTGACGGCGCGCGAGGCGGCCGACGTCGGGATGATCCTCGAGTGCGTCGCCGACGACGAGCTGCAGGCCCACGCCACGGCGCTCGCGCAGCGCATGGCCCTGCTGCCGCTCAACCAGCTGCAGATGATGAAGTGGATGCTGAACGACGTGGCGCGCCACCAGTACCAGCCCGACACCAGCCGGCTGCTCGGCTTCCTCTTCGACGGCGTCGCTCGCCACACGCAGGAGGGCCTCGACTTCGTGGCGAAGGCCCAGGAGATCGGGTGGCGGGACGCCGTGCGCGAGCGGGACGCGCCGTTCGGCGACTACGGCGAGCGGCGTTGACCGAGCGGACGGCGCCCATGCGCCGTTGCCGCCCCATGTTGTGTCAGTTAGCGTGTCAAAAGTTGGATGTGACCGGACCGCGGGCCCGGCTCGACCGACCGCATCGACGCACGGGATCTCGAGGGGGAGCACGCATGGCTGACCGACCGCAACCTGCCTACGGCACGCCGAACTGGGAGATGATCGGGCGCTGGCTGCACCTCGATCCGGCCGACGACGGCCCGTTCTGGGCGCTCAACCTCATGAAGTACCACGAGGTGGCGCAGTACGACGACGGGTCCTCGGACCGTTCGGGGCGCGAAGCGGACGACGCCTACGCCCCGCTCGGCCCGCTCGCCGCCATCGGCGCCGTCGTCGCCTTCCACGGCGACGTCGTCGACCAGCCCCTCGGTGCACCGGCGTGGGACCGCGTCGGCATCGTGCGGTACCCGAGCCGGGCCGCGTTCTTCGCCATGCAGCAGCGCGACGACTTCAAGGAGCAGCACGTCCACAAGGAGGCGGGCATGGAGTTCACCATCGTGATGTCCTGCCTCCCGACCGCGACGGGTCCGCGCCCCGACGGGGGGACCGGGGACGGTGGGAACGGGGCCGGCGGGGGAGGTGCGCTCGTGCTCGTCGTCGAGCGAGGGCCAGGTGGCGTCGCCGCCGCCCCGGTGATCGAGGACGTCACCGAGGTCGCGGCCTTCGCCGTCGAGGGGGTGATCGTCGGAGACGAGCGCACCTTCGACCGAGCGCGGTTCCTGCGCGCGCCCGACGGTGCCGGCATCGAGGGCGTCGTCAAGGCGATCGTCGAGGGGGTGGCGGGCGCGGACGAGGCGCACGTGGTGGTGCTGGATCCGATGATCGATCGCCTCGTCGAGACGATCGTGAGCGCCCCCGGCTGAGGGCGGCGGTCGCCATGAGCCGGTCATCCTCGCTGCGCCAGGCCGTGGCCACGCTCCGCTCGGTGGTGCGCTTCGGTCGCGTCGAGACGGATCCCGTGGCGCGGCGCCTCGCGCGGGCGGCGTCCGTCGAGGACCTGCGGCACATCGCCCGCCGGCGGCTGCCCGGTGGCGTCTTCGACTACATCGACGGGGCGGCGGAGGACGAGCGCACGCTCGCGGCCAACGCCGCCGCCTTCGCGTCCACCGGGTTCCGCCCGCGGGTCCTGCGCGGCATCACCCAGGTCGACCTGGGCTCGACCATCCTCGGCGAGGCCGTCTCGTACCCGCTCGTCCTCGCGCCCACGGGGTTCACGCGCATCGCCGACCCCGATGGCGAGCTCGCGGTCGCCCGAGCGGCCGCGCGTGCAGGCCTGCCCTACACGCTCTCCACCCTGAGCACGCGCTCGATCGAGGAGGTGCGCGCGGTCAGCGACGGTCGTCTCTGGTTCCAGGTGTACGCCTGGCGTGACCGGGGCCTGGTGCAGGAGATGATCGAACGAGCGGCGGCGGCGCGCTACGAAGCCCTGGTGCTCACCGTCGACACGGCGGTCTTCGGTCGCCGCGAGCGCGACGTGCGCCGCGGCTTCTCGCTCCCACCCACCATCGGGCCGTCCACCCTCGTCGACGGCGCCCTCCACCCCGGGTGGACGTGGGCGTTCGTGCGGAGCGAACCGATCCGCTTCGCCAACGTCGCCGGCAACCGCAGCAGTGAGGGCGTCGGCGACGGCGCCTCGCCGGTGACGCTCGCCGACTACATCAACACCCAGTTCGACCCGGCGCTGTCGTGGGCCGACGTGGACTGGTTGCGGACGGTGTGGGACGGGCCCATCGTGATCAAGGGCATCCAGACGGTCGAGGACGCGCGCCTCGCGGCCGACGCCGGCGTCGAGGCCATCGCGCTGTCGAACCACGGCGGGCGGCAGCTCGACGGCGCGCCCGCGGCCTTCTCGTTGGTGGCGCCCGTCGCGGATGCCGTGGGCGGTCGGACGGAGATCATCTGCGACGGCGGCGTGCGCCGCGGCAGTGACATCGCGAAGGCCCTGGCCGCGGGAGCGACGGCTTGCATGGCCGGGCGGGCGTACCTCTATGGCCTCGGAGCGGCCGGCGAGCGCGGCGTCGACCTGGTGCTGCGGTGGTTCGCCGACGACCTGCGGCGCACGATGAGCCTGCTCGGCGTGGGCGCGGTGGCGGACCTCGACGCCGCACTGCTCGACCGCTGAGGCGCCGTTTCGGTCCTGGCCGTGCAGACTGGGGCCACGAGCCCGCCTGGTCCCCAGGCCGGTGGCCGGACGATCGAGAGGAGCGCGGTGGCGCGAGGCAAGCTCCGCATCTACCTGGGCGCGGCGCCCGGCGTCGGCAAGACCTACGCCATGCTCGCCGAGGGGCATCGCCGGCGCGGCCGTGGCACCGAGGTGGTCGCCGGCTTCATCGAGACGCACGGCCGGGCGCGCACGGCGGCCCAAGTCGGCGACCTCGAGGTCGTCCCCCACCGGGTGATCGTCCACCGCGGCCGGCCGTTCGAGGAGATGGACCTCGACGCGCTGCTCGCGCGCCGGCCCGAGGTGGCGCTCGTCGACGAGCTCGCGCACACCAACGTCCCGGGCAGTCGCAACGCCAAGCGCTGGCAGGACGTCGAGGAGCTGCTCACCGCCGGCATCGACGTGATCTCGACCGTCAACATCCAGCACCTCGAGTCGCTCAACGACGTGGTGGAGCAGATCACGGGCATCGAGCAGCGCGAGACCGTGCCCGACGCCTTCGTGCGCGCGGCGGACCAGATCGAGCTGGTCGACATGACCCCGGAGGCGCTGCGCAGCCGCATGAACCACGGCAACATCTACGCCCGGGACAAGGTCGACGCGGCGCTCACCAACTACTTCCGGGTGGGGAACCTCTCGGCGCTGCGGGAGCTCGCGCTGCTGTGGGTGGCGGACCAGGTCGAGACGTCGCTGCAGGACTACCGCCGCCGGCACGGCATCGCCGACCCCTGGGAGACCCGTGAGCGCGTCGCCGTCGCGATCACCGGCGCGCCCGGTGCGGACGACCTCATCCGGCGGGCGAGCCGCATCGCCAGTCGCACGAAGGCCGAGCTCATCGGCATCCACGTCGAGCGCACCGACGGGCTGGCGGGCAGCGGCCGCGGCAACCTCGACGAGCACCGACGGCTGCTGACCGACCTCGGCGGTTCGTACCGCGAGGTCGTCGGCACCGACATCGGCGAGGCGCTGGTGCGGACCGCGGTGGCCGAGCGGGCGACCCAGCTCGTCATCGGGGCCAGCCGACGCTCGCGCTGGACCGAGATCGTGCAGGGGTCGGTCGTCAACACCATCGCGCAGCGGGCGGGCGGCGCCCTCGACGTGCACATCATCGCGACCGACCCCGGTCCCGATGCGCCGGTGCACCGCCCGGCGCGTCCTGCCTGGGTCCGTGCCTCGCGCCTGTCGCGCCGGCGCCAGGTCACCGGGCTGGTGGCGGCGATCGTCGGGCTGCCGGCGCTGACCGCCCTCCTCCTGCCCCTCGACGCCCGCCTGGGCTTCGCCGCCGTCGGGTTCTGCTACCTCCTTGCGGTGCTCGCCATCGGCGCGCTGGGCGGCCTCTGGGTGGCGGCCCTGGCGGCGCTGCTCGCCTTCGGCCTGCTCAACTGGTTCTTCGCGGATCCCATCCACACGTTCACGATCCACAACGAGCGCGACGCCATCGCCCTGGTCGCGTTCCTGGTCGTCGCCGCCGTGGTCAGCACGCTCGTCGAGCAGGCGGCGCGGCGGTCGGCCGATGCCGCACGGGCGCGCAGCGAAGCCGAGACGCTCGCCACCATGGCGGGCCTGCTCCTGCGTGACGACGACCCCCTCGGCGACCTCGTCGCCGTCCTCGCCTCCGCGTTCGAGCTCGATGGCGTCAGCGTGCTGCGCGCCCGCCCCCAGCCCGAAACGTCCCCCGATCCTTCGCTCGGTGCGGCTCCCGAGCCGACGGCCTGGATCGTCGACGCCTCCGCCGGACACGCGGCGCCGCGGGCTCCCGGCGAGCCGGCGCTCGTGCTGCCGCTCGGTCACGACGTGCAGCTCGCGATCGTCGGTCGTCAGCTCACCGACGACGACCGACGCGTGCTCGATTCGTTCGCGACGCAGCTCGCCGTCGCGCTCGAGAGCCGCCGGCTGCGGGCCGAGGCGGCGCAGGCGGCGGCGCTCGCGCGGGCCAACGACCTGCGCACGACGTTGCTCAACGCCGTGAGCCACGACCTGCGCACGCCGCTGACCACCATCAAGACCTCGGCGTCCAGCCTCCTCGACGACGACGTCGCGATCCCTGCGGTGGTGCAGCACGAGCTGCTGCAGACGATCGACGAGGAGGCCGACCGCCTGAACGCGATGGTGGGCAACCTGCTCGACCTCGGCCGCCTGGAGGCCCAGGTCGTCACCGTGCAGCAGGCCGCCGTCGACGTCGGCGACATCGTGCGCAGCGCGCTGGCCAGCACGCCCTACCAACGCAGCGGCATCGACCTCGACCTGCCCGACGACCTGCCGCTCGCGGCGGCGGACGGGGCGCTGCTCGAGCGAGCGCTGGCGAACCTGATCAGCAACGCCCGGCGCTACTCGCCCGAGACGAGCCCCGTCACCGTCGTTGCCGTCGCGGGTGAGACGAACGTGGCGATCCGCATCGTCGACCACGGGCCGGGGATCGCGCCCGAGCAGCGCGCCCGGGCGTTCGAGCCGTTCCAGCGCCTCGACGGTCCTCCCGAGGTCGAGGGCGTCGGCCTCGGGCTCGCGGTCGCGCGCGGCTTCATCGATGCGATGGAAGGCACGTTGGCGATCGAGGACACGCCGGGCGGGGGGACGACGATGGTCGTGACCCTCGGCCGGGCGGCTCCCGCCGCAGCCGACGCGCCGCCGGATCGTGCTGCGCCGCCGATCGATCTCGCCGACGGGGTGCCGTCCCGCCCCCGCTGAGCCGCGCGACGCTGCCACGACGCGCTACGGGTGCGCCGTCTGACCGATCTCGGTGCCGACGCCGCCGGCCCGCCCGCAGCCACCCAGCTGCGCGATCGCGGCGTCCCCAGCGGCTGAGTTCTGCGCCGCTCCCGGGGAGCGGCCAGGTGTCCTCGTCTGGGTGGCGCGGTGCGCCGTGCCCTCGGCCGCCGCCTTGAGGTGGTCGTTGCGCTGCGCGAGGAGGTCGCGCAGGTAGCGGCCCAGCACCAGTCGCTCCGTGAGCTGCCCGAGGGGGCCGAGCGGCGCGTCGAAGCTGATGGTGTCGATCATGCGCGTGCCCGCACCGGTCGCCTCGAAGCGGTGCTCGTGGCGGAACCGCCGGAACGGCCCGCGGACCTGTTCGTCGACGAACCGCGTCGGCCGGTGCAGCTCCACGATGCGGGCCGTCATGCGGAACGGGATCCCGAAGTGCCGCGCGCGCCACGTGACCTCTTGTCCGAGCCCGATCATGCCGGTGGTGACGGTGACGGGGGCTCGCGCGGCCCGGCCTGCGATGGCGCGCTCCGCGAAGCGCGCCATCGATGCGCGGTGCTCGTCGATGTCGAGCGAGAGGTCGAACACGGCCTCGGGGGGAGCGGCGATCGGGGTGACGCAGGCGAACCGGACGGTCATCGTTCCTTCTCCATCCTCGTCCTCGTTGACTATCACGTTAGCAGACACTAACGCAGCAATCACACTCAAGGTGTTGGGGTGCGTCCCGTCACGACGAGCGCCGCCGCGCGCGCGGTCGCCGGCGACGGATCGAGGCGGACGGCACGCCCCGCGTTGGCCAGCGCTGCTCGCATCCGGCCGTCGGTGCGGGCCTGGACCCCAACCGCGAGCGCGTTGCCGCTCCATCGTCGGCGCGCGGCCCGCCGGTAGCGGCGCCCGTCGCCCGGGTCGGGGAAGCGCTCGGCCACGATGTCGATCGCGCGGGTGACGTCGTCGAGGTAGATCGTGGATCGCCGCAGGCGATTGGTGTCCGAGTCGGGGTGGCGCCGGTACATCGCCAGGGGCTCGTCGACGATGCCCACCGGGCCGTGCGCCGCCAGGCGCGTCCACATCTCCAGGTCGTTCGCGTGGACGAGCGCCGGGTCGAACCCACCGAGCTGCTCGTACGCCGTGCGCGCAACGACCACCGCGACGAAGTTGAACGGGTGCAGGTTGGCGATCGTCGCCATGGCATCGGGGAGCACGCCGGTGTGCGGCGGGAGCTCACGGCTCAGGCCGAGCTTCTGCTCGTCGTCGTCCACGAACCACGTGCGGCTGGCGACCATCATGCAGGGGTCGTGCGCGATGCGCTCCTGGTAGGCGGCGTAGAACCCCGGCAGCACCAGGTCGTCGCTGTGGAGGATGTGCACCCAGTGGCCGACCGCTTGCTGGACGCAGGTCGTGAAGTTCACGGGCGCGCCGACGTTGCGCGGCTGGTGCCAGACCGACACCCGGGCGCCCGCGACGCGCGCGACCAACGCCGCCGGATCGTCGAGGTCGGACGCGTCGTCGATCACCCGGATCTGCATGGTCGCGGGCCCCGGGTCCTGGGCGAGCACGCTCTCGAGCGTCCGTGCGAGGCGCTCGCCGCTGTTGTACGTCGGGATCATCACCGACCAGAAGGGGCGCTCGACGCCCTCGGGCACCGGCGACACGACCGGTCGCCGGGCCGTCGAGGCGGCGGCGTGCGTGCGGGTGCCGAGCACGGGGACTCAGAACGGGATGGGATCGGGGAACGCCGCGTCGATGACCTCGCGGTAGTCCTCGAGGCGGCTGCGCGGCACGTGGAAGGCGCTCTTCGAATCGTGGTCGTAGTGGAAGAACACCTCGAGGTGCGCGTCG
This sequence comes from uncultured Iamiaceae bacterium, assembly GCA_964446345.1. Classification (GTDB taxonomy): domain Bacteria; phylum Actinomycetota; class Acidimicrobiia; order Acidimicrobiales; family Acidimicrobilacustridaceae; genus CAYUOL01. The sequence goes on along the minus strand of CAYUOL010000091.1, from coordinate 9,245 downwards.
GCGTACCGACGGTCGCGCTCGTCCATCAGGTGGCGATGCGCCACCGGGTCGGTGGAGTGGTGGCGGACGAGCCAGGCGATGTGGTCCGGCACGTGGTCGACGAGGCGCACGTAGCCCAGCTCGTCGTGGTTCCACTGGGTCACGACGTTGTCGAGGCCGACGCCATCGGCATGCTCGCCGATGGCGAAGTTCATGCCCACGACGTTGGCGGGATCCTCGTCGGTCAGCAGCAGGAGCTTGCCGAGGTCGTGGACCAGCGCCGCCAGCAGCAGGTCCGGCGTCAGCACCCCGTCGGCCTCCATCGCCTCGATGACCTGCAGGACGTGCGTGAGCTGGCTCGCGCCGAAGAGGCGGCAATCGGTGGGATCGACGCACTGCCCGAGGCGCTCGATGAGCGAGTACACGGGGACGGTGCCGAACGTCGGCGTGGCGTAGCGCGCCTGCAGCTCGGTCACGCGAGCCGCGGTCTGGGCGTCGTGGCGGGCGACGATGTCGGCGGCCGCGGCGCGGAAGGCCTGCTCCTCCTCGGCGCGGCGGCCCGGGGGTCGCGGGGGCACGGCGGTGCCGCTCGGCGCCGCCGTGGCGAGCAGGCGCGTCTCGTGGTGCGCCGCGGCGAGCTGCGCCACCGCACCCTCGTTGCGAGCGAGGCGCTGCTCGAGTCGGGGGATGTCGAGCAGTGCCAAGAGGCGGATGCGGACGGCCTCACGGGCGTGCTGCCGGAGCCCGTGGGCCGGCCTCGGATCACTGATCACAGAGCGGCATGGTATTCGGCCGCGCTCAGGTGCCCTGGCGTCGGCTGCTCGAGTGCGCTTCGGGGCCGGGACCGATCGGGCGCAGGTACCCCTTGCGGATGCCGTGCTCGGCGAGGTTGGGTCGCGCAGGGTGCTCGCGGCCGGCCGGACCGGCGGCGAAGGTCTGCAGCACGTTCGTCATCATCTTCACGATCGGGACGTCGGGGCCCGTGGTCGTGGGGAAGAGGTGGCGCTCGAACCAGATGCTCCCCGTCGAGAGGACCCCGGCTCCGCTGGGGACGGTGTAGTACGCCATGTCGGCGAAGCTCGACTGGCCGCGCACCTTCACCGGCGAGTGCGCCAGCACCTGGATCGTGGGGGGCGTCGGCACCTCCAGCGTGATGCGGTCGTACTCGTTGCCGACGAGGTCCTTCCAGCGGTCCCCGTTCTTCACGCCCGTGCCGGCGAACATCCAGGCATCGGCGTCGACGATCACCATGTCCGCCTTGACCGGGTTCGATTCGTAGTAGGTGCCGATGAGGGAGCTCTCGGGCTCGGCCGCCGGCGCTTCGCGCCAGCTGGACGTGACGCGCGACGGATCCTTCGCGTACAGCGGGTCGTTCTTCGCGATGCGGTAGTTGACGACGTGCCGGCCCGGACCCAGCGGTGAGTCCTCGAGGCGAATGCGGCGGAACATGCAGTTGGCGCCGAGGAAGACGAGGTTCACACCGGCATCGCGCGCGGCTTCGACGCCGCGGCGCATCTCGAGCGACCAGTACTCGTCGTGGGCCGGGGAGATCCACACCTTGTGGCGTTGCACCGCCGCGGGTCGTGCGTGGGTGTCGAGGCTCGTCGAGTAGGTCACGTCCAGCCCGAGCGACTCGACCAGGGCGGCGATCTCGTACACGCCCCCGAGGAAGTTGCCCGACCCGGAGCCGTCGTAGGGGCGATCGAAGCTGACGACGTTCGAGCGACCACCGCTGCCTTCGTAGAGGCTCGCGCCGCCCCACTTGTTGTACGCCTGCCACGTCGTGACGTCGTGCTGGATGTGCACCGCCGACGCCCGCTCGTCGTCGCGCACCACGAGGGGGATCTGCGACTGGCCGCCGTTGTCGCTCGTGAGCTTGAGCAGGTACGAGCCCGGGACCCAGCCCGCCGTGTCGACCGTGAGCGACGGCTGCCACGGCGCGTCGCGCATGTTGGTGCTGCGGTCGGTGCGCGCGGGCGCCTGGATCGTGCCCGGGCGCGGGCCCGATCGCCACATCTCGCGCCCACCTCTGCCGCCGTAGAACCCCATGCGATAGGCGGTCACCTCGAACGTGCGCGCCGCCGTGCCGACGTACAGCGTGAGCGGTTCGCCCGCGGCGACGCTCGTGCGGTTCGCGAAGCCGCGCACCTTGTCCCAGGCCGCCGGCTCCTGCGGGATCTGCCACGCGTCGGTGCCCGGCCGCTGGTTCTCCTCCGTCACGGACCACGCGGGCGTGGCGACGCTCGCCGGTTGGGCCGCGGCAGGAGGGGCCGGCGCCTCGCCCGGGGCCGGCAACTCACCCGCGTCCGTCGGCTCGGCCGGGCGGCTCGTGGCGGACGCGCCCGCCGTCTCGGAACCCGCGGTGCTCTCGCGCACGATGAGCCAGGCGGCGCCGGCGAGCGACACCGAGGCCACGCCGCCGAGCACGGAACGCCGGGTCCACGTCGGCAGGGCGTGCTCCGGCGCCGCCGCGTCGTCGTCCTCCCGGCCGGCTCTCCGGCTGGCTCGCTGGCTGTCTCTCTGGGTGGCTCTCTGGCTGGCGTTCCGGGTGGCGTCCGGGGAGGACGGTCGGGGGGTGTCTCGGGTGATCGTCGGATCGGGCTGCCACGCCTCGGGGGCGAACGGATCGGCTCGGAACGCCGCCGACGCACCAGACCGGGGGCGCGGCGCTTCGGCCCCGTCGTCCCCTTCGCAGTCACCCTCCATGCGTGTCGCCCAGGTCCTCGTGCTCGGTCGTCGGCGCGCCCATGACCACCCCGCCACAGGTGCGCGAGGGCACGGACACCCCAAAGGGTAGGCCGGGGCCGGCGATGCCCAGGGGATGCCCCGGCGGTCGGGCACCAGTGGGCGGGCGGGGCCCGGGGGGCCGGCGCCCTACCGATCCGGGATGCGCCAGTCGACCGGCGGTCGGCCGGCCGCGACGAGGGCCTCGTTCGCGCGGGAGAACGGCCGGCTGCCGAAGAACCCGTTGTGCGCCGACAGCGGCGAGGGGTGGGCCGACTCGATGATCACGTGCCGGCTGGTGTCGACGAGCGCCTTCTTCTTGCGGGCAGCGGCGCCCCACAGGATGAACACGACGGTCTCCGGCTTGTCGTTGACGGCGCGGATGACCTCGTCGGTGAACGTCTCCCACCCCTTGCCCTGGTGCGACGCGGCCTGGCCGGCTCGCACGGTGAGCGTCGTGTTGAGCAGCAGGACGCCCTGCGCCGCCCAGGAATCGAGGCACCCGTGGTTCGGTGGGGGCAGGCCGAGGTCGGACTGCATCTCGAGGAAGATGTTCCGCAGCGACGGGGGCGGGGGCACCCCGGGCTTCACCGAGAAGCACAGGCCGTGGGCCTGGCCCGGCCCGTGGTACGGGTCCTGGCCCAGGATGAGCACCTCGACGTCCGCGTACGGGGTCAGGTGCAAGGCCGCGAAGACCTCGTCCGGCGCGGGGTAGACCGGGTGGTGGGCCCGCTCGTCGGCGACGAACGCCTGCAGGTCGCCCCAGTAGGGCTTGTCGAGCTCGGTCCGGAGCAGCGGGTTCCAGTCGGTGCGCGGCATCGGCGGCGAACTTACCGGAGGGCCGGCGGTGCGGTCGGCTGCTCCGATCCGGTCGGAGCGGCGACTCCCCACCCACGCGGGGTGTACCGCCGAGGCGGTGCCCGACCGGTAGGGTCGGCGTCATGAAGGTGACGCCCTCCGGGCTGCTCGAGCACGCGAAGTCGGAGGAGGGGCGCAAGCAGCTGCGCTACGCGGGGGTGTCCCTCGTGTTCGTCCCCGTGGGTCAGCTCTTCATCCAGCTCTTCGCGGTGTTCGTGTTCGACCGCAACTACACGCTGGCGTCGCTGGCCACGTCTGCGCTGCTGACGCTCCCGAACTTCTTCGCCAACAAGTACTTCGTCTGGCGCGAGACGTCGAAGGACAACCTGCGCACGCAGGTGCTCGTGTTCTGGGTGGCGGCGATGCTCGGGGTCACGTTCGCGACGCTGCTCACCTACCTCGTCGAGCAGGTGGCGAAGGACCAGTCCCAGCTGGTCGAGGGCCTCGCCGTCTTCTGCGCCCAGCTCGTCGGCTTCGGCATCGTGTGGGTCGGGCGCTTCCTCGTGCTCGACAAGTGGCTCTTCAAGGTCACCCACCACGGCGACGAGCCGCCCGAGGAGCTCCTCGAAGAGCTCAAGCGCGAGTTCCCGATCTGAGCGACCCGTCAGCGCCTCACGACTCGCGGAGGCCGGGGTGGCGGCTGGCGAGGATCGGCACGAGCAGCTGCTTCGGGGTGAGGTGGGCGAGCGCGGCCGCCGCGCGGTTGGCGGTACCGGGGATCGCGACGAGCCGCCCGGCGTCGAGCGCGTCGAGACCGCAGCGGGCCACGGCCTCGGGCGTCTCCCACATGAAGCTCGGCAGGGACGACTCGGCGTCCTCCTTGCTGAAGCCCGCCGTCTCGCCGAAGCCCGTTTCGACCGGGCCCGGGCACAGCGTCGTGGCCGTGACCCCCGTGCCGCGCAGCTCGCCGGCCAGGCTCTGCGTGTACGAGAGGACGAACGCCTTCGACGCCCCGTACCCGGCCTGCCCGGGCAGCGGCTGGAACGCGGCGGTCGACGCCACGTTCAGCACCGCGCCGCGCCCGCGATCGACCATGCCCGGGAGGAACCGCGTGCACAGGTCGACGACGGCGACGACGTCGACCTCGAGCATGTGCAGCTCGGCTTCGGGGTCGGCCTTGTCGACCGCGCCCAAGGTGGAGAGACCGGCGTTGTTCACGAGGATGTCGACGTGCAGGTCGAGCGCCTGCGTGGCCTCGAGCAGGCCGGCGCGCCCGGCGCGGTCGGCCAGGTCGAGCGGGATCACCTCGGCGCGCACCTGGGCGCCGAGCTCGCTCGCGAGCTCGGCGAGCTTGTCGGCGCGGCGCGCCACGAGGATCACGTTGTGGCCCCGCCCGGCGAGTTGGCGAGCGAGCTCGATGCCGATGCCGGACGAGGCTCCGGTCACGAGGGCGGCGGTTCCGGAGGTCGGCGAAGGCAGCGTCACGCGCTCACCCTACCGAACGGGGTCGCGCGGCGTCCGGGCCCACGGGCGCCGGCGGCTCGGGCAGACTGGGGACGTGGGGGAGGACGAGGTGCCGGACGAGGTGCCGGACGGTGTGCACGACGGGCACGATGGGCCGCACGATGGGGTGGCGGACGTGCTGGGTGATGGCGAGCTGGCGTCGGTGCTGCGCGCGCTGCCCGACGGCGTCGTGGTCATCGACCACCTCGCGCAGGTGCAGTGGATCAACGCCCGGTTCACCGAGCTGACCGGCTGGGCGCTGCACGAGGTGCAGGGCCGCAACGGGCTCGACCTCATCGATCCCGCGCAGCAGCTCGACGCGATCGAAGCGCTGACCATCGTGCGGGAGTCGCCGAACGCGATCCCACCCGGTGCCTACCGGCTGCTGTGCCGCGACGGCCACTACGTGCCGCTCGAGATGCACGGCGCCTCGATCGACCCGGGCGATGCATCGTCGCCGACGGTGCTGCTGGCGCGCCCGGTCGACTACCAGACGTTGATGGTCGACGGCCTCGAGCTCCTGAACGCCGACGCCCCCATCGAGGACATGGCGACCTACATCGTGCGCGGCATCGGCTGGCCCTCGGGGGCGGTGGCGCTCGTGTTCGACGACGACGTGGCGGGGGAGCGACGCTCGGTGCACCCCGATCTGCCCGACGTGCTCGACGGCACCCGCAAGGCCGAGGACGGCCAGGCACCGTGGGAGGTGGTCGAGGCCACGGGTGAGCCGTTCCAGTGCCGCGTCGACGCGCTGCCGCCGTCGCTGCGCGCGCCGGCGGAGGCGCTCGGGTTCGTGTCCTGCTCGGTGGACACCGTCCCCGACCCGAGCGGGCGCGACGCGCTGGTGATCCTCTGGTTCCGCGAGGGGGCGCCCCTCACGTACCGGTTCTTGTTCAAGGAGGAGCCGCGCTACCTGCTGTTCCGGCTCGCGCTCGAGCGGCGGGCGTACCACGCCGTGCTGTACCAGGCTGCGACGCAGGACCACCTCACGGGCCTGGCCAACCGGGCGCGCTTCTTCGAGACGATCGATGCCGTGAGCAGCGCCCGCCGGGGCGGGGACCGCGGCGCCGACGAGGGCGCGTGCGCCGTGCTGTACATCGATCTCGACGACTTCAAGCCGGTGAACGACGTCTACGGCCACCTCGCCGGCGATGCGGTGCTCGCCGAGGTCGGCCGGCGCATCAACACGATCGTGCGCCCCTCCGATCTGGTGGCGCGCATCGGCGGCGACGAGTTCGCGGTCTTCTGCACCGCAGTGGCGGGCGAGGACGCGGTCGAGGCGCTCGCTCGGCGCATCCACGACGTGATCGTCCTGCCGATCCCCCTCGCCGCGGGCGCGACACCCGGCCGCGACGCGGGCCGGTCGCCGGAGGAGGACGCCGAGGGCACCGGCGCCGACGGCGGCGCGACCGATCGTGAGCTCGGCTCGCGGCGGTCCGACCTGATCGGCACATCGGTGCGCGTCGGCGCCAGCATCGGTGCCGCCGTGGCCGGGGACGAGCGCACGGACCCGCGCGACCTCGTCGGGGCGGCCGACGAGCTGCTCTACGAGCTCAAGCGCCGCGGCAAGGACGGCTGGCACGTGCGCACGTTGCCGGGCGGCGGGGAGCCCGAGCGCGGAGAGCGCTCGACCGGCCTGCAGTAGCTTCGGACCCGTGGTGCGCGCGGCCGGCGAGCAGTTCGGGAGCTACCTGATCGAGGGGGCCATCGGCGCGAGCCAGATGAGCGACGTCTACGTCGCGACCGACCTGCGCCACGATCGCAAGGTCGCGCTCAAGATCATGTCGGCGACGCTGTCGGAGAGCCCGCGCTTCCGGGAGCGCTTCCGGCGCGAGGCCGAGGCGGCGTCGTCGGTCGATCACCCGAACATCCTCCCGATCTACGAAGCCGGGGACATCGACGGGGTGATGTACCTCGCGATGCGTCTGGTCGACGGCGTGGACCTGCGCGACGTGCTGCTCGATCGTTCGTGCATCACGCGTGAGGAGACGGTGCGCGTGCTGCGCCAGGCCGCGGCGGGCCTCGACGCCGCGCACGCCGCCGGGATCGTCCACCGCGACGTGAAGCCCGACAACTTCCTCATCGAGCACCACGGCACGCCGCAGGAGCACCTCTACGTGTGCGACTTCGGCATCGCGTTCCGCGAGGTGGACGCGCGGCTCACGATGGTCGGCGAGGCGTTCGGCACGCTCGGCTACACGGCGCCCGAGCAGATGCGCAGCGAGGTCGTCGGGCCCGCCGCGGACGTGTTCAGCCTCGGCTGCGTGGCCTTCGAGTGCCTCGGCGGCACCGTTCCCTCGTTCGTCGACGGCGTCGCGACGTCGTTGCGCGAGCGCGCCGCGACGCATCCGGAGCTGGCCGCCCTGCCTCCCGAGGTCGACGCGTTCTTCGCCCGGTGCCTGGCCGACGACCCCGAGCAGCGGTACCGGACGTGCGGGGAGGCGGTCGACGCACTGGTGTGGGCGCTCGATCCGGTCGGGGCGCCGCCCGTCGCGTGGACGGGCGCTGCCGCGGGCGCCGCCCCCGAACGGGTCGAGCCGGCTGCCGCGGAGACGCGGCGGATCAGCCTGACCGCCGCGCCGACGTTGGCGGAGGAGTGGGCCGTGGCGCGGAGCCCTGGTGACGCCCAGGAGACCGTCGTGGTCGGTGCCGGCCAGCTCCCGCCGGTGCTGCCGGCCGCGGTGCCCGCCGGCGACGCGGACCCACCTGCGCCGGCCGGTGCCGAGGCGAGCTCGTCGCGCACGGCGCTCCTGGTGCTGCTGGGAGCGGCGGTGGTGCTCGTGCTCGTCGTCGGCGCCGTCGTGTGGCGAACCGCGGCGCGCCGCGACGGGGCCGGCGGGGCAACGTCGGTGACGACCCTCGCCCCCGCGGCGCCCACCCCGTCGTCGACGGCGGCGCCGGCCTCGACGACCACGGTCCCGAAGGGGCTGGTGCTCGCCGATCGCAACCCCGTCACCGCGTGCAAGGGCTGCGGCCCGCGCGGGCGCCTCGTCGTCAACGGTGAGGCCCTGTTCCACGCGATCGAGTTCCCCTCGATCGCCGCCGGGGCGCCGAAGTCCTCCACCTACGACATCGGGGGCGCGGGTGCCACGCGGCTGCACGGCACGGTGGCGATCGGCGAGGGGGGCGAGACGAAGGCGAGCGTGACGTTGGTCGTCCTCGGCGACGGCGAGGAGCTGCTGCGGGACGAGGTGGCGCCGGGCCGACCGATCAAGCTCGACGTCGACATCTCCGACGTGGACAGCCTCGAGCTGCGCGTGGTCCCGCCCGGCGCCTTCCCCACGGGCGTCGAGTGCTGCGTGTCGGTGGTGTGGGGCGATCTCGTCCTCGACTTCACCTGATCCCCTCCGGGGGACTCGCGCGTCGATCGGCGCGCCGCCGACGTGCGGGCCCTTCGCGCGCCCGGCTGACGTCGCACCAGCGGCCGGAGCGGCCAGGCTGGGCCGGTGACCGGAGACGTGCCCGTGTCGGTGGCGCTCGCCCTGGGGGTGGCGGTGCTCTCCGTGCTCGTGCGCCCGTCGTGGCGGATCGTGCGCTACCCGGTGACCGCGGTGCACGAGCTCGGGCACGTGCTCGTCGCCGTGCTGCTCGGCGGTCGGGTGCCGCGCGTGCGGTTGTGGCGCGACACGTCGGGCGTCACCACGTGGCGCACCGCCCAGACCGGGCGCGGCCGATCGGCGCTCATCGCGCTCGCCGGCCACGCGGCACCGCCTGCCGTGGGGGCCGGCTGCGCGCTGGCGCTCGCCGCCGACCAGGCCCGATGGGCGCTCGTGGGGCTCACGGCGCTCGTGGCCGTCGTGACGCTGGCGATCCGCAACCTGTGGGGCCTCGTCGTGTGCGCCTCGCTGGGCGCCCTCTGCTGGGCGGCCTGGAGCCGCGGACCGCAGGCCGGTGCGGTGCTCGTCGCCGCCGCCACGGGGATCCTCTGCTTCGGCGGCGTGCGGGCCACGGCGGAGGAGCTGGTCACGAACCGGTCGGGCGGGACGAGCGACACGCAGGTGGTGGGGCGTGCGCTGCACCTGCCCGCCGTCCTGGCGGGTTCGGCGTTGCTCGGGTGGGCGCTGCTGTGCACGGCGCTGGCGACGTGGAAGCTCGCGGCGGTGGCCTGACGCGCCGCCGGCGCGGCGGGGTGCGCGTGTCTCGTCGGGGTTCTCGTCGAGTTTCTCGTCGGGTTTCTCGTCGAGGCCGGGTCGCGATCGACGCCGAACGTCACCGCACCGCTCGGGCTCCACGACTGGTAG
>CAYUOL010000090.1:0-20542 GCA_964446345.1 uncultured Iamiaceae bacterium | reverse complement strand
GCGCCACCAACGCCCAGGGTCGCTCGCGCTCGAGCGTCGCGGCGAGATCGAGCAGCAGCGGGTCGGCGTGGTGGCGCCCCATGATCTGCATGCCGACCGGCAGGCCGTCGACGAGACCGATCGGCACCGAGCACGACGGGTTGCCGACGATGTTCGCCGGGATCGTGAGGGCGCCGTTGTTGGTCGCCGCGTCCACGTCGATCCCCATGACCGTGTTGCCGGTGCTCCCGAGCTCGACGTTCAGCGTCACGTCCGCGGGGTACGCCACGTCGGGGTTCGTGGCGCACAGGACGATGTCCACCTGGTCGTAGATCGCGGCCATCGCCTCGTTCGCCTTGGTGCGGGCGAGCTCGGCGTTCGCCGCGAGGTCGAGGTTGTACACCTGCTCGGCCAGCTTCAGGCCGAACGCCATCTCGAGCGTCATGTCGTCCCCGCACGCCGGCCAGCGATCGCCGAGGTGGCCCTTGAGCGCGGGCAGGTTCGACATCGCCCACTCGAACCCGAGCTTCGGCAGCTCCACCTTCACGTCGTCGACGATGGTGAGCCCCGCCGCCTTGGCGAGCAGCTCGCCGACCTCGGCCACCATCTCCTCCACCTCGGGACGCAGCACCGCGTAGCCCCCGAGGCTCGGCAGGATCGCCACGCGCAGGCCGCGCACGTCACGGGTGCCGAGGTCGCGCTCCCAGCCGTCGATCTTCGGCAAGCTGTACGGGTCACGCATGTCGTACCCCGCGCACACGTCGTAGTAGCGGGCGACGTCGCGCACCGAACGGGCGAGGCAGCCGATCACCACGGTCAGCGGCGCGATCTGGGTCATGGGCCCGCGAGGGATGCGCCCGGCCGTGCCCTTCATGCCCACGAGGCCGTTGAAGCCCGCCGGGATGCGGATGGACCCGCCGCCGTCCCCGCCGGTCGCGATCGTGACCAGGCCGCCGGCGACGGCGGCGGCGCTGCCCCCGGAGGATCCGCCCGCGGTGCGGGTCGGGTCCCACGGGTTGCCCGTGACGCCGTGGAGCCTCGTGACCGACACGTTCAGGCCACCGAACTCGCTCGCCGTCGTCTGGCCGACGAGCACCGATCCGCCGTCGTCCTCGAAGCGGTCGATCGCCGTGCCGCTGAACGACGAGATCTCGTCCTTGAAGACCAACGAGGCTCCGGTGTCGGGCCAGCCGGCCACCGCGTCGAGCTCCTTCACCCCGGCGGGGACCCCGCCGAAGGGCAGTGCCACGTCGGCGCCCTGCGCGCGGGCCCGCGCTCGTTCCGGATCCAGGTGGGCGAACGCGTTGAGCTCGCTGGCCTCGATCGCAGCCAGCGTCGCGTCGAGCTCCTCCACGGGCGATCGCTCGCCCGAGCGGAACGCGTCGACCAGCGAACAGGTGTCTCCGAGCCAGGGTGCATCAGCCATGGCGCCATGATGGCACAAAAACGAGCGCCGCTCACTTTGGCGCCGGCGCGGCCGGTCGGCGGCCGCGGCGCGTGGCGTAGGGTGCCCCGCATGGACGCACGGGAGTGGCTGGGGGTCGAGCCGACGCACAACCCGATGCGGTGGTTCCTCCCCGTGGTGCCGGGGATCTCCACCGGCGGCGGGTTCCTGTTCGGGGGGTGCGGTCTGGGCGCCGCGATCTCTGCGCTCGAGCAGACGACGGGCCGCCCGGTGGTGTGGGCGACGGCGCAGTACCTCTCCTTCGCCCGCCCCGGTTCGATCATGGACATCGACGTCACCATCGCCGTCGACGGTCGGCAGACGACCCAGGCCCGGGCGGTCGGCCACGTCGGCGGCACCGAGATCCTCACCGTCAACGCCGCCCTGGGCTCGCGCGACTTCCCCGAGACGGGGCAGTGGGCGGAGCGCCCCGCCGTGCCGCCGCCCGACGACTGCCCAGTGCGCGAGTCGCGCTGGAACGTCGGCGACTCGATCCTGTCCCGCCTCGATCAGCGCTGGGCCGACCCGGGCGACGGCAACGGCCGCTGCTCGGTCTGGACCCGCATGCCGGATCTGCTCAACATCTCCGCGCCGGCGCTCGCCGTGCTCGGCGACTACGTGCCGCTCGGGCTGGGGGCGACGCTGAAGAACGAGGTCACGAGCAACAGCCTCGACAACACCCTGCGGGTGGCGCACGTCGTCCCCACCGAGTGGGTGCTGCTCGACGTGCGCATCGACGTCGTGGCGAACGGCTTCGGCCACGGCACGGTGCACCTCTGGGCGGAGGACGGCACGCTGATGGCGACGGCCAGCCAGTCGGCGCTCGTGCGCCTCTGGAAGGGCGACGGCTACCGCGTCGTCACGGCCGCGGCCGACGGGGTGACGCCAGCGTCACCCTCGACCGACCCCGCCGAGTAGGTTCCAGGGCCGACCCCGACCTTCCGGTCGCGACAGGGCGTCGGGCCCGACGCCAGACCGCGACCAGAACGTCGACCTTCGGACCTCTGGGGGACCTGTGCAGCGCTACGGCATGACCATTCCGTTCGACGGCGTCCCGCTGCACGCGCAGCGGGAGTGGATCGAAGAGCTCGAGTCGCTCGGCTACACCGACCTGTGGTCGGCCGAGGCGATGGGCGCCGACGGCTTCACGCCGCTCGCCCTCGCGTCGGTGTGGGCGCCGACCATGCGGCTGGGCACGGCGATCATCCCCGCCTACACGCGGGGGCCCGCATGTCTCGCGCAGTGCGTCGCGTCGATGGCCGACGCCGCCCCCGGGCGCTTCGTGCTGGGCATCGGCACCTCGTCGAACGTCATCGTCGAGCGGTGGAACGGCATCCCGTTCGAGGAGCCGTACAAGAAGACGCGCGACATGGTCCGCTTCCTGCGGGCCGCGCTCGCCGGCGAGAAGATCAAGCAGGACTACGACACGTTCTCCGTGAACGGGTTCCGCCTGGGCATCCGGCCCGAGCAGCCCACGCCGATCCTGATCGCGGCGTTGCGCGAGGGGATGCTCAAGCTCGCGGGCCGCGAGGGGGACGGGGCGATCGTCAACTGGCTGTCGGCCGAGGACGTGGCGACGGTGGCGCCGATCGTGCGGCAGTACGGCCCGAACGCCGACGGATCGGAGAAGGAGATCGCGGCCCGCATCTTCGTGGCGCCGAGCGAGGACAAGGACAACGTGTACGCGGTCGCCAAGTACGCGATCGCGGCGTACCTCACGGTGCCGGTGTACGCCGCGTTCCACGAGTGGCTCGGCCGCGGCGACGAGCTGCAGGGCCTGTGGGACAACTGGAAGGCGGGGGACCGGGCCGCGGCGGTGGCGGCGATCCCGGACTCGCTGGTCGACGAGCTGATCGTCTGGGGATCGCCCCAGCAGTGACGCGAGCACGTGCAGCGCTACGTCGACAACGGCGTCACCACGCCGGCGCTCGCGATCCTCCCGATCCCCGGCATCGATCTGCGCCAGTCGCTGCGCGACCTCGCGCCGCAGTAGGCCAGGGCAACACGGGGGTTGGCAGCGCCCAGGCGGCGCGCTACGGTGGCGACGTGCGTACGAACGGGTGTTCGGTCCTCGACGGTGGGGTGGCGTGGACGCCATCGCTGTTCGACGCCGAACCGGTCGAGGCCGACGAGGCGTTCGCGGGCGCGCGGCGCATCGAGCTCGCCCACGACGCGTGGATCGACCACACCCCGGGCTGGTTGCACGGCGCCGCCCAGGTCTTCGACGACCTGGTCGCGCACGTCCCGCGGAAGGCCGGGCGCCGGCTCATGTACGGCGCCTTCGTCGACGAGCCGCGCCTGCACGCCTACCGGCGCGAGGCGGTGGCGGCGTGCTCGATCGCCCGCCCCGTCATCGACCGCATGGCGACGTTGCTCTCGAAGCGCTTCCGCGTCCTGCTCCCGAACGTCGGCCTCAACTACTACCGCGACGGCAACGACAGCGTCGCGTGGCACGGCGACACCATCGGTCGCCAGCTCACGCAGACCACGGTCGCGATCGTCAGCGTGGGCGGCGCCCGGCCCTTCCGGCTGCGGCCGCGCACCGGTGGGGAGACCGTCGAGTTCCTGCTGGGCAGCGGCGACCTGCTCGTGATGGGGGGCGCGTGCCAACGCACCTGGTACCACGCGGTCCCGAAGGTCCGCGATGCGCCGCCGCGCATCAGCATCACGTACCGGCCGAAGGGCGTGGGCTGACCGGATCTGACCGGAGCTGACCGGGGCTGACCGGTCGACCCCCGCACCAGCACGCGCGGCTCGGCCCGCCTCGGCGCGGCGCGGCCGGACGGGTCAGTGCTTCTCGGGCATCCAGTTGCCGTGGAAGCCGAACGGCACGCGCTGGGGCATCTCGACCGTCGCCACGGGCGGGGCGTCGAGATCTCGAGCGTCGGCGATGACCAACGACGACGTGCCGGTGGGTCGGTCGTACACGAGGTTCAGCAGCCAGCCGTCGTCCTCGTTCGTGCCGTCGGGATCGGGGGCGAACACCGCTTCACCTGCGTCCACGTCGGTGCCGTACGAGAAGGTCGAGGACGAGCCCTTCTCGAGGTCGTACTTCGTCACGCTCGTGAACCGCACCTCCTCGGTGCCCCACGAGCTCGACGTCGCCACGTAGCCGTAGCGGTTGGCGAGGCCCTCCCGGTGCACGTTGACGCGCGGGAAGTCGCCGGCGCGGTCGTCGAGCTGCTCCGAGCGCACCGTGCCCGTCGCGAGGTCCATCGTCCACCGGTGCAGGTTGGGGGCCACCGGCTCGGACAGCTCGTCTTCGCCGAACGCCGTCGGCATCCGCGCCGCGCGGCAGCCGTCGACCACCACCGTGTGGTCGTCGGCATCCCACCCGTTGAGGAAGTGGAACACGAAGAACGGATCGAGCTCGAACCACTGCACGTCGTCGCGGCCGCCGTCGCGGGGGAGCACGCCGATGCGCGAGCCGTTCTCGGGCTCCCACCGGATGCCCGTGCCCCCGCTCATCATCGCCTCGACGTCGAACACGGCCGGCAGGTCGAAGAAGACGATGTGGCGATCGGTGGCGACGAAGTCGTGCATCATCACCGCTCGCGGGATCACGATGTCGACGCTGCGCGTCAGCACGCCGTTGGCATCCGCGACGTGATACGTGACGAACGGCGGGAACGGGCTGTAGCCGAAGAACAGCAGCTCCCCGGTGGTCGGATCCCACTTGGGGTGCGCAGTCATCGATCCCTGCAGCGCGCCGTCGTAGTCGTACTCGCCGATGGTCTCGAGCTCGCGCGTGAGCTCGGTCGGGCGGGCCCCCTCCATCAGCGCCAGGTACCGACCGGCGTGGCGCACGATGTTCGTGTTGGCCGTGTTCTTCATGAACCCGCCCTGGGCGATCGTCTCCTCGTCGGGCATGACGAAGTTCGACAGGCCGCCGTAGAGCGCGCGCCCGGCCGCGCGCTCGGCGAGCAGGCCGCGCGACTCGACGAAGCGGTTCTTGTAGCGGGCCCGCCCCTCGTCGAGGTACACCGCGTGCACCATGCCGTCGCCGTCGAAGATGTGGTACTTCCCCAGCGGGGGGAAGGCCTGGTTGGCGCCGTTGCGCATGTACACGCCGCGCAGCGCCGCCGGGATCTCGCCCGTCACCCGCAGATCGGCCACGTCGACCTCGTCGTGGGTCGGGGCGTAGTTGCCCTGCAGGTAGGGGCTGTCGCCCCATGCCGCCAGCGCCGGATCCAGCTCGATCGTCATGTGTCCCCCAAAGCGGTGCGTCGGTGTGCCCGGAAGTTAACACCGTTCACCAACGGGCGCGCAAGGGGGTGCGCCGGTCGGTCGGGTCGAGCGGCCGGTCAGCAGGAGGGCTTGGGCGCGGGGTCCGGGCCGGGGATCAGCGCGGCGGGCGGATCATCAGGTCGAACGCCGCCACGACACCGATCTGGTGCCGCTCGGTGGCGGCGCCGCCCGTCTGCACTGCGGTGAAGAGCAGGCCCATGACCAGCGACTCGATGCCGGCGGCGAGAACGGCCGGCTCGAGGTCCTGGCGCACCTCGCCCCGGAGCTGGGCCAGGTGGAGCTGCTCGCCGATCAGGTCGCCGAAGAGGCGGACCGAGGGCAGCTCGACCAGGCGGGGGATCTCGTCGGGCTCCTGGCCGGCCAGTACGCGCCGGGCGAGCGGGTGGTCGGCGAGGCCCATCACGGCGTAGACGATCACCGAGGGGATGAGGGCGTCGATCGGCACGCCCTGCGCCTGCGCGGCGACGTCGGAGATGAGCCCCTCGGCATCGGCGTCGACCGCCGCCTGGAACAGCGACTCCTTCGAGTCGAAGTAGGCGTACGAGGCTGCCTGCGTCAGGCCCGCGGCCCGGGCGATCTCCGACACGGAGGTGGCGCGGTAGCCGCGCTCGCCGAACCGCTCGATGGCGATCTCGAGGATGCGCCGGCGGGTGCGCTCGCCTTTGGATTCGGTGGTGAGGTCGCGCTCCGCCAGATCCGTCATCGCCCCTCACCTTACCGACGGACCGCCGCAAAATCAATAGAAGGCTGCGAACTACAATTTTTCGGGCGCCGGGGGCGGGGGGCGCAGCAGCGTGTCGAAGATCGAGACCACGCCGATCTGGCGGCGGGTGGCGGTGGAGGAGCCCACCTGCACGATGCTCATGAGCAAGCTCACGAGGATCGCCTCGGCGCCGTTCGAGAAGAGCTCGGGGTCGAGGTCGCTGCGCACGTCACCGGCCACCTGCGCCTCGCGCACCCGGGTGGCGATGGAGGCGGTGAGGTCGGCGAGCGCGGGCAGATCGATCAGCCGTTGCAGCGCATCGGACTCCTCGCCGGCCAGCACCCGCTTGACGAGCGGGTGGCGGTCCATGTTGCCGACGAGCACGAAGAGCATCATCGGCACCAGGGCGTTGGCCGGGGTGTCGAGGGTCTTGGCCATCGTCTCGTTCAGCGCCGACGCCGCGTCGGCGTCGACGGCGGCGTCGAACAGCGCTTCCTTGCTGGGGAAGTAGGCGTACACGGCCGCCTGCGTCAGGCCGGCCGCTCGCGCGACCTCGGACACCGAGGTGGCCCGGTAGCCCCGGTCGCCGAAGCGCTCGATCGCGATCTCGAGCAGGCGGCGGCGGGTGCGCTCGCCCTTCGTCTCGGTCTCGCGGATGTCCGCGACGCCCGGGTCCTCGGCGCCGTCGCCGGGCTCGGTGGCATCGGCGAGCGCAGCACCCCCGGCCACGGCTTCGGTCATGGCGGGCATCCTACCAGCGCAAACGTCGGCGAATCGATGAATCAATAGAACCGCTCGGGTTCTTTATTCGATAGATCCGTTCGACCTATTGATACGCAGGGTGACCGAGAGCACACTCATCCACATGTCCCTCGGTGAGCGCTTCCAACAAGGCGACGCAATCTCGTTGGACCAGGAGCTGGCGGCCCTGCAGAACGCAGTGACGCTGGCCCGGCGGAACCGGTGGCACGGCGGTGACGTGCTCGAACCCGAGTTCGAGACGTTCCTCGCGGCGCTCACCCGGCCCCGTCCGGATGCCGGTCGGTTCGGCAGCGACCCGACCCGGCCCACACGACGCAACAGTTGGCGCGAGACGATCGACGCGACCAGCTGATGGTTCACGCGAGGGAGTGAGCAGCCGGCGACGGCATCGGCGGCGATGCCGTCGTACGGCGCTCCACCATCGCAAAGGATTCCGGCGTCGGGTGTTCGTTTGAGGGGCGAACACCTGACACCGGAATGTTCTTCGTCCTCGGAGACCTCGCTGCGCTCGGTCTCCTGCGGCGAGTCGCTCGCTGCGCTCGCGTTCTGGGCGGCTTCGCCGCTCGAGCCAGTCGGCTCACGGTTCCGTTCCAATTCGAACGGAACCCGCAGGACGTCGCAGCCCTTCTTCCACGAAAGCGGCTGCGACTTCCGTTCGAACCGCCGAGTCGCCTCCCCGGGGGCCCCGCCCCTGCGACCCCGTTTTCCCTGGCGGGTCTCCTCGGCAGCCCTTCCCGGACCGACGACGGAGCCGCGCTTCGTTCGACCGCGTTCCCTACTCGTCGATGCCCACGGGTGCGCCCTCGACGATCTGGTCGAGGTACTCCGACCAGCCGTAGCCGATCCTCCCGTCGTCGAGGGTCCACTGGGTGAGGCCCTCGGAGATGCGGGTCGTCTGCTCGTCGCGGCGGTTGCGCAGCGGGATGAGGTTCTGCACCTGGCCGGTGACCTTCCACTCCAGCGCGGAGCCGTCCTCGTCCTTCGCCCGCAGCGTCGCCTCGATCTTCTCGTGGTAGCTGTCCTCGCCGGTCCACTCCGTCGAGATCTCGAAGTCGCGGCACAGGTGGATGCGGTCGCCGTCCCACACGAAGCCGCCGCGGGTGCCCTCGCTGTCGCGGCGGGCGACGCGTGATCCCATGAAGCCGAAGTCGTCGCCGAAGTTCGCCGTGAGCCAGCGGTAGTACCACGGCGCCTGCCAGTAGCGCGGCCCCCAGGAGTGGTCCCGCAACCCGTAGCCCGAGATCTCGAAGGTCGTGGCGCCGATGGTGATCGTGCCCGTCGCCGAGACGAGCTGCTCGTAGTGGCCCTTGGCGAACTCCTCGCCCGGCCGCTCGTGGGACTCCTCGGGCTCGCCGCCGAACATGTCGCTCACCCGGCGGTAGTCGAGGTGGGCGTGGCACTCCTCGTACGGGTTCTCGGTGAACGCCGTGCGGGGATCGGCCATCGCCAACGGGTCGTCGAGCATGACGAGCTTGCCGTCGTAGTTCACCTCGAGGTGCTCGAAGGGCTCGTGCACGTCGAAGCGCAGGCCGGCGGCGTCGAAGCGGTCGTTCGCCGTCACGTCCGGCCGCTTGAACATGAACCCCACGCGGCCGTCGGGGAGGTAGACGCACACGGTCATCTCGCCGCGCCCCTCGTTCGGGCGGTTGCCGATGCGGAAGAACGCACCCACCTGCGCGGCGGGGTCGTACACGTTGAAGTACATGCTCTCGTTGAAGTTCGACTCTTCGCCGACGTCGTGCATGTACTCGTCTTGGGGCTCGAGGCGGACGCGCATGCGTGCACCGTACCGT
Organism: uncultured Iamiaceae bacterium; assembly: GCA_964446345.1. GTDB lineage: Bacteria > Actinomycetota > Acidimicrobiia > Acidimicrobiales > Acidimicrobilacustridaceae > CAYUOL01. The sequence goes on along the minus strand of CAYUOL010000090.1, from coordinate 11,613 downwards.
TCGGCTGCGCGGCCCACCCACGCAGCCGGTCCCCGGGGCGCGCCGTGGGACGAGAGGACGGTGGACGAGCGTGATCGGGCGAGGGAGCGCTCAGGCGCCCGCCGCGCGCTCGAGGTGGCGCGTGAGATCCGTCAGCGAGCTGCTCGCGTTGAGGCCACTGGTGTTCGGCATCACGTAGGTGGGGCAGCCGCCGACGCGGCGCTCCTGCCACCCGGAGGTGGCCTTGCGGTCGACGGCCGTCCGCCACCCGGCCAGGCCCACGAAGCAGATCGTGGCGGGCTGGAGCCATGCGGCGAGGCGCTCGAGGCGCTGCATGCCGGACCGGTACTCGTCGGCCGTGAGCTCGTCCGCGCGTGCGGTCGCCCGCTTCACGAGATCCGTCATGCCGACGCCGTGGCGCCGCAGCGCGCCGACGGGATCGCGCGGTCGGTCGACGATGCCGGCGGCCAGCGCCGCCGGCCAGAACCGGTTGCCCGGGCGCGCGAAGCCCGAGCCGACATCCGCCGAGTACACGCTCGGGTTGAGCCCGCAGAGCAGCAACCGCATCCCGGGGCCGACGGTGTCGGCCAACGTCCAGGCGCGCGTCGCCCGCACGACGTGGTGACCGAACCCCTGCGGCGTGTGCCAGAGCTCCAGGTGGTCGATGGTGAAGCCGGCGCCCTCGACCACCGCCCGCAGCAGCTCGCCCGGCCACGTCGAGAACGATCGCCCCGGGAACTCGTCGTGGCCGAAGGTGCCGTGCTCCATGTCGCCGTCGAACACGATGAGCTCGATGGGGCTGCCTACGGCGAGGGTGCGGTGCAGGTCGTGCAGCGCCATCGGCACCTCGGTCCTCGGCAGGTGCACGTAGCTCTTGCTGGCCCACGCCGCGCGCAGGCCGTGGGTGCGGAAGGGCAGCGCGGACAGGTCGCCCTGCACGCGCAGCGCCGCCGGGGCGTGCTCGGGCACGAGCTCGAGCATGGCGCGCGCGGCATCGAGGGCGACGACAGGGCGGCCGAGATCCGCGGTGTACGGACCCGGCCCGCAGCCGGCGTCGAGCACCGGACCGTGCAGCCCGAGCTCGCGCCGGGCCCGGTTCGCCCGGCGTCCGAACGAACGGGCGTCCTTGTGGTCACGGACGGCGCGCGCTTCCTGCCACTCCTTCGCGCGTTGCTCGTAGACCTCGATCGTGCGTCGGTCCGCCGCGTCGGGATCGCGGTCGCCGGCGGCCGAGCGGCGCCGCGCACCGGCCGATCCCGACGCCGGGGGCTCGGTGGTCACAGCAACCGCAGCTGCTCGGCGGCGCGGCGGTCCTCGGCGTGTGCTGCATCGGCGCGGTCCCCGTCGCGCGCGCTGTCGGGTTCGCCGGGATGACCGCCTGCGCCGGCGGCGCCGCTCCCGCCGCCCCCGCCGGGTGATGCGCCGTCATCCTCGGCGGGCGCCGGCACCGGGGTGGCCTCGGCGCGCTCGCGCAGGGGGGCGATGCGGCGCCGCTCGGGGGTCGGCGCAGACCGGACGAGTGGGATCTGCTCGCTCCGTGCCGCACGCTCGGCCAACGACTCCCAGACCACGCCGCCGCGCGGGCCGCGGGTGCGCACCTCGAGCAGGTCGATCTCGATCGAACGCGCCGAGCCGCGGCTGTCGTGCAGGGCGATGCTGCCGTCCTTCTCCCGGCCCGCCACCGTCGCCTGCTTCCAGCGCTCGGACTCGCGCCGGCGGAACCGGACGACGTCGCCCGGGGCCAGGCCCAGCTCCGCGAGACCGACCTCGGGGAAGGGCGAGGGGGCGGCCGCCTTCGCCGAGCGGCGGGGGCGGGTGCGGGGCGTCACGGTCCGCCCAGGAACCGCGCCTGCAGCCGCCGCATGCCGCGGAGCCACCGGTCGTAGTCGGTGGCCTTGCGCGTGAAGTACGTCGCGACCTCGGGGTGGGGGAGGATCAGGAACTGCTCGGCCGCCAGACCCGCCACGACCGCGTCGGCGATGTCCGCCGGCTCGAGCATGCCGTCGACGCCGGCCACGCCGCCGCCCTCGACACCCGCCGTCATGTTCGTGTTCACGGCTTGCGGGCACAGCACGCTGACCGTGATTCCCTGGTCGCCGTAGGTGATGGCGATCCACTCGGCCAGGGCGACGGCCGCGTGCTTGGTGACCGAGTACGGCGCCGACCCGATCTGGGTCAGCAAGCCCGCGGCCGACGCGGTGTTGAGCAGGTAGCCGCCGCCCCGCTCGATCATGCTGGGCACGACCACGCGGGCGGCGACGAGGTGCGCCATGACGGTGAGGTCGATGATGCGCCGCCACACAACGGTCGGCAGCACGACGCCCCCGACCGCGATCACGCCGGCGTTCGAGCAGAACAGGTCGATCGGGCCCAGGTCGGCTTCGATCTCGTCGATCACGTCGGCGAGGTCGGCTTCGTTCGCGACGTCGATCGCCCGCCCCCAGCCGCCGATCTCGGCGGCGACCGCCTGGGCCGCGGTGCCGTCGAGGTCGAGCACGGCGACGGCGGCGGCGCCCTCCGCTGCGAACCGAGTGGCCATCGCGCGCCCGATGCCGTGCGCCGCCCCCGTGACCGCCACGACCTTGCCGCTGATGTCCATGACGGGATCGTACGCGACCGGTGCGACAACGAGCGCGGGCGCGCCGGCGGGCTCAGGAGCGCTCGAGCGCGGTCGCGGCGACGCGGTGGATGGCGCCGAGGCGCACCATGCGCCCGTCGAGCTCGGCGGTCACCCAGTACCTCGGGACGACCAGCAGCCAGACCCCGGTGACCGCGACCGCCAGCACCCAGGCGAGGACGATGCCCCCGATCGACAGCGTTCCCACCGATGCGACGAAGACCACCCCGACCACGGTGAAGCAGCCGAGCAGCCCCTTCTGCGCCCACTCGTACCGCGACGCGACGAACGTCCGCGTCGGCAGGTCGAGCTCTTCGCGTGCGAACAGCCACTTGCGGGCCGCGAACAGGGGCCATCCCCCCAACAGGATCAGCACCCACGCCCAGCGGGGCGTCGTCGACGCAACCGTGCGCACGAGGCACTGCGCCTTCATCCCGGTCTTGACGCAGATCTGCGGCATCGAGGCGGCGCGGAGCTTCGCGAGCGGCACGGTCACCGTGACGAGGTCGTCCGGGTCGATCGCGCCCGGCGGCTCCGGCATCCCCATGCCGGCACCCTACGTTGCCGGCCGCCGGCGTCGCTGGCACACGCGGCGTCGTCGCCGGTCAGTGCGAAGCGACCGCTTCCATGGTGGCGCGGATCACGCCGAGCCGGTCCGGCCCCCACGGCAGCGGCATCAGCACCGGCACGTCGACCCCGGCGTCGATGTAGGCGGCGACGGATCGGCGGATGTGGTCGGCGTCGCCGACGATGTCGATGGCGTCGATCATCCGATCGGAGATGGCCGCCAGTGCACCGTCGCGGTCGCGCGCCTCGTGCCGGGCGCGCAGCTCGGTCACCTCGTCACCGAACCCCGCGATCGTGAAGTTCTTCGCGTACCCGTCGACGACCGCGTACGAGAAGAGGTCGCGCCGGGCGTACTCGACCGCCTTCTCGTCGCGCTCGGTCACCCCCACGTGGACGTACGCGTACACGCGGCAGCGGTTGCCCGAGCGCGCTTCGCCTTCGCGCACGCGCTCCACCGCCCACGGCACGTGCGACGCCGGCAGGTAGTTCAGCAGGACGCCGTCGGCGACCTCGCCGGCCAGGCGCAGCATGTGCTCGTTGAGCGCACCCAGCACGATCTGCGGCCGGCGCTCGCCGAGGCGCACGCCGAGCCGGAACTTGCTGACCTCGTGGAAGTCGCCCTTGAACGACACCGCGTCGCCGGCGAGGCACTCGCGCAGCAGCGCGGTGTACTCGCGCACACGGGCGACGGGGCGCTCCCCGTAGGGGGCGCCGTGCCACCGCTCGGTCACCACCGGCGACGAGATCCCGACGCCGACGAACACGTCGCGCTCGGGTTGCAGCGCCTGCAACGTCGCGGCGCCCATGGCCACGACCGCCGGCGTCCGCAGCTGCAACGCGAGCACACCGGTGCCGAGCCCGAGCCCGGGGGCGACGGCGCCGACCGCCGCCAGCGTGGCGAACGCCTCGGGCCCGACGGTCTCGGCGGTCCAGTAGCTGGTGAACCCGAGCTCGGCGGCCCACCGAGCGGCATCGAGCCCGGCCTCCAGCCCGAGGTTCTGGAAGCTCGCGAAGGTGACCCCGAGCGCGTCGAAGCCACGCGGCACGTCAGAGTCGTGGAGGTGCTGATCGGTCATGACCGGCGACGCTACTGCGCGCCCGTCAGAACGAGCCGCTGCGCTCGAGCTTGTAGTTCGCCGCGCTGCGGCCGTCGCCGCTGTAGGTCACCCGGGCGACGAGGTCGGCGGCGTCGTCCCCCCAGCAGTTCGGCTCGTCGAGCACCACCGTTCCGGGGCGGCCGTTGGCGCTGGTCGTCGAGCCGCGGATCACGCCGCCCTCCAGCACGTCGAGGTGCATGGTCGCGCCCTTCGGCGCGGTCAGCGTGACCTGCACCTTGCCGTCGCAGAGCAGGTCGGGGTGATCGTCGACGTGGAAGGGGTAGCGGTCGATGTCCGTGCCGGGGACGAGGTTGGCGACGACCGGGCCCGCGAGCGCCTTGCCGTCGAGCCCGTCGGGTGCCGCCTCGCAGCCGTTCGTCGCGTCGCCGTCGTAGTCCGCGTGGTCCTCGATGCACTTCACGCCGTCGGTGAACGCCGCGACCGGCTGCCCGCAGGGCTTGTACGGCTGGTTCTCGCACGGCACCGTGGTCGTCGGCGCGATCGGCTTGGCGGTCGTGGTCGGCGCGGTGCTCACCGCGGCCGTGCTGTCGGCGCGGCCGGTGGCCCAGCTCCCGAACGCCAGCAGCGCCAGCAGCGTCATGGTGACGCCGAGCGCCGCCCCGATGGCCGCGCCCTTGACCGGTCGGCGAGCCGGGGCCGCCGCCACGCGCAACCGGGTGCCCGCCGCGCCGTACCCCGATGTCGCGGCGACCGCCGCTGCGGCCGTGGGTCGGCGCTTCGGGCTCTTGTCGAGCATCGGGTTCAGCACCCGGCGGATGTCGACCGGGATCGACGCCGGCAGGGACATCACGCGGCCCTTGGCCGCGCGCTGCACCAGCACCCGGGGATCGCCGCGCCCGTACGGCGGTTCCCCCGTGGCCGCGAACGCGATGGTGGCGCCGAGCGAGAAGACGTCGCTGGCTGCTGTGGTCCGTTCGCCGCGCGCCTGCTCGGGCGCCATGAACTCGGGCGTGCCGACGAGCATGCCCGTGGCCGTGAGCCCGGAGGTCGCGTCTCGCAGCGAGGCCACGCCGAAGTCGGCGAGGTAGGGGCGACCGTCGAGGTCGAACAGCACGTTCGCGGGCTTGATGTCGCGGTGGATGACGCCGCGCCGGTGGGCCGCCGCGAGGGCGCTCATGAGCGGCGGGGCGAGGGCCCGGATCTGCTCGGGCCGCAGCGGCCCGTGCGCCCGGATCTGGTCGGCGAGCGTGCCCCCGCCGAAGTACGGCATGACGAGCACGATGTCGTCGCCGTCGTCGAGCACCTCGAGCAGCCGCACCACGTTCGGGTGGTCGAGCTGCAGGAGCGCCTCGGCCTCGCGCCGGATGCGCTGTCGCGCCTGGGCCATCTCGTGCAGGCTGCCGTGCAGCACCAGCCGCTTGATCGCGACGGGCTGCCCGTCGGGACCGACCGCCAGGTCGACGACGCCCATGCCCCCTCTGCCGAGGCGTTGCTGCAGCACGTATCCCACTGGGGCGGCAGGATACCGGCCGGTTCGCGGCGACGGACCTCGGGTTCCGGCGTGCCCATCGCCACTTCAGACCGCGCGGCCGAGTGCCGACAGATCCAAGGAGACGGGCGGCAACGGTGGCAGAATCGCCGGGGCCGATCGGCATCGACCGTCGATTGCGTTCACACAACTTTCGCGAGAAATTGCGCAACGTGACGGGGTTCACCGCACACGGATCGGGTACAAAGGAACACCTGCACGAGTTCCACGGTTCAAGCCAGCACCCAACCGACGATCCCGCCGGACATGGGCAAGGCACCGAGACATCAGGAGCGAACATGACAGCGACCCCCACCAGGGAGATCGACGGCGTCATCGAGGAAGCCCTTGCGCTCATCGATCGTGGGTTGGGCGAGATGATGCACCGCGAGCTCGTGTCGACGGACGAGGTCTCCGACCTGCTCCTGGACGTTCGCACGCTCCTCACCCACGAGGACGCGATCTCCGACAACTAGCGCCGCCGGCCCCGAGCCGCGGTCGCACCCGCCGGTGGGCGGGGAAGCACCTTCGAGCACGACCCCGGGCGATCCGCCCGGGGTCGTTGCGTTTTCACAAGCACACGAGGCCCCGTCGCCTCGAGTGGGACGGGGGCGCGGCGGCGCCGGGTCAGCCGGCGCCGGCGGCGATCAGATCGGCGAACGACTCGATCAGGCACTCGCGCAGCAGCTCCGGCCTTGTCACCGCACCGCGATCCACGTGCAGGCCCATGTTGAGCTCGTTGCGGTAGGACATCATCGTCAGGTTGAACGCGGTGCCCCCGAGCGGCCCGAGCGGGTAGTTGGCGAGGATGAGCGCGCCGCCGATGTAGAGATCGAAGTTCGCGGCGCGGACGTTCGACGTGGTGAAGTCGACCGTCTCCACCTGCTGGCGGGCGAAGCGCACGAGCACCGAGGTCGGCAGGACGTTCGCGATGCCGGCCATCCCTTCGACGAAGCCGATCGACTTGTCGCCCTTCGTGCGGTGCAGGATGTCATGCACCGCGGTGAACCGCTCCGCTGGGTCCTCGATGTCGACCGGCACGAGCTCGCGGGTGGGCACGAAGCTGTTGCCCCCGGCGGACTTGTCCTTGCGCGTGCTCACGGGCATCGCCATGCGCAGGGTCGAGACCTCGGCACCGAGCGCGCGGTGGTACGCGCCGGCGCCCCCTGCGGTGCCGGCGACGAAGAAGTCGTTGAGGCTGCCGCCGAGCGCCTTCGACGCGCGATACGCATCGTCGAAGTCGAGGTCGATGGTGTCGAACCACCGGCGCAGGGAGCGCTGCGTCCACAGGGGCGAGTGCGACCCGTCGGTGATCATCACCTGCTTGACTGCGGCGCGCGCGAGGTCGATGGCCTCGGAGGGCACGCTCACGATCTTCGTCGGGTTGGTCACGATGCCGACGCCCTCGGTCGCCGCCCGCTGCGCGACCCCGAGGCCTCGGCGCCACGAATGGGCGAAGGTCTCTCCGGCGGTGTCGAAGATCGAACCGGGGGGCAGCGCCGGGGTCGCGGTGATCTCGACCTCGTCGATGTCGTCGACGTCGCGCGTGATGTCGATGAACTGCTCGGACATCCGGATGCCGCCTTCGCCATCGGTGATGGTGTGGTGCATCTTCTGGACGAGCGCCGCCCGGCCCCCCTCGAGCCCTTCGACGATGACGTACTCCCACAACGGGCGGGTGCGGTCGAACGGGTCCTGCACGAAGAGCGCAGCCATGTCGAAGAGCTGCCGGTCGCTGCCGGGGGCAGGCAGGGCGACGTGGCGGACGTGGTAGTCGATGTCGAAGTCGGGGTCGTCGTGCCACTCGGGGGGCGCCAGGCGCCCGAGCGCCGGCACCACGCGCTGGTGCAGCCGGGGGATGCGCTGCACCATCCGCACCAGCCGCCGCCGCAGGCGATCGAAGTCGGGAGCCTGGTCGAGGATCGTGACGCTGCCGAACGTCGAGTTGAGGTACGGGTCCTTCTCGACGTTCCACATCATCGCTTCGACGTCGCTCATGCGCCGCTCGCTGCGCACCTCCCGCTCACGGCTCCCCGGATCTCGTGGCGGCTTCTTGGCCCGCGTCCCCGAGGGAGCGGTCGTCGACGTGGTCGTTGAGCTCTCGTTCGTGGGATCGGCCATGCGTTCAGGGTAGGACGGAACCGCCGGCGCGTGTCACGCCGCCGTCAGGTTCTTCCTGCCCCGTCGCGGAGGCTCGTCGCGCGGTCAGCGCGGGATCGAGGTGTGCTTGAGCTCGTTCAGCTCGGGCCAGCACACGAGCAGACCGAGCAGGCGCTCGATCGCCTTCCTCGATGCCTCGGCGTCGCCGTCCGAACCGTTCATGAGGCGCACGAACGCCGCCTCGCCGTGGGCGATGAACGTGGGCACGCCCCACACCTCGTGCTCGGCGACGGCTGCCTCGTGCTCCTTGCGGATCGTCTCGAGCGGCGTACCCGTGGCGATCTCGGCGAACACGGCGTCGGCATCCGCGCCCGCAGCCGTGAGCACCTCGCGCAGGACGGCTTCGTCGCGGATCTGCTTGCTGTCGCGGTGGCGAGCCTTGAACAGCGCGCGGTGCACGGCCAAGAACTGGTCGGGCATCGTGTCGCGCACGGCGATGCCGGCTTGCAGCGCCAGCAGCCCGGTGTCGTCCCCTGGTCGCTCCCAGATGTCGGGCTCTCCCTCGGCGACGTGCACCTGACCCAACGAGAACGGGACGAAGGTGACGTCCCACTCGGCTCCGGCGAGCAGCGCCTCGATCACATGATCGTGGACCCGCTCGGCGAACGGGCACCGGTAGTCCCAGGTGAGGGCGAACGTGTGAGCGGCCATGCCGGGCTCCAACCCGCCCGGTCCCGGGGGCATTCCCCACCGGTCCGCCGTCGACCTCGGCGCGTCCGACCGAGCCGGGCTCAGCGGGCGCGGCGCCGGGCCCGAAGGCGGCGCGTGCCGATGGGGCCCTTGTCGAGCGGCCACGCCCGTTTGGCGACGGTGCCGATCACGATGCCGACCGCCAGCCCGCCGACCACATCGGACGCGTGGTGGATCCGCACGTACACCCGGCTCGACGCGACCAGCAGCGCGGCGGTCCACCAGACGGGCTTCGCACGGCTGTGCTCGGACAGCAGGATCGCGGCGACGGCGGCGGCGCTCGAGTGACCGCTCGGGAAGCTCGTCGTCAGCGGGACGCGCAACTTGTGGGGTCGCTCGACGATAACGACCGGGCGCTCCCGCTTGAAGATCGTCTTGAGGCCCTGGTTGACCACGATCGACTCGGCGAGGAGCACCGAGCTGACGCGCACCATGTTGGGGATGCGCTTGTCGCTGCTCGCGCCCTGCGCCGCGGCGATGAGGAGCCAGATGAGGCTGAAGTCGGCGAGCTCGGTGATGCCGTAGAAGATCCGGTCGGCGGGCTCGGTGCCGCGCAGCGGATCGAAGAGCCGGTCGACGATCTCGTCGAAGCGCTCGATCGGCGTCAGCTCGTGCGGCGGCGGCACGTCGTGCTCGCCGAGGTGGGTGATCGGGTGCAGGTGCGGGGGCGGGAGCTCGACCAGGTCGTCGAGAGGCTCCGGGCCCGCCGTCGGCTCGTGCGCCGCGGCCGTGGGTTCGGCCGGGGGCTCGGCGATGGGATCTGCGGTCGGGTCCGGCGAGGCGGGGTCGGTCACGACGATGATGCTAGGGGACGGCGTCGGCAGGCCCGTCGGTGCCGGGGACGGTCTACGCCGCGGTGAGCGCCGCGCGGATGGCGGCGGCGATCGCGGCAGGGTCCTCCAGCGGACCGAAGTGCCCGAGGTCCGGGTGCTGCTCGAGGCGGCCGTGGGGGAGTCGCTCGACGATGGCGGGGGCGAAGCTCGCGGGGGTGAACGGCGCGTCGGCGCCCATCGCGACCGTCACCGGGCACCTGACGTCGTCGAGGTGCGCCCAGGCCGAGTGCTGGGATCCCATCGTGTAGACCGCCGATTCGCTCGCCGGTCGGCACTTCAACCGGACCGTGCCATCGGGTTGCGATGCGAAGCCGTGGTCGACGTAGGCCCGCAGCGCCTCCGGGTGCAACACGTCGAGCGGTGGCTTCGAAGCGAAGTTCTCGTAGGCGGCGTCGTGGCTGTCGAAGACCTCGCGGCGCTTCAGCGCACCGGCGGCCAACGGGTTGGGCCCGTCGCCGCTCGGCGGCGGGCCGGGGAACACGACGGGCTCGTAGAGGTACAGGGCGGCGAAGGTCCCGGGCCGCTTCTGCTCGGCGAGCAGCAGCGAGGCCCCGCCCTTCGAGTGCCCGGCGGCCAGCAGCCCGTGGCCGGCGAAGTCGTTGTCGTCGCGCTCGGCGAGCGCGTCGACCACCGCGAGGACGTCGTCGCCGAAGTGCTCCCACTCGAAGCTCGTGCCCTCCGGCACCGCGGAGTCCCCGTGGCCCCGGAAGTCCAGGCTGTACACGTGGAAGTCCCGCAGGTGGGCCGCCACGGGCTCCCACACACGTCCGTGGAACCCGGTGGCGTGCGCGAGCAGCAGCGGGGGACCGTCGCCCCCGAGGTCGTGCAACGCGAGCTGCACCGAGCCCGAGGTCACGGTCGTCACCTCTGCCTCAGGGGCCGCGTCGCCCGCCGGTGCCTGGTCGGCGGTGCCGGCTCGGGGAGGGGAGGCGCCTGTGGGGACGGCTTCGGTCAGTGGGCGGTGGTCGGCTGCACGGGATCGCACAGGTCTATCTTGCCGTCGCCCCGGCGGATTCCCGCCTGCCAGCCGTCGAGCGCCGATCGGCGGATGACGTCGCGGATGGTGGCGATCGTGGCGGCATCGATGACCCGGGGACCCTCGGTGAGCACGGTCGGGAGCAGGTCGAGCGCCGCGCTCGTGATGTGCAGCGAGCGAGGGGGGTCGTCGGAGGTGACGATCAGGCCGTCGAGGAACGGGATCCACGCGAGGTGGGCGCACAGGGCCTCGCGCGTGGTGGCCGCGAGCTGCTCGAGGCGAAGCGACGCGGCGATCAGCTCCTGGCGACCGACCGCCGATGGCACCAGGACGAAGGCGCCGACCGGACCCACCACGAGGCGGGCGTCGTCCTGGCCGGCCAGCACGTGCACGGCGGGCAACGACGTCAGGACTGCGTCCATGCCGATTCGGATCTCGTCGCCGGTCATCACGTTCGTTCTATCGGTCGTCTTCGTCATAGGTCTTTAGGCCCATGTTAGGCCTTTTGGCCTACGGGCGCCGGTCACCGCCGGATGACCCGGTCTCCTCGCTCTCGGTAGCTCGCCCGGCGCCGGGAGGCCCGCCGCCGCACCGGTAGGGTGACCGCCCGACCCCGCTCCGGTGCGGATGTGCCCCTGCGCCCGGGCCGAACGCGACGAAACCGACCAGCCAACACCTAGCGCTTGGCCCCGCACGTTTCGCGTGCGGCAATTGTTGGGAACCACCCCGCTGAAACCGCTGTACGAGGACCGTAGTCTTTCAGACCGGATCGTCGACGACTTCGTCGCTGACGACGGGCAGACGATCTTACTTCAAATAGAAACCTCTGCTGAGCGCCGTAAGGCCTTGCAAGTCCTGTCTGTAGGCAAGCGGGGATGGCAGCTGCGAAACGTCGCCCAACTCACAGGGGCGCAGGAAATTCGATTGGATGGACACGCCAAGTTGCTGACAGCTCAAACTACCACTGGCGGGGGTGTGCAAGCCCTCGCCTTTTCGGGGTTTCAGGAGGTCGGCCATTTCGACAAATGGCCGAGCGGCATCGACCCTGGCGGAAATTGGTGGACGGCATTCTCGTCAGGGCCGAATCTCACCCGTGTGTTGTACCGCACCAGGCAATCGATTCCGCTGGTGAGAATTGGTACCAACGAACCGATGGCGGCTATGCCCACTCCCTTCAGTTCCGACGGCCATTTTTTTGCCTTAGG
>CAYUOL010000089.1:0-20691 GCA_964446345.1 uncultured Iamiaceae bacterium | reverse complement strand
CGTTCCCGTGCCGAACCCGAACGGCGGCTCGTCGCCGGACCACGGCAGCGGGACGCGACTGCCGTCCCGCCCGCGCTCGGCGCCGCCGGTGCGCAAGAAGGTGGGGTCCTGGCGCAGGTCGTCCGGCAGGTCGATGACCTCCGGGAGCCCGAGCTCTTCCCCCTGGTAGACGTACGCGCCACCCGGCAGCGCCAGCATCAGGAGCGCCGCCGCCCGGGCTCGGCGCTGACCGATCTCTCCGTCGCCGTAGCGCGTGACCTCGCGAACGGTGTCGTGGTTGGACAGGACCCAGGTGGTCGGCGCGTCGACGCCGGCGAGGGTGGCGATGCTCCGGTCGATCTCGGCGCGCAGCGCGTCGGCGTCCCATGGAGCGAGCAGGAAGTTGAAGTCGAAGGCCGTATGCAGCTCGTCGGGGCGCACGTAGCGGGCGAGCTGCTCGGGCGTCCGCACCCAGGCCTCGGCCACGAAGATGCGGTCGCCGCCGAACTCGTCGGCCACGCGCCGCCACCGGCGGTAGATGTCGTGCACCTCGTCGCGATCCCAGAAGGGGTGGCCGGCGGGCGTCGGCCCGGCGACGGGGAAGCGCCCGGCGAGGTCGGGCAGCGCCGGGTCCTTGGCGAGGCCGTGGGCGACGTCGATGCGGAACCCGTCGACGCCCCGCTTCAGCCAGAACCGCAGGATGTCCTCGAACTCGGCCTCGACCTCGGGGTTGGTCCAGTCGAGGTCCGGTTGCTCGGGCGCGAAGAGGTGGAGGTACCACTGCCCGGGCGAGCCGTCGGCTTCGGTGATGCGCGCCCAGGCGGGACCACCGAAGACGCTCGTCCAGTCGTTCGGCGGCATTGCGCCGTCAGGTCCCCGGCCGTCGCGGAACAGGTAGCGGGCGCGCTCAGATGATCCCGGAGCGGCGGCGAGGGCGGCGCGGAACCACGCGTGCTGATCGGACGTGTGGTTCGGCACCAGGTCGACGATGACGCGCAGCCCGAGCTCGTGCGCGTCGGCCAGCAGCAGGTCGAAGTCGGCGAGCGTCCCGAAGCGCGGGTCGACGTCGCGGTAGTCGGACACGTCGTAGCCGCCGTCCGCCTGGGGTGACGGGTAGAACGGGTTGAGCCAGATCGCGTCGACGCCGAGGTCGTGGATGTACGGCAGCCGGTCGCGCACACCAGGGAGGTCGCCGACGCCGTCGCCGTTCCCGTCCGCGAAGCTCCGCACGTACACCTGGTAGGTGACGGCGTCGCGCCACCACTCGGTTGTGCCGGCGGGTGGGGGAACCGGTTCGGCGCTCACCCGAGGTCGACGCGCTGGTCCGCCGGCGTCGCCCGCTCCGCGTCGGCCACCTGCTTCTGCAGCGCCGTCGTCTCGGGCGCGACCTGGCACGCCAGGAACAGCTCGCTCTCGAGGCGCAGGCCCTCGTCGAGCGGCAGGCGCAGGCCGTCTATGATGGCGCGCTTCGCGGCCACGACCGCGGGGCGGGGCTTGGTGGCGATCGGGGTGACCCACTCGACGACGTGGTCGAGGAACCCCTCGTCGGGCAGGACGGCTTCGACGAGCCCGATGCGTTCGGCCTCGTCGGCCCCGATGACCTGCGCGGTGAGGACGAGCTGCGCGGCGCGGCCGGCGCCGATGAGGCGGGGCAGCCGTTGCGTGCCGCCGGACCCGGGGATGATGCCGACGGCGACCTCGGGCTGGCCGAGGTGAGCCGACTGCGCCGCGACACGCAGCGTGCACGCAAGGCTGATCTCACAGCCGCCGCCCCACGCCTGGCCGTTGATGGCGGCGACGGTCGGCTGGGGCATCGACTCGAGCAGCGTGCACACCCGGTACCAGCTCATGGGGTCACCTTCGACCGCTTCGCCCCGGCCCAGGGCGGCGAGGTCGTCGAGGTCGGCATGGGCGACGAAGTACCCGGGGACGCCGCCGGTCAGCACCACGACGTTCGTCGCGTCGTCCGCGGCGAGCTCGGTGAGCATCCCCTCGAGCTCGCCCATCGCCGCCATGCTCATCAGGTTCCGCGGCGGTCGCGTGAACGTGACGACCGCGATGGCACCCCGATGCTCGACTGCGAAGAACCCCATGGCCGGCGAGCGTACGACGCGCGCGGCCGTCGCGGCGGCTGTGGGTCGACGTAGCCTGACCGCGTGCCTGGTCAGCGGTCCCGTGATGCCTACGGCCCGGAGGGCGAGCATGACGGCGAGGTCGAGGTGATGCGGCCCGATCGACGCCAACGCCTGTTCGGTGCGTTCGCGCACGGGTGACGAAGCGTCGCGTCAGCGGGAGACGGCCAGGCTGAGGCCCAACGCACCAGCCCGCTGGCGCACCTCGTCGACGATCGCTGGTGGCGGGAGCGCGAGCTCGGTCGTCGGGCCCTGGATGCCGCCCGACCACAGGATCCCCTGACCGGCGGGCAGGCGTGCGAGCAGCGCGGCGAGGGCGTCGACGCCTCGCACGTCGACCATGCCGAAGTCGGTGCTCGGATCGCGCGGCGGGTGCGTGATCTCGTCCACGGTCTTGGTTCGGTTGGTGCCGACGGCCAGCGTGAAGTGCCACTCGCCGTCCACCGGCCACGAATACAGCTCGTAGCCCTTCGAGCCGGCGGGGAGCGGCCCCGTCGCGGGCGGCGTCGTGGCGGCCGGGCCCGTCACCGTGGTCGCGGGCGGCGCGGTGACGGGCCCGCTCGTCGCCGGTGCACTCGAGGGTGGAGCGTCCGTCGCCGTGCACGCGGCGAAGGGGAGCAGGACGAAGAGGGCCGCTCCGCCGATGCGCGCCGCAACGACGACCGCCGCCATCAGTGCACGTATCGCTTCGCAGGTGTGCCGGGCGGGTTGAACACGCCGGGCTGCGCGTCGGGGTTCTGCACGACGACCTCGCACTCGAGCCCGTCGGGATCCCGGTAGAAGAGGCTGAGGTTGGGGCCGAAGTCGGTGACGAACTCGTCGGCCGCGCCGCGCTCGATGAGCCGGCGCCGGATCTCCTCGAACGCCTCGAGCGATGCGGCCTGCAGCGCGAGGTGGTCGAGGCGGCCGCGCCCGAACATCGGCGTCTGCTTGGTCGCCTCGACGTTGCCCTCGATCTCGAAGACGTTCAGCTCGGTGTGCGGCCCGATGTGCAGGATCGTGATGCGCTGACCGGGGTTGTCGGTGATGTCGTTGCCCTGGTGCGCGACCTCCGCTTCGAACACGGACTCGTAGAACTCGACGAAGCGAGCCGTGTCGTTCGTGAGCATCCCGACGTGGTTCAAGCCGTTCGTCAGCATGGGGCCCCCTCGTTCGTCGACGCCGACAGCGGCCCGAAGGTAGCGCGCCGTGTGCTCGGGCGACCGCCGCTCAGTCGGAGGTGCGCACCTTGTAGCGCCGCAGCGCCAACGGGATGAAGACCGCCAGCAGCACCGTGCAGTAGATGACCGAGGCGAGCACCGGGTTCTCCAACGGCCAGCTGGGTTGCGTGAGCGGTGCGGTCGGGTTGCCGAAGAGCTCGCGCACCGCGGCCACCATGGCGCTGATCGGGTTCCAGGCGGCGATCCACTGCAGCACCGGCGGCATCGACTCGATGGGGACGAAGGCGTTGCTGACGAACGTGAGCGGGAACACCACCACGAAGCCCACGCCCATGACGGCGTCGGGGGATCGCACCGTCAGGCCGATCCACGTGCCGATCCAGATCATCGCCGACGCGAAGGCGAGCAGCAGCAGCAGGCCGGCGACCAGGTAGACCGGGCCGGTGTGCTGGCGCCACCCGACGAGCAGGCCGGCGCCGAGCAGCACGGCGATCGCGACCGCCATGCCGCCGAGCTCGGCGACGTAGTGGCCGAGCAGGTACGCGGACTTCGAGGCCGGCAACGAGCGGAAGCGGTCGATCACCCCCTCGAGGAGGTCGTTGGCGATGGCCGTGGCGGGCCCGGTCATGCCGAAGGCGATCGACTGGATGAGGATGCCGCCGATGAGGTACTCGCGATACGTGGCCCCGCCGCCCTCGATGGCGATGGCACCGCCGAACACGAACGCGAACAGCAGCACGAACATGAGGGGCTGCAGCGTGACGTCGAGCAGCTTCTCGGGGATCTGGCGGATGTGCTGCACGTTGCGCCCGGCGTAGACCATCGTGTCGCGGAGCAGCTCGCGCAGGGATCCACCGGTGGCGGTGTCGGGGACGGGGGTGAGGGAGAGCGGCGCCCGCGCGCGCTCGGGCGCGGCGTCCGCGACGGGAACGGTCGTGGTCATGCGGGGACCTCTTCGGGAGACGGGTCGGTGCGGGGGGAGTCGGGGGCCGGAGCGTCGCCCGTGAGCGCGAGGAACACGTCGTCGAGGGTGGCCTGGCGCCGGTTGAGGTCGATGGCGTCGATGCCGTCGGCGTCGAGGGCGCGCATGACGTCCATGAGGCGAACGCCCTCCTTGATGGGAACGGTCACGGTGAGCAGGTCGCGGTCGAACGACGGTGCACCCGAGGCCAACGGCACGACGGCGTGCGCCGCGGTGTCGAGGTCGTCGACGGAGGCGACCTTGACGTCGACGCGGTCTTCGCCGATGCGGGCCTTGAGCTCGTCGGGCGTGCCGTGGGCGATCGAGCGGCCACGGTCGAGCAGCACGATGTCGTCGGCGAGGCGGTCGGCCTCTTCGAGGTACTGGGTCGTGAGGATGATCGTGGTGCCATCGCGCACGAGCTCGCGCAACAGGTCTCACAGGTCGCTGCGGCTGCGCGGGTCGAGGCCGGTGGTGGGCTCGTCGAGTAACAGCGCGGGCGGGCCCGCCACGATGCTCACGGCGAGGTCGAGCCGCCGGCGCATGCCACCGGAGAAGGTCTTCACGAGCCTGTCGGAGGCGTCGACCAGGTCGAGCCGCTCGAGGAGGGCGTCGGCGCGCCGGCGGGCTTCGGCCTTGGGCAGGTGGTACAGCCGGCCGACCATCTCGAGGTTGGCGCGGGCGTTGAGCAAGCCGTCGACCGTCGCCTGCTGCGAGGCGACGCCGATGCGGCGGCGCACGCCCGCGGCATGGGCCACCACGTCGAGCCCGGCCACGGTGGCCGTGCCCTCGGTGGGCGCCGAGAGGGTCGTGAGGATCCGGATGGCGGTGGTCTTGCCGGCGCCGTTGTGGCCCAGGAGACCGAGGATCGTGCCGGTGGGCACGGCGAGGTCGAGGCCGCGGAGCGCCCACAGGTCACCGAACCGCTTGCCCAACCCGTGCGCGGTGACGCCATGGGCCGCAGCGGCCGGATCCATGCGGGGTTCGGTGATCGGAGGAGCGGAGGTGGGGGGCATCTTCGTATCCTGTACCAATTGTTCGTACGGTGTACGAACGACATTAGCAGTACACTGTACGGAGTGACAAGGGAGATTTCGCCGGGACCCCACCGAGACGGCCCCGCCGTGCGCGGCCCCGACGCGCGCATCTCACCGCCGGGAGGCGGACGGCGCGCCCGTGACGTGCAGGCGGCCGCCGAACAGGCCGAGCGCGCGGCGCGCCAGGCCCGCGCCGACGCGCAACAAGCGCGCCGCGACGCGCAGAAGGCCCAGCGCGACGCGCAGAAGGCGCAGCAAGAGGCCGACCGTGCTGCGCAGAAGGCCGCGCGCGAGCAGGCCAAGCTGCGTGCGAGTGACGAGCGGGCGGCGCAGGCACGGCGGCGCACCGCCCAGGTGGTCGACACGGTCAACGCCCTCGACCGCGGCGCCAAGGGCGGCGGGCGGGACGGTTCGACGAAGACGACGAAGGCGGCGAAGGGGGCTCGGGGCGCGAGAGGAGCGAAGGGGACCGAGGCCGAGCCGCACGTGCCCGTGCTCCAGCGGGCGGTCGCGAAGGTCGACGGCGCGCTGACCGAGGGTGCCGTCAAAGCGGATCGCAGCGCGCAGAAGTCCGCCAAGCGCGCCGAGCTGCTCGACGACATCGCCGGCCACCTGAGCGTGCTCGACATCTGGACGCGCGAAGAGCCGGCCGGGCGCCGCCCGCGGTTCACGCGCGAAGAGATCGCTGCCGCGGCCGTGCGCATCGCGGATCAGGAGGGCTTCGGCGCCGTGTCGATGCGGCACCTGGCGGCCGAGATGGGCGCCGGCACGATGACCCTCTACCACTACGTGCGGACGAAGGACGAGCTGCTGACGCTCGTGGTCGATGCCGTGATGGGTGAGGTCGTGATCCCGGCCGACGAGCCGCTGCCCGAGGACTGGCGGGCCGCGATGACGGTGATCGCCCACCGGTCGCGCGACGCGCTGCAACGGCACCCGTGGATCCTCGACATCACCGACGATCCGCCGTTCGGCCCGAACAGCGTGCGTCACTTCGACCAGACGCTCGCGGCCGTCTCGTCCCTCGACATCCCGCTGATCGAGAAGTTCGACATCGTCACGTGCATCGACGAGTACGTGTTCGGGCACTGCCTCCACCAGCGCAACAACGTGTCTGTCGACGACGACGTGATGAGCGACGAGGTGGCCGACTACGTCGAGGGCCTCGTCGCGTCGGGCGGGTACCCGCAGCTCGAGGCGCTGGTCGAGCAGCACAGCCTCGACGAGGTGTGGGAGCAGATCTACGCGCACCAGCGCGACGACGCCCGCTTCGATCGCAACCTCCAACGGCTGCTCGACGGCATCGAGGCCGGGCTGCCCCCGGGCGCCGTGCCGCGCGGTTGACCGCGCTCAGCGCAGGTCGAGGCGCGGTCGGGTGCGCGCCCGCTCGAGATCGAGCAGCTTCTGCTTGCGATCGAGGCCGCCGCCGTACCCCGTGAGCGATCCGCTCGCACCGATCACCCGGTGGCACGGCACGATGATGCCGATCGGGTTGCGCCCGTTGGCGAGGCCGACGGCCCGCGACGCGTTCGGGTTGCCGATGTGGGTCGCGAGCTCGCCGTACGACCACGTCTCGCCGTAGGGGATCTCGAGCAGCGCCGCCCACACCTGCTGCTGGAAGGCGGTGCCCTCGAGGCGCAGGGGCAGGTCGAACTCGGTCAACGTGCCCGCGAAGTAGGCCTCGAGCTGCTCGACGGCCTCGGGGAAGGCGTGATCATCGGGCTCCCACTGGTCGCCGTCGGCCGGTGGGTGCGCCTGGTCGACCATGCGCAGGTTGGTGAGCGCTTCGTCGTCGCCGGCCAGGGTGAGCGGCCCGACGGGGCTCTCGATGGTGCGGAACACCTTGACGGTCGAGGTGCGGTCGGTGCGGTTCGGCACGGTCGGGACCTCCGGGCGGGTCTGCATGATCGGCATCGCCCGATCGTGGCGCGCACCCTAGCGATGCGCTGGCGGGAATCGGTCATCGGGGTGGAACCGCGTTCGATCACCCGGGCCCTGGTTGAGGGGAGTAGAAAGCACCCGATGATCGTCATGCCGATCCGGGGGAGCTCGTTCCTTCGTCGCGCCCGACCCGGCGCCGACGGCGGTGCGGGGTCGGCCGTGTCCGGCGCCGTGCGGGCTGACGTTCCGGGTGCCGTTCGGGGGGTGTCGTGAGCGACCTGCTCGCCGCCGTCGAGGAGGTGGGGGCCCTCGCGTCGGCGCGCGCCATCGAGACCGAGGCTCTGCGCCGCCTGCCCGACGACGTCGCCGCCGCGCTCGTCGCGTCCGGGTTGCTGCGGGCCTGGGTGCCCCCCGCGTACGGGGGCGGGGGCGCCGGCGCGCAAGAGGTGCTCGACGCGATCGAGGCCCTGGGCTTCCACGACGGCGCCACCGCGTGGTGCGGGATGATCGCCGCGACGACGTCGCTCACCGCGGGGTACCTGGCCCCCGAGTGGGCGCAGCGCATCTACGGAGACCCGGACGCGGTGACCGGCGGGTTCGCCATGCCCGCGGGCACGGGCCGCCGCGTCGAGGGCGGGCTCGTCGTCGACGGCCGCTGGGCGTGGGGCTCGGGCACCTTCCACTGCACGTGGATCGGCGGCGGCGTGCTCGTCGAGGGAGAAGGCGCGCCGTTCGTGTTCTTCGAGCGGGACCAGGTCGAGCTGCTCGACACGTGGCGCGTCGCCGGGCTCAAGGGCACGGGGAGCACCGACTACGCCGTGCACGACGCGTTCGTGCCCGAGGGGCGCTGGGTGCACATCGGGCGCGACGCTCCCGTCGTCGACAGCCCGGTGCACCGCTTGCCGTTCCTCGGCACCCTCGCCCTCGGCGTGTGCATGGTCACGATCGGCCTCGCCCGACGGGCGCAGCACGAGCTCGTCGAGGTGGCCGAGGGCAAGGTCCCCGCGGGCAGCGCCAAGACCCTGGCCAACCGCCCCGTCGTGCAGCTCGAGGTGGCGCGCGCCGAGGCGGCGTGGCGCTCCGCCGCCGCACTCGTGCGCGAGGTCGTCGAGGCTGCCTCCGCCGAGGGGACGGACGGCCCCGTCAGCGACGAGACCAAGCGCCGCATCCGCCTCGCGGCCACCAACGCCGCATGGGCGTCGGCCGGCGCGGTCGACCGGATGTACCACGCCGCCGGGGGGTCCTCCATCCACGAGGCCAGCCCGCTGCAGCGCGTGTTCCGCGACGTGCACGTCGCCACGCAGCACGGCATGGTGGCCGAGCGCACCTACGAGCCCTTGGGGCGCATGGCCCTCGGGTTGCCCACCGACACGAGGATGTTCTGATGGACCTCGAGGAGTACTTCGCCGCCATCGAGGGCCAGGACCACAACGACAACCCCATCGGGCTCGGGTGGGCCGGCCCCACCATCGTCGTCGGCGGCACCGAGGAGCAGCAGCAGCGTTGGCTGCCGGGCATCCTCGACGGCTCCGAGTTCTGGTGCCAGCTGTTCTCCGAGCCCGATGCCGGCTCCGACCTGGCGTCGCTGCAGACGCGCGCCGTCCTCGACGAGGGGCTGCTCGTCTACGTCGTCAACGGGCAGAAGATCTGGTCGACGTGGGCGAACCGCGCCCGCTGGGGGATCCTGCTCGCCCGCACCGACCCGACCGCGCCGAAGCACCAGGGCATCTCCTACTTCGTGATCGACATGGAGGCGGAGGGGATCGAGATCCGCCCGATCATCGAGATGACGGGCGGCAACCACTTCAACGAGGTGTTCCTCACCGACGTCCAGATCCCGATCGGCCACCGCATCGGGCCGGAGAACGGCGGCTGGAACCTCGCCAAGGTCACGCTCGCGAACGAGCGCGAGTCGCTCTCGAAGGGGGGCGTGCTGTGGGGCATGGGACCCACGACCGACGAGCTGTTCGCGCTGGGCCCGAACGACGATCCGCTCCAGCGCCAGGACCTCGCCCGCATCCGCACCACGCAGCTCTTCCTCGAGCACCTCGAGGAGCCGTCGGTGCGCAAGACGCTCGCCGACGTGCACGGGCAAGACGTCATGGCGGCGGCGAAGGACCGGCGCGGCGCCCACGGCATGCTCGGCCCGCAATCGCCGACGGCCGAGCAGGAGGACGTGTGGCACTGGGGCTACCTCTTCAGCCGCGCGCTGACCATCGGCGGCGGGACCAGCGAGGTGCAGCGCACGATCATCGGCGAGCGCCTGCTCGGCCTGCCCAAGGAGCCCACATGAGCCCGGCGGGCGGGGGCGGCGCGCACGGCGGCAGGCGTCCGGCATGAAGCACATCGACCTCGAGCGCGAGGGCGACGTGCTGCGCGCCGTCATCGACAAGCGCGGCGACGACCTCAACCGGGTCGACGGCGAGCTGCACGACGACCTCGCGACCCTGTTCCGCGAGCTCAAGCAGGAGCGCTCGGCGCGGGCGGTGCTGCTGACCAGCCGCGGTCGCGCGTTCTCCGCCGGCGGCGACTTCGCCTGGTTCCCGGAGCTGCAGCAACCGGGGCGCCTCGAACCGCTGCGCCTCGACGGCAAGCAGCTGATCTGGGACCTGCTCGACGTGCACCTGCCGATCGTCTGCGCCGTCGGTGGTCACGCAGTCGGGCTCGGCGCCTCGATCGCCCTGCTGTGCGACGCGGTGGTGATGGCCGAGTCGGCGACGCTCGTCGATCCGCACGTGAAGGTGGGGATCGTCGCCGGTGACGGCGGCACCGTCGCGTGGCCCCTCGCCATCGGGCCCATGCTCGCCAAGCGCTACCTGATGACGGGCGATCCCGTCGGCGCCGAGGACGCGCTGCGGATGGGGCTCGTCACCGAGGTGGCGCCCGACGCCGAGGTGGCGGCGCGCGCCATGGCGTTCGCGCAGCGCCTCGCCGCGGGCGCGCCGCTCGCGGTGCAGTACACGAAGCTCGCCGTGAACAAGCTCGTGAAGACCGCGCTGAACGAGGCGTTCGACGTCGCGACGGCCCTCGAGCTCGTGACGTTCCAGAGCGAGGACCACCAGGAGGCCCTGGCCGCGATCCGCGAGCGCCGCGAGCCCCGCTTCGAGGGCCGATGACGGGGTCGGGACCGGAAGGGGACCGCTGATGACCGAGGACCTCGAGCTCTTCGATGCGCTCATGACGACGCGCGCGATGCGGCGCTTCACCGACGAACCCGTGTCCGACGACGACATCGCCGACTGCCTGCGGGCGGCGGTGCAGGCGCCGAGCGGTGGCAACATCCAGCCGTACCAGTTCCTGGTCGTCACCGATCCCGACCTGCGCGCGCGGATCGGGGCGATCTACCTGAAGGCGTGGAACCGGTACGCGCCCGCCGTCGCCGCGATCACGCCGCCCGCCAAGGACCCGGAAGCCGGCCGCCGGCACGAGCGAAACGTCGCCGTCAGCGACGAGCTCGCCCGCACCCTCGGCGACGTGCCCGTGCACGTGCTCGTGCTCATGCCCAAGATCTCGATGGTCGTCGAGGACGAGGAGGGCCCGATGGACGTGGGCCCCACCTACGCATCGGTCTACCCCGCGGTGCAGAACCTGATCCTGGCGGCGCGGGCCAAGGGCCTCGGCACCGTGCTGACCACCGTGTACCGCATCTACGAGGACGAGGTGCGCGAGGTGTGCGGCATCCCCGATCGCTTCGAGGTGGTGGCGCTGCTGCCCATCGGCCATCCCAAGGGGCGCTGGGGCGTGGCGGCGCGCCGTCCGGCGCCGAGCCTCACGAGCTGGAACCGCTACGGCGAGCGGCGCACCTGACGAGGTCGTCTCGTAGCCTGAGGCCATGAGCCAGACGGTCGAGCTTCCCGCTCTGCGATCCCGCCTCGAGGAGTACGGGAGCAGCGCCTTCCTCACCACGGTCAGCGACGCGCAGGCACCGCACATCACGTCGGTCACCGTGCGCATGGACGGCGACCGCCTCGTGTTCGGCGCCGGCCGCAAGAGCCGGGCCAACCTCGCAGCCCGGCCGACCGTGGCCCTGCTGTGGCCGGCCCCGCCGGGCGCCGACTACAGCCTGATCGTCGACGGCACGTACGACGGCCCGGTCGGCGACGACGAGGAGGGCGGCGACGTGGCGCTCGTGCCGTTCGCCGCGATCCTGCACCGCATCGCCGGCGCCCCGGGCGACGGCGCGATGTGCCTGCCCGTCACCGATCCCTGAGCTCGCTCGTGCTCGAGCCCGATGTGCGACTCGGGTCGACCCAGCGCCGCAGGACCCGGAGCGTCGGTGGGTAGCCAGGGTCCTGCTCGCGCCACACACGGATCGTGGCGCGGATCGAGAGCACGTAGGTGGCCAGAATGACGACGGAGTACAAGTAGAAGAACACGAGGCTGACGCCGTCCGAGAACACGTGGGTCGCGGCGGTGAGCGCGATGTCGGCGTAGGCCACCAGCAGCACCGTCACCTGGAAGTCGAACGCCTGGGCGGCGCGGCGGCGCACCCATGGGTCGTGGCGGCCCGGCCAGCGGAAGAGCACCAGCGGCCCGATCAGCAGCCCGGCGAGGGTCGAGAGCTGTGCGTAGGTCGCCAACCACCGCGAGCTCCGTCGTCGAGGTGCTGCCTGGGTCTCGATCATCTCGGGTCATCGAAGCAGCTGTGGGCGGCGCTGACGTCGTGAATTCGCGCTCCCCATCGTCGCCGAGCGCACGGCTGGGCGTGGATGCGCGATCGTGGGGCCATGGCCGAGCCGACGGGTGCGTACACCGAGCCGCCGACCCCCCGTTGGGCGAAGCTGCTCATCGTCGCCGTGATCGCCGGCGCCGTGCTGCTCGTCGTGATGGGGTTCGTGGGGTTCCTCGTGTACCTCAGCTTCGGCAGCCGGTGACCCTGCGGCCGTCGGTTGGCGGCCGCTGCGGCGCATCAGTGCAGGTACTTCTGGAGCCAGTCGGTCGTCGCCGTCCAGGCCTGCACGGCGACCCCTTCGTTGTAGGCGCCGCCGGTGTCGTTGTTGAAGGCGTGGCCGGCGCCGTCGTAGACCTTCTTCTCGAACGTCTTGCCCACCATCGCGGCTTCGAGGTCGGGGATGCCGGCGTTGACCCGGGCGTCGTTGCCGCCGTACTGGGCGAGGATCGCGGCCCTCGTGGCGCTCAGCGCAGAGGCGGGCTGCGGCGTCGGCCCGTAGTAGGGCACCGCGGCGAGCACCTTGTCGTTGGCCGCCGCGAACGACAGGGTCATCCCGCCGCCGAAGCAGAAGCCGATCACGCCGAGCTTGCCGCTGTAGCCCGGCTGGCTCTCGAGGAAGGTCACCCCGGCGTCGAGGTCGGCGACGCGGTCCTCCACCTTGCCCTGCGTGAGCGCCCCGGCGATGTTGGCGCCCGCTTTGTCGCTGCCGCCGGCCCGTGACACCAGGTCGACCGCCAGCGCGAGGTACCCGATCTTCGCGAGGCGCCGGGCCACGTCGCGGATGTGGTCGGTGAGGCCGAAGATCTCGTGGTTCACGAGCACGCCGGGGTAGGTCCCGGCCGCGGCCGGTCGCGCGAAGTAGCCGAGCATGGTGGAGGCCGGGCCCGGGAACGTGACGTTCTCGCCCTTCACGTCGGGATCGGTGGCCGCGACCGAGAGGACGTGCCCGGTCCCGCCGCTCGTCGGTGGGGTCGAGGCCGGGGGGCCGCCCGCCGCGGTGCCCGACGTGCCCGTCGCCGCGGTCGGCGCCGTGCTGCCGGCGGCGCCGGGGGCGCTCGTCGATGCGGATGAAGTCGAGGTCGAGGTCGTGCTGCTGCACGACGCCAGGAAGGCGGCGGCCGCGGACGTCGTGCCGCAGATGGCCACGAGCCGCACGAGCATCTCGCGGCGGGTCAGCTGGCCCTCCTCGTTCAGCTCGACCGCCTCTGACGCGGCGTACTCCTGCATCCAGTTGAGCTCGGTCATGACCGACTCCTCGTGTCGATGGCCCCACAGATCCTCGCGCTGCCGTCGTGAGGATGGGCACCGCAGGCCGCTGGGGGTTCGTGTCCCGCTGAAGGGACGTTCAGACGCGGTCCGGCACCCCACCTCCCTTTCGTCCAAGACGCTGTCACAGGGTCGGACCACACTGGGGGGCGTGCGAAGGGGAAGCGTGTGATCGCCGGGCTGCGGGCCCGCAAGGAGTGGGCGCTGTTCCGCGTGCTCGGCGTCGCCGATGCGCCGCTGGCCGCCGCGTGGTGGGCCGCACTGCTGCTGCGCGGCGTCCTGCCGGCCGTCATGGCCATCGCCACCGGCGTGCTCGTCGGGGCCATCGAGCGAGGCGAGTCGCTCACCGCTGCGCTCGCGGCGTTCGGGGTGGTGTTCGTGGCGCTGCAGGTGCTCAACCCGATCCACAACGCCATCAGCGCCAACCTGGGCGATCGCACGGCGGCGTGGCTCTACGACGAGCTGACCGACGCCTGCGTCGACCCGCCCGGCATGGGCCACCTCGAAGATCCCGAGCTCACGAACGACCTCCAGGTCGCCCGCGACTTCGACCTCGGCATGACGGGCCCGCCCCTGTCGATCTCGATGGACTTCATCGCCGGCGGGCTCGTGCAGATGGTCGTCGGGGTCTCGTCGGCGGTGCTGCTCGTCGGCCTCGCGTGGTGGGCGCCGCTGCTGCTCGGCGGTGCGTGGCTGGCGACGCACTGGCTGCTCAAGGAGAGCGGCGTCTGGCGCGACCGCAACACCGACGAGGTGCGGACGGCCCAGCGCGACGCCGACTACGCGTATCGGCTCGCCGTCGATCCGCCGGCCGCCAAGGAGCTGCGCATGTTCGGCCTCGTCGGTTGGACGATCGACCGCTTCGTCGCTCGCCGCACCGAGCTGCACCGGCTGCAGTACGAGGCAACCCGCATGCGCGAGCGGTCGGTGCTGGCCAGCCTCGCGCTGGTGCTCGCGGCCAACGCCGTCGTGTTCTGGTACCTCGCGAGCGTCGCCAGCGACGGCCGTGTCGCGCTGGGGGCGGTGGTCGTGTACGCGCAGGCTGCGATCGGCACGTCGATGATCGCGTTCGGCGGCCTGAACTGGGCGCTCGACGGCGCCGCCGCCCCGGTCGCCGCCGTGCTGAAGCTGCGCGAGACCATGGCGATGAAGGGGGCGCTCACCGAGTCGCCGGTCGATCCGGTCGATCCGGTCGATGCCGCCGATGCGGTCGATGCGGTCGGACCGGTTGGACCGCTCGGACCGGTCGATGCGGAGGCGGTGGCCGGGCTCCCGGCTCGTGAGCTGCGCTTCCGCGACGTCACGTTCGCCTACCCCGGCAGCCCCGATCGCCCCGTGCTCGAGCGGTTCGATCTCACCATCCCGGCCGGGTCGTCGATCGCGATCGTCGGGCAGAACGGCGCCGGCAAGACGACCCTCGCCAAGCTGCTGTGCCGGCTCTACGACCCCCAGAAGGGTGCCGTCGAGGCCGACGGCATCGACCTGCGGTCCGTCGACGTCGACCAGTGGCGGGCGCGGATCACCGCCGTGTTCCAGGACTTCATCCGCTTCGACCTGCCGCTGCGCGACAACGTCGTGCCGGGCGGCACCAGCGCTCCCGACGCGGACGACATCGTGCGGCACGCCCTGGCCGACGCCGGGGCGGCCGACCTGGCGTCGCTCGACACGATCCTGTCCAAGAGCTACGAGGGCGGCACCGACCTGTCGGGCGGGCAGTGGCAGCGCGTCGCCCTGGCCCGCGCGCTGGCGGCGGTGCAGCTCGGCGCCGGCGTGGTGCTGCTCGACGAGCCCACCGCGCAGCTCGACGTCCGCGGCGAGGCCGAGATCTTCGAGCGCATCCTGCGCGCCACCCGGGGCTGCACGACGATCCTCATCTCCCACCGGTTCTCCACCGTGCGCCAGGCCGATCGCATCTGCGTGCTCGAACACGGCCGGGTCGTCGAGCTGGGCACGCACGACGAGCTCATGGCCCTCGGCGGTCGCTACCGCACGATGTTCGATCTGCAGGCGCAGCGCTTCGCGAAGGGGCTCGCCGAGGAGGGAGAAGAGGAGGTGGTCTTCGATGTCCTCGCCTGAGATGTCCGCGCCTCAGGGGCGCGACGCCGCCGGCGAGATCCCGTTGCCGCCCGCGCTCTCGTCGATGTGGCGGTTGTGCAAGCTCGGCTACCAGCACGAGCCGCGCCTCATGGCGGTGGCGTTCCTGCTCGCGCTGCTCGCCGCCCTGCCCGACGCGCTGCTGGCGGTGCTGCTCGCCGTGCTGACCCAGGGCGTCGTCGAGCAGAGCAGCACGCGTGTGCTCGTGGCGGCGCTCGGACTGGGGCTCGCGGCCACGATGACGTGGTTCCTGATGACCGTGTCCACGCGCGTGCAGCGCCGCTTCCGCGACAAGGTCACCATCGCGCTCGAGTCACACGTCGCGCGCCTGCAGGCGTCGGTGTCGACCATCGCCCACCACGAGCGGCCCGACTACCTCGATCGCCTGTCGGTGCTGCGCGAGCAGACGATGGTGCTCGACCACATGTACATGTCGGTCTTCTCCACGGCGGGGTGGATCCTGCGCCTGGCGGTCACCGTGGTGCTGCTGGCGTCGATCAACCCGGTGCTCGTCCTCCTGCTCGTGTTCGCGCTCCCCACGGTGTTCATGTCGTCGTGGCGGCCGTCGGTCGAGCGCGTGGTGCAGGAGAGCGTCGGTGAGCCCGACCGGCTCGCGCGCCACCTGTTCACCGTCGCCACCACGGCCCCGCCGGCGAAGGAGGTGCGGGTCACCCGCATCGGCCGCCGCTTGGCCGCCGATCGCCGGGCGGCGTGGGAGCGCTGGTACGGGCCGATCAGCCGCGCCCGGTGGAGCACCGCCGCGTGGCACACGATCGGCTGGACCATCTTCGGGTTGGGCTTCGTCGGCGCGGTGGTGTTCGTGTCGTCGGGGTTGCAGGCGCCGGCGGCCGACGTCGTGCTCGTGGTGGCGGCCGGCGGCCGGCTGTCGTCGTACCTCGGGGCCACGGTCGGCGAGATCGGGTTCCTGCGGGGCATCTGGATGGACGGGGCGCAGCGGCTGGCGTGGCTCGAGGACTACGCCGCCTCGCTCACCACCACGGCCGATCGCCCGGTGCCTGACGACCTCGGCGATGGCATTCGGTTCGAGCACGTCGACTTCGCCTACCCCGGCACGTCGCGCCTCGTGCTCGAGGACGTGAACCTCGCGCTGCCCGCGGGCGCCGTCGTCGCGATCGTCGGCGAGAACGGGGCAGGCAAGACCACGCTCGTGAAGCTGCTGTCGAAGCTCTATGAGCCCACCGCCGGGCGCATCGTGGTGGGTGACACCGACCTCGCCCGCATCCCGGCCGACGAGTGGCGTGACCGGCTGGCGGGCGCGTACCAGGACTTCTTCCGCTTCGAGCTCAAGGCGCGCCACAGCGTCGGCGTCGGCGACGTGATCCGCCTCGACGACGACCCGGCCGTGGTCGTGGCCGTCGACCGCGCCGGCGCAGACGACGTGGTGGCCAAGCTCGGCGCCGGGCTCGACACGCAGCTCGGGCCCACGTGGCCCGAGGGCGTCGAGGTCTCGTTCGGGCAGTGGCAGAAGCTGGCGCTCGCCCGCGGGTTCATGCGCGACGAGCCCCTGGTGCTCGTGCTCGACGAACCCACCGCCGCCCTCGACGCCGAGACCGAGCACGCGCTGTTCGAGCGCTATGCCTCCTTCGCCCGCGGCGCGGCGACCAGCGGCGGCGGGGGTGCGCCGCGGATCACGATCCTGGTGTCGCACCGCTTCAGCACGGTGCGCATGGCCGATCTCATCGTGGTGCTCGACGGCGCCCACGTCGCCGAGGTCGGGACCCACGCCGACCTGATGGCTCGCGGCGGCGCCTACGCCGAGCTCTACGACATCCAGGCGTCCGCCTACCAGTAGCCGAGGCGCCCGCAGGGCGAAGCCACCTGCGCGTCCGACCGCCGAGCGCCCGGGGTCGGGGACGTCTGTGGAGACCTCCTGTCGTGGGGCGACAGTTGATCTCCACAGACGGTGGTGGCGGCACAGGAGCGTGATCCGGGAAGGGCTGAGGCCGTGCTGTTGGTGTGGTTGCGCCGCTGCCGGCCG
The DNA here is from genome assembly GCA_964446345.1 of uncultured Iamiaceae bacterium. GTDB lineage: Bacteria > Actinomycetota > Acidimicrobiia > Acidimicrobiales > Acidimicrobilacustridaceae > CAYUOL01. The sequence goes on along the minus strand of CAYUOL010000089.1, from coordinate 3,510 downwards.
GCCGCAGGTGTCACGACCAGGCTGATGTTGGAGCGCCACGGGGCGGAACGAGCCGCGGACGATGCGCCCCCGATCAGGCCGTCGAGGCGGGGCGGGCCGGGCTGCTCGGGAGGCCCCTCGTCGCCGCGCGGGGGCGGCGCAGCCCGGGCAGGCCCACGTCCCAGATGTCGGTCACGACCTGTGCGGCGAGGTCCTCCGGGCCGAGCGGTTCGGCGCGGGGCTCGGGGCCGGCGCTGACGACGTCGAGCAGCAGCTGCGTGACGAGTCGCACGGCGAGGCGGTGGAGGCTCTCGTCGCCGAGGTCACCGATGCCGCCGCGGCCGCCGAGGCGCGTCGCGCGGCGGGCCTCCTTCAGCAGCGGGTCGAGGACGAGCACGCAGGCGTCGACGCCGAGCTCGGGGGTGGCGGGCCCGCTGCGCTCGACTTCGTCGTGGTGGGCGCGCAGCACGGCCGAGGTGAGCCAGTAGTTGGCGATCGACTGGCGGGCCAGGGCCATGAGCACGTTGCGGATCCTCGTGGTCGGCACGTCGTCGCCCTGCGCCGCGAGGCGCACGTCGGGCAGCGCCCGCGCCGACCACGCCTCGAGCGCGAGGCCGGACATGTCGACGTACCGGCCGACCAGCACGTGGCTGTTGCAGTGCAGGTGGCGGGCGAGGTCGTCCAGCGTCGGCCGACGGGTCCCCTTCGCCGCGAAGAGCTGCACGACGCCGGTGAGGATCTCGTCGGTCGTGACCTCGATCTCGTCGGGCTGCAGGTGGGGCGCCACCGCGTCGAACGGTCCTCGCGGCGCGGGAGCGTCCTCGCCGACGGTGCGGAGCGCGCCCGAGAGCATCGACACCATCGCGTCGACGAGGTGCGCGTCGGTGGTGTGCTCGGGGTCGACGATGCTGCGCATCAGGTAGCCGTCGATCATGGCGCCCATGGCCACCGCCACCGACGTCGCGGTGTGCGGTGGTCGCGGTTCGAGGAGCGCATGCCGGAACATCCGCTCGTAGGTGTGCGGGATCGACGCGATGAAGCGGTCGCTGCGCTCCTTCAGGGGAGCCAGTATCGCCGGATCGTCGGGCGCCATCGCCGCCAGCAGCAGCTGCAGCCGGTACTTCTCGTCCGTGCGGAACAGGCCGAAGATCATCTCGAGCATCTGCGTGCCACCGGGGACGGCGACGCCCATCGGCTGGTTCTCGATGTACGCGTTGGTGGCGGCCTCGAGGAAGTCGATCTGCTGGTCCGTCATCTTCAGGTCCGCGGCGTACTCCGCGAGGGCCTCGAGGAAGTCGTGGTCGGGGAACTGGTTGTGCCAGCTCTGGCGCGAGGCTCCCGCGCGCCGGGACAGGCGCTGCACGCTGAGCGCCTGGTTGAGGTTCTCGCGCCCGGCCTCGAGCAGCAGCGCCGCGCCGGCCGCCAGCAGGCGCTCGCGCACCGCCAGGTTGCGGTCGATCGGGTCGGGGACGTCACCGTGCAGCCGCAGCGCGAGGTCCTCCCACAGCGGGGCCGGAACCTCGGTGTATCTGGACAGACGTGTCCAGAGCTGCGTCACCGCCTGCGGCAGGTCACGCATCGATCGGGGCGGCAGGTCGAGCGGCGGGTCGAGCCACGAGTCGGGCGGACATGGAGCCCCGAGGCTACTGCCACGCCCCGCTGCGGTCCCCGCGGGCCCCGCCCCCGAGGCGACTGCGCCCTCTGCTCCCGCCTCGGCAGCATGTCCTCCGGGGTGAGCCGTCGGAAGGGCGCAAGTTCGCACTCGGGTCCGCGACATCTTCGGCGCGGGCCGCGGCGCGCCGGAGGAGCCCCCGCCTGTTTGCCGTACCCGGTTCGTCCACCTTTGGACACGTGTGTCCACTCCTCGTGGTCGGCGCCGGACCGCCGATCATCACTTCGCGTCAGATCGGCGGCGCGACCGCGACCTGGGTGCCTCCGACGGCCTTGGCGCGGTAGAGCGCCTCGTCCGCCCGCCGGGCGAGCTCCGCGGCCGCCGCGGCGGGGCCGACGGCGATGCCCACGCTGGCCCCGACCGTGGTCTCGGACTTGCCGATGTCGACGGGCTGGCGCAGCGCCGCCAGGAACCGTTCGCCCACTGCCGTCGCCTCCGCCACCGTGCATCCGGGGCTGAGCACCGCGAACTCGTCGCCGCCGAGGCGCGCGACGAGGTCGCCGACCCGGCACGCGGCGGCGAGCCGCGCCCCGACCTCGACGAGCAGGAGATCGCCGGCTTCGTGGCCCCACCGGTCGTTCACGGGCTTGAACTCGTCGAGGTCGACGTAGAGCAGGGCGATGTCGGTGTTGTCCGGCTCGCCGCGCCGCAGGGCCTCGTGGAACGTCCGGCGGTTGACGAGGCCCGTCAGCGAATCGTGCCGCGCGTCGTGCACTAGCCGTTGGTGCTGCTGCGAGAAGTGCAGCGAGATGCGCGCCAGGTTCGTCATCATCTCGAGCTCTTGCTTCAGGTAGGGCTCGTTGTGGCCGCGCACCTCACTGGCGATGGTCACGAGGATCTGCGTCTCGCCCGAGCTGCCGGCGATCGGCACGAGGTACCACGCGTCGAGGCCCTCCGCCGCGAGCAGGGCGCCGAGCTCGGGGCCGAGGTCGGCGGCGTCGCCCGTCTGCGGCTCGCCCGCCCAGGCCCGGTGGAAGGGCGAGTCGGGGTGCACCTCGTAGTCGACCCCGACCAGGCGCGGGTCGAGCGGGTCGCCGTACACGTGCAGCTCGCCGGCGTCGTCGCGCCAGACCACGGTCGCGATCGGCAAGTTGACGCGCAGCCGGATCATCTGCGGCAGCAGGGTGAGCATGGCTTCGAGATCGGGGGTGCCGGCGAGCTCGTGCAGCGCCTGCGTCATGAGGCGCAGCATCTCGGCGCGGCGGGCGATCATCAGGTTCATGCGCGGCACGTCGGGGACGCTGAGCGGGTTGCCGTTCACCTCGTTCGTCGCCCACGTGCCGTCAGCCCGCTTGAACCGCATCGTGCTCGGCACCCGCGCCTTGGCCCCCTCCCCGGAGAACGAGCGCATCGACGCCTGCGCGCTGGCGAGGTCGTCAGGGTGCAGGAAGTCGATGATGTTGGCGCCGACGAGCTCTTCGGGGGCGCGTCCGAAGACGGCGACGCACGCGGCGTTGGCGTAGGCGATGACCCCCCGGTTGTCGAAGAGCAGGATGCCGTCGGGCGACGTGTCCATCGCTGCGAGCTTCACCCGATCGAGCCCGGCGGCGATGGCCGCGGCGCGCTCATCGGCGGACGGTGCCGGCGCCGACTCGTTCGTTCCCGATGGTTGGACATCTGGCACGTTCGATGACGTTAGTGGCGCGTCCTGCGTCGGGGGGTGGGATCCTCCGGAGCGGCCGGACGGGTTCGGCGGTGGCGTCGAGGCGGACCGGCGGGCAGACCGGCGCTGGCCGATCAGGTCGGGACGGGAGCGGCCTGCGCCTGGGCGTCGATCGTCGCCTTGTCCGGCGGCAGCAGGTGACCGGCGTCGACGGCGCGCTGCGTCGCCGCCATCACCGCGTCGACGTAGGCCTGGT
>CAYUOL010000088.1:19835-20961 GCA_964446345.1 uncultured Iamiaceae bacterium | reverse complement strand
CTCCCCCCGACCGGGCGCCCGCAGCCCTTCGTGCCGCTCACCTCCCGTCGGCGACCCGCTGGGCGATGGGCACGGCGGTACCCTCGCCCGATGGTCAGCCCCACTGCCGCATTGCGGTCGAGCGCGTCGCCCGCGGCGCACGCGGACCGACGCGTGCGCTCCGGGGGAACCCGCCGCCGTGGCGTCGTCACGATGGTGTTCGTCGTCGTGGTGGGCGGCCTCGTCGGAGCGTGCTCGTCACCGGCGACCGACGCCGACCGGCGCGCCACCGTGGCGAGCCGTGGCGCGCAGGTGATGCCGTTCGACCTCGACGCCACGACGCACACGTTCACGAAGACGGACACCGGGGGCCGGCAGGTCGTGACGGCGGACGATCCCGCCGACCGGGCGCAGATCGATCTCATCCGCCAGCACCTGCGGACCGAGCGCGACAACTTCGCCGCCGGCAACTACTCGGATCCCGCCCGCATCCACGGCATGGACATGCCCGGCGTCTCCGAGCTGAGCGCCGGCGCTTCGCGCATCGGCGTGACCTACACCGAGACGCCCGCCGGGGCGGAGCTGGCCTACGTCACCGATGACCCGGCGCTCGTCGCGGCGATCCACTCGTGGTTCGACCGGCAGCTGATGGACCACGGGACGCACGCCACAGCCGGCTGACATCGGGCGCATCGGCATGCGCGATTTCGGGCACTGAGGCCCGGAAGGTGGAACGATGACCTCCTCTGAGCGCGAAGGAGCGTGGGTCATGTCCAACCACTTCACCGGTTTGAGCCTCGGCCCGCCTCTCGGCGACCAACGTCTCGACCTCTGCGACCTGTATGCGTTCCAGTCGCCGTCGGATCCTGATCGCACCGCGATCATCCTCAACGCGAACCCCCAAGCGGACGCGCTGCACCCCGACGCCATCTACCGCCTGGCGATCGACAACGACGGCGACCTTCAGAACGACATCGCTTACAGCTTCGTGTTCAGCGAGCCCGGCCCCGACGGCAGCCAGACCTACGACGTGTTCCTGGCCAGAGGGGCCGAGGCACAGAAGGTCGGTGCTGTCGGCGAGCAGATCGTCTCGGGGGCACCGTGCTCGTTCGGTCCGGAGCCCGACATCCAGACCGCGGGCACGCAC
>CAYUOL010000088.1:0-19735 GCA_964446345.1 uncultured Iamiaceae bacterium | reverse complement strand
GTCCGGAGCCCGACATCCAGACCGCGGGCACGCACTCGATCTTCGCCGGTGCGCGCAGCGACGCGTTCTTCTTCGATTACGACGGGATCAAGAACCTGTTCGACACGTCGGGCAAGCGGAACTTCACGGCGCCGCACCTGGGCGGCCCGTCGCCCTGGACCGGCGTCGACTCCAACACCGAGGCGAACGTGTTCTCCATGGCGATCGAGCTGCCGACGAGCGAGCTCGGGGCGAACCCGGAGGTGCTCATCTGGGGTCGTTGTTCGGTGCGCGTCGTGTACGGCCTGCTGCACGTCGACCGTGCCGGGCACCCCTCGGTGTCGAGCTTCTTCAACACCGACGACACCAAGGAGCAGTACAACGCGAGCGAGCCGAAGGACGACGTCGAGCGGTGGACGGACATGTTCGTGCACCTGCTGGGGCACACCGGCGACTACTCGCGGGACGAAGCCATCGCCGCGATCGAGGAGCACCGGATCCTCCCCGACATGTTGGTGTACGACCCCTCGAAGCCCAATGCGTACCCGAACGGCCGGGTGTTCACGGACGACGTCATCGACTTCCGGTTGGCGTTCATCTCCAAGGGCGACATCCCGCCCACGGGCCTGAGCCCGCACACCGACACCCTCGACGTCTTCCCGTACCTCGGAACGCCTCACCCCGGCTGACCGGTCCGGGCGTGGTCTGGTGGCGGCGGGGCAGGATCCGACGCGCGCCCGACCTGGATTTTCCATCAAACTAGATTGATTGATTGTGACGGGGCGGGTAGCGTCGGCGGCGTGGGGGCACACGCCGGTTCGACGGCTTCCGATGAGGCGCTTGCGTTCCTCGGTCTCGTGGCGCATCCCGTCCGGTGGCGGTTGCTGCAAGAGCTCGTGCAGAGCGACCGTGCGGTCTGGGAGCTGACGCAGCTGCTCGATGAGCGCCAGAGCCTGGTGTCGTACCACCTGACGCAGTTGCGCAAGGGCGAGCTCGTGCGGGCGCGTCGCAGCTCGGCCGACGGTCGAGACAGCTACTACTCCGTCGATCTGGCGCGGTGCGGAGCGCAGCTGCGAGCCGCCGGCCGGGCGTTGCACCCCGCCCTGGCCTTCGGCCCCGCGCGCGTGACCACCCCGGAGCCACGGGGCCGGCGGAGGACGCAGAAGCGTCCGCGGATCCTGTTCCTGTGCACCGGCAACAGCGCTCGGTCGCAGATGGCCGAGGCGCTGGTGGCGCAGCTGTCCGGCGGGGCCGTCGACGCCGCGTCGGCCGGGAGCCACCCGAAGCCCTTGCACCCGATGGCCGTCAAGACCATGGCCTCCCGTGGCATCGACATCAGCGCCAACCGCTCGAAGCACGTCGACGACCTGCGGGCGCCGCGCTTCGATCTGGTGGTCACCCTGTGCGACCGCGTGCGCGAGGTGTGCCCCGAGCTCCCGTCGCGCCCGCGCCGCGTGCACTGGAGCGTGCCCGATCCGGCCCTCGAAGCGGCCGACGGGCGCGGCGCGGCCGCCGCCTTCGAGCGCACCGCACGAGAGCTCGAGACGCGCCTCCGGTTCCTGCTGCCCTCCCTGCTGCCATCCCTTCTGCCCACCGATTTGCCGCACCTGGAAGATCCCACGAAGAGGAGGTCGGCCCATGCCGAACGATGAACTGGTGAGCGTGCGCTACATGGTCGACGACGTGGCCGCCGCGGTCGCGTTCTACAAGGACATGCTCGGGTTCGAGGAGATCACGAACTTCCCGCCCGCGTTCGCCGACGTCAAACGGGGCAACCTGCGGCTGCTGCTCGCCGGGCCGGCCAGCTCGGCCGGCCAGCCGATGCCCGACGGACGCCGCCCGGGGCCGGGCGGTTGGAACCGGATCCACCTCATCGTCGACGACATCGACGCCGAGGTGGGCCGCCTGCGGGAGGCCGGCGCCTCGTTCCGCAACGACATCCTGAGCGGCCCGGGCGGCCAGCAGATCCTGCTCGAGGACCCTTCGGGCAACGTGGTGGAGCTCTTCCAGCCCGCCGCCCACTGATCCGCGATCCGCGACGGCTGCGCGCCGGATGTGTGAGCATGTCCGGCGCATGACCGGGATGCGGACGATCTATGCCGACGAGCAGCAGCTCGTTGCCGCGTTGCGCGACGGTGACGAGCAGGCGTTCTCGTGGTTGCTCGACGAGTACGACGCCCGGTTGCGCCGCCTCGCCCGCGCCTTCGTCAGCACCGATGCGGTCGCCGAAGAGGTCGTGCAGGACACCTGGCTCGGCGTGGTCCGGGGGCTGCGAGGGTTCGAGGGGCGGTCCTCGCTGAAGACGTGGATCTACCAGATCCTCACGAACACGGCGCGCACCCGCGGGGTCAAGGAGCACCGCAGCCTCCCGTTCTCGTCAGCTGGGGGCGTCGACGGCGACGACCGGACGTGGACTGGCACGTTCGACCCCGAGCGCTTCCGCACGAGCGGGGACTGGGCCGGGTGGTGGGCGGATCCGCCCCAGCCGTGGCAGCCCGACGAGCAGGTCGAGCGCGCGGCGGTGCTCGACCTGGTGCGCGGCGCCGTCGCCGCCCTGCCCGACAACCAGCGCATCGTCATGAGCCTGCGCGACCTGGACGGCTGGTCCTCGGACGAGGTGTGCAACGTTCTGGGGATCTCGCAGACGAACCAGCGTGTGATCCTCCATCGCGCGCGGGCGCGGGTGCGCGCCGCCCTCGATCCCCATCTGCAGGTGGCCGATGCCTGACGACCGCACCACCGACGACGACCCACCCGGCGAGGTCGATCCGTACGGCATGACCTGTGCCGAGCTCGTGGAGCTCGTGACCGAGTACGTCGAGGGCACGCTCGAGGCCGACGTCAGGTCGCGTGTCGACGCGCACCTGTCGGTCTGCCCGCCGTGCGTCCACGTCATCGACCAGTGGCGCACGGTGATCGAGCTGGCGGGGAGGTTGGGGGAGGAGCACGTCGACGCCCTCGCGCCGCACGAGCGCCTGGAGCTGATGGCGGCGTTCCGCCGCGCGCTCTCCGCCTGAGGACGCTTCGCCCCTCACTCAGCTCAGACGAGGTCGGCGTCGGCGACGACCTCGACCAGCGCCGGGCCGTCGTGCGCCAGCGCCTGTGCGAGAGCGCGGTCGAGCTGATCTGCAGCCGTCACGTGGAGGCCGAGGGCGCCACAGATCCGGGCGTACTCGGCGAACTCGGGGTTGTGCAGGCTGGTCTGCCACACCGACATCTCGACCGCTCGCTGCTCCTTGCTGATCTTGCCCAGCTGCCCGTTGTTGATGAGCACGTGCGTGATGTTCATCCCGTACTTCACCGCGGTGGTGAGCTCGGCGAGGTACTGCCCGAACCCACCGTCGCCGGTGACGGCGACGATCGGGCGTTCGGGGGCCGCGGCCCACGCTCCCATCGCGGCGGGGAACCCGAAGCCGATCGACCCCAGGTACCCGGACATCAGCACCGCCTGGTTCGTGCACTCGAAGTACCGACCGAAGGAGTACGTGTTGTTGCCGACGTCGACGGCGATCACGGCGTCGTCGGGCACCAGGCGCGACATGGCGTCGAACACCACGGCCGAGTTGAGCCCGTGGGCGCGGTCATCGGCTCGGCGCCGGGCCTTCTCGGCGCGCCAGATCTGCCATCGCTCCGCCACGTCGGCTCGTTGATCCACCCGGTTCGGCGTCGGGGGCAGCTGGGCGAGCAGCGTGCGAGCCGTCACGCCGACGTGACCGAGCACCGGTGCGGTGACCGGGTGGAACCGGCCGAGGGCCATGGGATCGAAGTCGACCTGGATGATGGGCTTGTAGTCGGCGATCCCGGTGTGGTTCGAGAACGACGCGCCGAACGCAACGATCAGGTCCGACTCGTTCATGAGCCAGCTCGCGACCGGCGTCCCGCTGCGGCCGAGCACACCGCAGCCGAGCGGGTGGTGGTCCGACACCTGGCCCTTGGCCTTGAACGTGGTGAGCACCGGGGCATCCAGGGCCTCGGCCAGGGCCAGCACGTCCTCCATGTCGAAGCGCGCCCCGTGGCCCACGACGAACACCGGCCGTGCCGCCGCGGCCAACAGGTCGAGCGCCGTCCGCACCGCCGCCGGCGGCGGGGCGATCTCGAGGTCGGCGACGCGTCCGACGGGGCTGCTCGCGGGCGCGTCGGCGGCGGCCTTCACCTGCACCTCGTCGGGCAGCACGAGGTGCGCGACCTGGCGCTCGAGGCAGGCGTGCTTGATGGCGAGGGTCATGAGCTCGGCGTGGTCCGACTCGGGCAGCACGGTCTTCGAGTACGTGGCGACGTCGGCGAAGGCGCCGGACAGGTCGATGTCCTGGAACGCGCCGCGGCCCAGCACCTTCGAGGGCACCTGCCCCGAGATCGCGAGCACCGGTGCCCGGTCGACCTTCGCGTCGTAGAGCCCGGTCAGCAGGTTGGTGGATCCGGGCCCGGCGATCCCGAAGCAGGCTGCGGGCCGGCCCGTGAGCTTCGCGTAGGCCGAGCATGCGAACGCAGCGGCGCCTTCGTGGCGGATGCCGATGAACGTGAGGTTGCCGGCCTCCTCCTGGCGGCGCATCGCGTCGGCGAACCCCAGGTTCGAGTGCCCCACCATGCCGAACACGTGCGTGATCCCCCAGGCGACCATCGTCTCGACCATCACGTCCGACACCGTGCGCACATGCGGCGGCGGTGGCGCGATCTCCACGTACACGCCGTCGTCTCGCACCTCGACGGGGTAGCTCGCAGGGGCGTCCGAGAACCCTGGTGGCGGCGTGCCGTCGGTCGGGTCGTAGTCGTAGCCGTGCCACGGGCAGCGCAGCCACCCCTTCTCGATCGAGCCCTCGCCCAACGGGCCGCCCTGGTGCGGGCAGCGGTTCTCGAGGGCGCCGTACCGCCCGTTGCAGTGCGTGAGGGCGAGGCTCTGGCGGCCGGCGACCACCGTCTTCACGCGCCCTTCCGGGAGCTCGTCGAGCTCGGCCACCTTGCGCCACACCGCGCCATCGCTCGCGGGACTGGCTTCCGTCATCGATCTCTCCGGTTCGGTCAGTCGGTGGGTCAGAGCGGCACGCGACCGCAATAGGCGATGCCGGTCAGGTACGCCATGTCCCGGTTCATCGTGGTCAGGTCGTCGAACGCGAGCTCGCGCAGGTGGCGGTGGCCGCACGCACGCGCGAGCACCTGCATCAGCTCCACGCTCGAGCGGAGGAACCGGTCGAGGCGGTGCGCCGCTTCGTCGACGGGCAGGCGGGCTCGCAGGTGCGGCTTCTGGGTGGCGATGCCGACGGGGCAGTTGTTCGTGTGGCAGGCCCGCATGCCGAGGCACCCGATGGCCTGGATCGCGGAGTTCGCGATGGCGATGGCGTCCGCGCCCAGCGCGAGCGCCTTGGCCATGTCGGCCGGGGTGCGGATCCCCCCGGTCGCGATCAGCGTGACGTCGCGTCGCCCGAGGTGGTCGAGATGGGCGCGCGCCCGGGCGAGGGCAGGGATGGTCGGCACCGAGATGTTGTTGCGGAAGAGCAGCGGCGCCGCTCCCGTGCCGCCACCGCGACCGTCGAGGATGAGGTAGTCGACGCCGACCTCGAGCGCCGCGTCGATGTCCCGCTCGATGTGCTGCGCGGACATCTTGAAGCCGATCGGGATGCCTCCGGACTCCGCGCGCACCTGATCGGCGAAGTCCTTGAACTGGGCGGTGGTCGTCCAGTCGGGGAAGCGCGACGGCGAGATGGCCGGTGTCCCCTCGGCCAGACCGCGCACCTCGGCGATGCGGCCGATGACCTTGTCACCCGGCAGGTGGCCCCCGGTCCCCGTCTTGGCGCCCTGCCCGCCCTTGAAGTGGAAGGCCTGCACCTTCTTCAGCAGGTCGAAGTCCCAGCCGAAGCGGCCGGAGGCCAGCTCGTAGAAGTAGCGGCTGTTCTCGGCCTGCTCCTCGGGCAACATGCCGCCCTCCCCCGAGCAGATGCCCGTGCCCGCCAGCCCCGCGCCGCGGCTGAGCGCGGTCTTGGCCTCGAGGGACAGCGCCCCGAAGCTCATGTCCGACACGAAGATCGGGATGTCCAACCACAGCGGCTTGGCCGCGTTGGGCCCGATGCACACCTCGGTGCCGACCGGCTCGTCGTCGAGCAGCGGCACGCGAGCGAGCTGCGCGGTGACGAACTGGATGTCGTCCCACTTCGGGAGCTCCTCGCGTGACACGCCCATCGCGCCGACCGGACCGTGGTGCCCGGTCTTGGTGAGCCCGTTCGCTGCCAGCTCGTGGATGAGCGACACGTGCGGCTCCTCCGGTGCCAGGTGGGGGTCGCGGTAGTACCCCTGGTACACGTCGGGGTCGAAGGGCTGGGGGTGACGCATCTTGAACTCGAGCACCTCGTCGAGATCGACGACCAGGTCGTCCTCGATGAGCCAGCTGGTGAACTTCGTCAACGCCTCGGCGTTGTTGTAGGCGCTCACCCCGGTGTCGATGCGGTAGTCCCAGCCGTGCAGCCCGCACAGGAGGTTGTCGCCCTCGCACGTGCCGTCGGCCAGCAGCGCCCCCCGGTGCAGGCACCTGCCGTAGAGCACCGAGTGGTCGTGGCCCCGCCGGATCACGACCAGGTCGATGCCTTCGACCATCGCCGCGAAGGGCACGTGGTCGGGGACGTCCTTCCAGGTCGCGATCTTCACCGGGCGGCGTTCGGGCGTCACCGTCAAGCTCGTCATGGGGCGTTGGTCCACCGGGCCGCTCGATCGTTACAGCCGCCGGCCGCCAGCCGCCGGCCGCCCGCCGTCGCGGCGCTCGGCCTCGTGCGACCAGGGACCAAAGTCCCTGTCGGGCGCTCCGGTCGGACGCGACGATCACCGCGACGGCGCGCGGCACCTCGCCGCCACGACGACCGACGGAGGCACCGGTGACCGACACCATGGTCCGTGCGCACGCGGGGGGAGCGGGGACGATCGACGGGACCTACGTCGACGTGCTCATCATCGGAGCGGGGATCTCGGGCATCGGGGCGGCGCACCACCTCGCCGAGCAGCGACCGGGGACGAGCTACCTGATCCTCGAGGCCCTCGAGACCTTCGGCGGCACCTGGTTCACGCACACGTACCCGGGCATCCGATCGGACAGCGACCTGTTCACCTTCGGCTACCGGTTCAAGCCCTGGCCGGGACCACCGATCGCCGAGGCGGGGGCGATCCTCGACTACCTGCGCGAGGTGATCGACGAGGACGGCACCGACGAGCACATCCGCTACCACCACCGGGTGCTGGCGGCGAGCTGGTCGAGCGAAGACCGGCGCTGGACGGTGCAGGTGCACCGGACCGACACCGACGAGCGGCTCACGGTCACCACCGGGTTCCTGTGGATGTGCCAGGGCTACTACCGCCACGCCACCGGGTACACCCCCGAGTGGGACGGCATGGAGGACTTCAAGGGCCCGATCGTGCACCCCCAGACGTGGCCGGCCGACCTCGACCTCCGTGGCCAGCGCGTCGTCGTCATCGGTTCGGGGGCCACGGCCGCCACCCTCATCCCCGCCATCGCAGACGACGTCGAGCACGTGACGATGCTGCAGCGCTCACCGACGTTCTTCTTCGTCCGGCCCAACGCCAACGAGCTGGCGGACACGTTGCGCGAGCTCGACGTGCCCGAGGAGTGGACGCACGAGATCGTGCGCCGCAAGATCCTCCACGACCAGGCAGAGGCGACCCAGCTGGCCCTCGACTACCCGAACGAGGCGCGGGAGCTGCTGCTCGACGCGATACGGCCGCTGCTGCCCGAGGGCTTCGACATCGACACGCACTTCAACCCGAGCTACGACCCGTGGCGCCAGCGCATCGCCGTGCTGCCCGACGGCGACCTCTTCGCCGGCATCCGCAGCGGGAAGGCCTCGGTGGTGACGGATCACATCGACCGGTTCACCGAGAAGGGCATCCTGCTGAAGTCCGGAGAGGAGCTCGAGTCCGACGTCATCATCACCGCCACCGGCTTCGACCTCAGCGTCATGGGCGACATCGCGTTCGACGTCGACGGCATCGCCGTCGACTGGGCCGACCGGGTGACGTACCGGGGCCTGATGTTCACCGGGGTGCCCAACCTCGTGTACGTGTTCGGGTACTTCCGCTACAGCTGGACGCTGCGGGCCGACATCATCGCCGACTTCGTGTGCCGCCTCCTCGCGCACCTGGAGGAGCTGGGTGCCGACGAGGTGGTCCCGGAGCTGCGCCCCCAGGACCTCGACCTCGAGCGGCGGCCCTGGATCGAGGCGACCGAGTTCAACCCCGGGTACCTGCAACGGTCGCTGCACCTCATGCCCAAGCAGCTCTCGGCGGCCCCGTTCCGCCTCTCGCACGACTACCCGAGCGAGAAGGCCGAGCTCGCCGCGGCCGACCTCGACGACGGCATCCTGCGCTACCGCTGACCATCGGTGGGTCGTTCGCGGCGTCCGGCCGCGCGCTCGGGCGGAGTCACCTTCGTCGGGTCGCGCCCCCACGGGTGATCCGTCCGGTGATCCGGCATCCGCGGCGGGGACGAAGATGCTCCAAGTGGCGCGCGGGCACACTGGGTCTGCGATGCCAGACCGCACCTGGCGCCGCTCGAGCGAGAGCCCGAAACGGACGTCCCACGGGAGGAAGAACCATGACGATCGCCGCGCCGCCGACCGAGGTGCTCGAGAACGGGTGCCACCCGCAGACGCCGCCGGGCGACAACCTGCTGCTGGACTACGCGCGCGCCGAGGCCGCAGCCTTCGCGGCGACCGTCGAGGCGGGGGGAGGCCGCATCGCGCACGACGCCGAGCTGGGGCTGCGGATGTGCGACCTCGGTGTGCCCTCGCCGTTCGGCAACGTCGCCCTCCTCGAGCGGCCGCCGTCCGAGCGGACGACCCCGGAGCTGGCGACGGTGCTGGACGGCTTCTTCGGGGCATCGCCCGGCGGGCCCTACCTCGTGTTCTCGGCATGGCCGCTGGATCTCTCCGACCACGGGTTCGCGCCGGTCGGGCACCCCCCGCTGATGCTGCGCCCACCCGGCGGCTCGACACCCGTTGCGCAAGGTCTGCGCATCGAGGCCGTCACCGACGCCGAGCAGCTCGCCGCCTTCGAGCGCACGTTGATCGAGGCCTACCCCGCGCCCGAGATGCAGCCGTGGGTGCGGGGCGCGATGTTCGATCCCGCGATCCTCGAAACGGACTGGCGGCTCTTCGTCGGCTACGAGGGCGATGCGCCGGTCGCCACGGCCGGCGCGTACGTGACCCCGAACGTCACGGTTGTCGAGCTGGTGTCGGCTCGGCCCGAGGTCCGCGGCAAGGGGTACGGCACGGCGATCACCGCCGCGGCCACCTTCGCCGAACCCGAGAAGCCCTCGATGTTGATCGCGTCCGATCTCGGTCGCCCGGCCTACGACCGGCTCGGCTACCTCCCGTTGCTGCGCTACTCGCTCTGGCTGGGCAGCCGTCAGCACCGCCCGGCGCGCGCCGCCGACTGAGGCGCCCGCTCCCGCCCCTCCTGGGTCCGCACTCCTGCGCGCCCGGCCTCCGAAAGGACCACCCATGTACCTCGCCACCTACCGCTTCGACGGCGATCCCGACGCGCTGATCGAGGGCTACGACCGGCTGATGCGCACGTTCCCCGTCGACGCCATCCTCTTCCACGCGGCGGTCGTCGTCGAAGGCGGTCTGCTGGTCGTGGACGCCTGCCCGTCCGAGGCCGAGCTCAACGCGTTCTCGACCAGCCCGGGCTTCGCGGCGGCGCTGGCCGAAGCCGGGCTCCCGGACCCGGTCGTCGAGCCGCTCGGCGCGGTGTATGCCGCCCGCGCCGCCGACGCCCCGTTCGCCGCCTGACGGCCCACGCGGCGCGCCGCTGCGGCTCGCCGCCGGCGTCGGTCTCCGCGGGGCGTCGTCAGTCGATGGGCTGGCTGGACCGGCCGTCGTCGCTCGTGCCCACGCCCTCGGCGACCAGGCGGTCGAGCGGAGTCGGCCGGTTGCGCAGGATCATCATGACGGCGACGCCGACGAGCAGCAGGCCGACGATGCCGACGATCATCGTGGCCACGTTCAACATCTTCAGACCAGAGATGATCAGGGCCACGGCGAGGATCGGTCGGATGATGTAGTCGGCCGCTCGGCTCGAGACATGGGCGCCGAGCCACACACCCGGGAGCGCGCCGATGAGCAACGCTGCGGTCAGGCCGAGCTCGACCTGCCCGAACAGCGCATGGCCGAGCGAGGCGGCGGCGACCAATGGCACCGCCTGCACAAGATCTGTCCCGACGAGCTGCCGTGAGGTCAGCAACGGGTAGAGCATGAGCATCAACGGCATCATCAAGGAACCGGAGCCGACCGAGGTGATGCCGACGGCGACGCCACCGAACACGCCGATGAGCAGCGTCGGCAGCGGCTTCACGTGTATCTCGGCCAGGCCGTCCGGCGCGCCCCGCCGGCCCGAGAACGCACCCTTCGCGACGAGGCCGACCGAGGCCAGCAGCAACGCCACGCCGATCGAGTACTGGATGACGCTGTTGAGGTTCGGGCCGAAGAGCCGGCTGCACACCCAGACGCTGAGGAAGGCGCTCGGGACGGACCCGATCACCAACCACTTCACCAGGGTCAGGTTGACCGTGCCCTTGCGCAGGTGGACGCCGCCACCCACGGGCTTCATGAGCAACGACACGACGAGATCGCTGCCGACGGCCTTGCTCGGGTCGATCCCGAAGAAGAGCACCAGCACCGGGGTCATCAGCGCGCCGCCACCCATGCCGGTGAGGCCGACGATGAACCCGACGCCGAGGCCGGCCAGCGCGAGGACGAACATCGGGATGTCAGTGGCCATCGAGCGCTCCGGCGTCGTCTTTCATACCAATTTACTGAACAATATGCGAAAGCGCGCGACGGACGCCACTCGAACATGATCAGGATGGCCGGGACCGTTGCCGCGACGGCTCGCCCGATCAGAGCGTCTCGTACAGGTAGTTGGAGATCGCGCCTTCGTCGTTGAAGACCTCTCCGACGCTCGTGGTGATCTCGGCGGGATCGACCGCGCCGGCGTTGTTCACCATCACGGCGTACGCGAGCCGGCGCCCGCTCTTCGTGTCGATGTAGCCGGCGAGGTTCTGCGCCTTCAGCTCGAGGCCCTTGCCGTCGGCGCTGGCGCCCACCGTGGTGCCGGGCTTCGCGAAGACGTGGCCCTTGCCGGGCAGGTCCACACCGGTCGCGACGAGCGATCCGTCGACGCCCATGATCGGCAACGCCGCTCGGTAGTCGGCGGCGACGGGCGTCGTGCTCATCTTCGTCAGCATCTGCACCAGCGCCCGCGGGGAGCCCTGGCTGTCGGGGGAGCCGCTGCCGTTCGTGGGGAAGTCGAACTGCGCGCCCGGCACCCCGTACTGATCGGTGAGCACCGAGCGCTCGTTGGCGAGCGCCCCCTGGATCGTGTCGCGGTCCTTGGACTCGCCGAACAGGCTGAGCGCCAGGTTGGCCCCCAGGTTGAGGCTCACCTTCAGGACGAGCTTCGCGTCCTGCGAGAACGGCGGCGACGTGAACGCGGCCACCTTGGTGTCGTCGGTGTAGGTGGGACTGACCGGGAGCACGCCCTTCGGGTTCGGCGCCACCGGTGCCGCCGACACGGCCACGCCTTGCCGTTGGAGCGCCTCGATGAACGCCGTGCGGGCGAAGGTGCTCGGGTCTTCGATGCGGAAGGTGTGCACCATGGCCGGACCACCGGTCAACGGTGCCTTGTAGTCCTGGGGGATCGAGCCGCTGATCGTGCCCTTGCAGCCGGACTGGCCCAGGCAGGTGATCAGGTTGTCGTCGGACAGCTCGACGGTCTCCGCGCTCCCGGGCGGACCGGTGGTGACCGTGCTCTCGATCGCGAAGGCCGCGGTCTTCGGCCGGTACTCGACCGTGGCGGGTCGGCCGGCCTGGGTCGGGGCGATCGTCACGTCGACGAGGTTCTCGTTCACGAGCACCGGGGTGACCAGCAGGTTGCCGTTCGGGACGCGGTACGGCTCGAAGAAGCGGTCGTCGACGGCGACGTCACCCTTCACCGAGGTGATCCCGGCCGCCTTCACCTGCGCCGCGAGCTGATCGATGCCGTAGAGGGGGTCCTGGGGCGTCAACTGCGCGGTGCCGAGCGCATTGGCATCGCCGTGGTCGAGGTCGGTCACCTGGATGGTGTCGGCGTCGATGCGGCGGCCGCCGAACGTCAGGTCGCCCTGCCCCACGAGCAGGAGGTTGCCGCTCAGCACGCCCTGCCCATCCACCGAGCCGGTGCGGAAGACCGGCGTGGTCGTCCGGTGGTCGGCTCCCAACGCATCGAGCGCAGTGCCGACGGAGAAGAGCTTGCGGGTCGAGCCGGTGAACGACATCTGCTCGGCGTTCAAGGGGTAGAAGGTCTCGCCGGTCTTCACGTCGGTCGCCAGCAGGCTCCACGTCGCGTCCTTGTAGCGGGGCTTGCTCATGATCGCCTTGATCTCGGGCGGCAGGCCCGACGCCGCCACGGTCGTGCCCGGCGGGGTGCTGCCCGCCGGCACCGACCCCGGCGCCGTTCCCGCGCCCCCGGTGGCCCCGGTGCCCCTCGGCGCGCTGCCGGAGGGTGGCGAGACGTTCGTCGTCGCCGAGCTGCAGGCGGCGGCCACCAGGGCGACGGCGACCCCGAGACCGAGGACGACCCGGCGGCGACGCATGCGCGTGGACATGGGAACCCTCCCTCGACCGGCCTCGGCGCCGGGTCGGATGCGGCAGGTTCTAGCGCACCGGTGTGCGTCGGCGGCGCGCGGGCCCCGGCGCGCCTATGTTTTCGCGCCAGCCTGCTGACCCGGGGCCGACGCACGGCGCACGCGAACGGGTCGGTGTCCCCGGGCCCCGAAGGCGACCGCCACGGTCGACGGACGAACGAAGGTGGACACGGATGAAGGCAGCGCAGACGCTCGCACGCGAAGCGAGCCCGCGTCAGGAGGCGGCGCCGCGCGTCACGGTGCGCGACCGGGTGCGCTACAAGACCGACGAGGTGCTGTCGCGAGGCACGCTGGGCATCATCTTGTGGCTCGCCGCCCTGACGCTCATGGTCGTCGTGATCGCCGCCACCGTGCTGGCGGTCCTGCGGCTGCAGTTCAACGACGGTGCCGAGGAGGGCTTCCTCGAGTCGGCGTGGCAGAGCCTGCTCCGGGCGATCGACCCGGGCACCATGGGCGGCGACACCGGGTGGGGTCCGCGCTTCATCGCCCTGGCGGTCACGCTCGCAGGCATCTTCCTGGCCAGCGCCCTCATCGGCATCATCGCCACGGGGCTCGACGCCAAGATCGAGGAGCTCCAGAAGGGCCGGAGCTTCGTGGTCGAGTACGGCCACACCGCGATCCTCGGGTGGTCGCCCCGCATCTTCACGGTCGTCTCCGAGATCACCGTCGCGAACGAGAACCACCCGGGGCTCGCGATCGTGGTGCTCGCCGACCGCGACAAGTCCGAGATGGAGGACGAGATCCGCAACCGGGTGCCCGACCTGCGCAAGAGCAAGCTGGTGGTGCGCTCGGGGGATCCGTCCACGCCCGCGGACCTGGGCATGGTGAACATCGACGAGGCCCGGTCCGTGGTGGTGCTCGGCGAGGGCGACGGCGACGCCGACGTGGTCAAGACCGTCCTGGCGCTGGCCGCGCGCGGAAACGCGATCGGGCGCGCCAACGTCGTCGCCGAGGTCGGTGACCCGCGCACCGCCCGGGCCATCGAGGCGTCGTTCGGCACCAGCGTGCTGACGGTCCAGTCCGCCGAGGTGGTCGCCAGGGTCACCGCGCAGTCGTGCCGGCAGGCCGGGCTCAGCGTGGTGGTGCAGGAGCTGCTCGACTTCGACGGCGACGAGATCTACTTCGAGGACGCCACCCCGCTGATCGGCCACACGTTCGCCGAGGCGCTCAACGCGTACGAGACCTCGACGATCATCGGGCGCCGCGCCGCCGACGGCACCATCACCGTGTGCCCCCCGATGGACACCGTGTTCGCCGCCGGGGACCAGGTCATCGCGGTGTCCGAGGACGACGACACGGTCGTGTTCGGGGCGTTCCAGCAGGTGGCACCGATCGCTCACGACCGCACCGGGCAGGTGGTCATCGATGACGAGCACATCCTGATCGTGGGCTGGAACGCGCTGGGCGACAAGATCCTGCGCGAGCTCGACCAGTTCGTCGCGCCGGGGTCGAAGGCGCACATCCTCACCGACGCCGCGCTCGCGCAACCGACCGAGCGCGAGACCCAGGGGCTGCGCAACATCGACGTCACGGTCACCGCCAGCGATGACGAAGCCGACGAGCTCCCCCGCCTCGCCGCCACCGTTCGGTACAGCAGCGTGATCATCCTCGGCTACAAGCACGCGCTCCCGGCAGCCGAGGCCGACGCCCGCAGCCTGCTGGCGATGCTGCTCATCCAGCGCGGCCTGGCCGATGCGGGTGACGACCGCGAGCCCCGGGTGATCGTGGAGCTGCTCGACGCGAAGGCGGCCGAGCTGGCCCGGGTGTCGGGCGCGGACGACTTCGTGGTGAGCGACGCGCTCGCCAGCCTCATGATGTCGCAGCTGTCCGAGCATCCCGAGCTGTCCGAGGTGTTCCGCCAGATCTACACGGCCGAGGGGAGCGCCCTGCACATGGAGACCGCCGATGCCTTCGTCGGCCGCGGCGAGCTGACGTTCTCGCAGGTCGTCGCGACGACCGCCGCCGACGGGCGCCTCGCCATCGGCTGGCGCACGGCGCGCGACGGCGATGCCGAGGTCGTCGTGAACCCCAAGAAGTCGCAACGGGTCACCTTCGGCCCCGACGACCACGTCGTGGTCATCGGCTGACCTCCGTCGCGTCAGGCCAGGCCGCGACGTTCGAGCAGCGGTTCGATGCGAGGATCGCGACCCCGGAACTCGAGGAACGCGTCCATCGGGTCGCGGCTGCCGCCGCGGGCGAGCAGCGTGCGGCGGAAGTGGTCGCCGTTCGCCCGGGTGAGGCCGCCGTTCTCCTCGAACCACTCGACCGTGTCGGCGTCGAGCACCTCGCTCCAGATGTACGAGTAGTAGCCGGCGCTGTACCCGCCCCCGAAGATGTGCGCGAAGTAGCTCGTGCGGTAGCGCGGCCGGACCAGCGGCAGGTCCACACCGGCCGCCTCGAGCGCCGCCGTCTCGAACGCGTCGACGTCGTCCACCTCCTCGTCCTCGTCCAGCGTGTGCCACGCCCAGTCGAGCAGCGCCGCCTGCAGGTACTCGAGGGTGGCGAAGCCCTGGTTGAACCGCTCGGCGGCCTTCATCTTGTCGGCGAGCTCCTGGGGCATCGGGGCGCCGGTCTCGTGGTGGCGTGCGTAGCGGGCGAGCACCTCGGGCCAGGTGACCCACATCTCGTTCACCTGCGACGGGAACTCGACGAAGTCCCGGGGGACCGATGTGCCGGACACGCGCGGGAAGCGCACGTCCGAGAGCAGGCCGTGGAGCGCGTGGCCGAACTCGTGGAACGCCGTCTCGACCTCGTCGAGCGTCAGCAGCGTCGGGCCCGACGACGGGCGGGTGATGTTGAGGGTGTTCACGACCACGGGCCGCTCGTCGAGCAGGCGCGACTGGTCGACGAGGCTGTTCATCCAGGCGCCGCCGCGCTTGGTCGGCCGCGCGTAGGGATCGAGCAGGAACAGCCCCAAGGGCGAACCGTCCGCGTCGATCACCTCGAAGGTGCGCACGTCGGGGTGGTACGAGGGGAGGTCGTCGTCCTCGCGGAACGTGATGCCGTACAGATCTGTCGCCGCGCGGAACACGCCGTCGTGGAAGACGCGGTCGAGCTCGAAGTAGGGCCGCATGTCGGCGGCGTCGAAGTCGTACTGCGCCTTGCGGACCGCCTCCGAGCAGAACGCCCAGTCCCACGGTTCGATCGCGAAGCCGGCCTGCTCGCGCAGCGCCTCGGCCTCCCGTCGCGCGTTCGCGACCGCGGGGCCGGCCAGCTGCTCGAGCAGGGTCTCGACCGCGGTGACGTCCTTGGCGGTCTGGTCGGCGACCGCGTAGGCCGCGTGGCTGGGGAAGCCCAGCAGCCGGGCCCGCTCGCGGCGCAGGGTCGCCATCCGGACGGCACGGTCGCGGTTCGCGGGCGCCCGGTTGGTCGACAGCTCGTACAGCTGCCGGCGGACGTCGCGGTTCGTGAGCTCGGCGAGCGCCGGTTGGTTCGTGAAGTTGAGCAGGGGCAGGCGGTACGTGCCGCCGTCCTCGATCGCGGCGAGGTGGTCCGCGGAGAGCCCGTCGAGCAGCGCCGGATCGTCCACCACGAGCGCATCTGCGGTGGATGCCTCGAGCAGCTCCTGGGAGAACGCGGTCGAGAGCCGGGACAGCTCCTGGTTGAGCTCCCGCAGCCGTTGCTGGTCCGCGTCCGACAGCTCGACGCCGGCGCGGGTGAAGTCAAGGCGGTACCGCTCGAGCACCCACGCCTCCTCCGCGTCGGCGCCCGCCACCTGCCGGATCCGCTCGTACAGGCCGCGGTTCATGTGGATGGTGTCCCAGTGCGCCGAGAGGCGGGGGGAGATCTCGGCCTCGAGGGCGCGCACGGCATCGGTCGCGTGCGCCGAGGCCACGGTGAAGAAGGCGTTCGACGCACGCTGCAGCAGGCGTCCCGCCCCTTCGAGGGCACCGATCGTGTTCGCGAAGGTGGGCGGCGCCGGGTCCGCCACGATCGCGTCGATCTCGGCGAGGTGCTCGGCCATGCCCTGCTCGAACGCGGGGAGGTAGTGGTCGTCCTCGATGGCGGCGAAAGGCGGCAGCTCGAACGGCAACGGGCTCGGGGTGAACAGCGGGTTCTCGACCACGGGCGCTCCTGAGGGTCGCAGGGACCCGCATTCGATCACAGCGGGCGCGTGACACGCCGCCTCGCGGCCCGCCGACCGCTCACCAGTGGACGCGCAACCGATCCGCTTCGCGCTTGCCCAGCCGGATGCCGGCCTCGGCGGCGTCGCGCACCTTCGAGAAGTCCATGAGCGCCATGCCGTACCCGCTGAGGTTCAGGAACTCGTCGTCCGGCGCGATGACCTCGACCGCCGCCCCGCCGGCGGCGAGGTCGTCGAGCGACCGCTGCTGGGCCTCGAAGTAGCCGGCGATCCGGGGGTCGTCGAACATCGGGGGCAGCGCCATCACCATGCAGGACACGACGATCACCTTGTCGTGGCCGGCGGCGAGGTCGGCGTTCAACGGCGACCGCATGCCGCCGTCGATGTAGCGCCGATCGCCGATCGTGATCGGGGGATAGATGTAGGGGACGCTGCAGCTCGATGCGATCGCGCGCTCGAGCTGCACCTCGCTGGTGCGGTCCCAGATCTGGAACGCGCCGCTCACGGCATCGACGGCGGTGCAGGCGAAGCCGAGCGGCCACTCGCGACCTCGGAAGATCGCACCGATCGAGTCGACGAACGCATCCTCGGAGATCGTGGTCGCGGCCAGGGCGCCGGCCCCGATCTGCGCTCGCAGCTCGTCTTCGCTCAGATCCTCGGAGGCGGCGGAGCCCATCATGGTCTCCATGACCTTCGCCAGCCCTTCGGCCGGCACCTGGTCCGCGCCGGAGCCCGAGGCGTTGCGGTCGAAGAGGTCGCCGACGGTCGCGGCGAGGTCGTGCACGTCGTCACCGCCCTTGAGCAGCGCGCCGGTGATCGAACCGGCGGAGGTGCCGACGACGAGATCCGCCTGCGCGAGGTCGACGCCGCTGGCCAGCAGGCCCGCCGCGATCCCGAGCTCCCACGCGACGCCGACGGGCCCTCCGCCACCCAGGACGAGAGCCCGTTCGGTGGAGGGGTCAGGTGCAGCCATGAGCGGTCCTTTCGGGTTGCGGTGCCGAGATGCTGGCAGATCAGCGGTGGAAGCGTTGGAAGAACGCCCAGATGAGGTCGTTGGCGTCGATCTCCGTGGTGGTGGGCCCGACGATCTTCTCGATGCTCTTGGAGAACTGGCTGCCCGGCCATGCGTGGCCGCCGCCGACGATGATGTAGAGCTCGACCGCCGCGCCGTCCGGGCAGTCGTAGACGCGGTGGATCACCGAGGGCGAGACCTTGGTGTCGGTCGCCTTCGGCTGGCAGCCGTTGCGCTGTGCCCACCCCGCCGTGTTCGCCGGGTAGCCCGGACCATCGAGGTCGGCGGGCGCCGTCGTGGTCGGGGTGCCGTTGCCGCCCCCGCCGATGGCGCTGAGGTCGACGCCGCCGTTGAACTTCAGGATCGGATCGGCCGTGCCGTGGAACGTGATGACCGGCATCGGCCGGCTCGGCTGGCAGCCTGCGTGCATCGTGATGCCCGCCACCGGTGCGACGGCGGCGAAGCGATCGGCGCGGACGCAGGTCAGGAACGAGCTCATGATGGCGCCGTACGAGAGCCCGGTCGCGTAGACGCGCGAGGTGTCGATGCAGTGCCGGGCCTCGATCTCGTCCAGGAAGGCGTCGAAGAACTCGACGTCGTGGTTCGGTTGCGACGCCGGGCTCGCGTCCCAGTGCACCGGCTGGCCCTGGCCGTGCGGGGTGGCCACGACGAAGCCGTGGGCCTTGCCCGTCTCGCCGAACATGCTCATCTTGGTGTGCGTCTCCGCGCCCTCCGACAGCCCGTGAAGGTCGACCACCAGGGGGAGCGGCACGGCGGCCTCGGCCTTCGGTGGCGTCGTGAGCAGGTAGTACCGCTCGGCGCCGGCCACCGTGAGGGTGTGCTTCTGGGCGTCTTCGACCGGGGCGGGGGCGCTCGCGGCGCACCCGGGGGACGGTCGGGTCGCGGCGGCGACGGTCGTGGGCGCGGTGGGGGCGCCCGTCGGGGCCGGGGCGGTGCCGGGTGCGGGAGGCGTGGTGGCGGGGCCCGAGGCGGTGGTGACCGCCGACGAGCACGCAGCGCTCACGCCGACGAGCAGGGCGAGCACCGAGAGGCCGACGAGAGGTCGGACGCGGCGGAGGGTGATGCGGTACATGGGGCTCCCGGGAGTCGGCGCCGGCGGCAGGCGATGGCCCCGCCACCTTAATTCAGTGAACGTTTCCCCCACGTATGGGCGCCGAGCCCCGCCGCTCGGTCCGTCCTCGGGGCGCGTGCCCACCTGAGACCTACCCTGGGGCGCATGACGATCGATCCGCTCGCGACGCACGACGTCTTCAACCAACCGCCGCCGTTGACCGACTACGACGTGTTCGGGGCCGACGCCGCGCTGCAGGAGGCCGTGGCCCGGGAAGGCGCGGCGAGCGACGCACCCGCGCTGCACGAGCTCGGGCGCCTCGCCGGATCGCCCGAAGCGCAGCTCTGGGGCGATCAGGCCAACGCCAACCCGCCGGTGCTGCACACCCACGACCGGTACGGCAACCGCGTCGACCGCGTGGCGTACCACCCGGCGTACCACGAGCTGATGCGCACCGCGATCGCCCACGGGCTGCACGCGGCGCCGTGGGCGGCGCCCGAGGAGCAGCCCGGAGCGCACGTCGCCCGCGCCGCCAAGATGATCGTGTGGTCGCAGGTCGACGCCGGCCACACCTGCCCGATCTCGATGACCTACTCCGTGCTCCCCGCGCTGCGCCACCAGCCCGAGGTCGCGGCGGCCTGGGAGCCGGGCATCCTCAGCACGACCTACGACCCCTCGTTCGCGCCGCGCGAGCAGAAGGCCGGGTTGACGTGTGGCATGGGGATGACCGAGAAGCAGGGTGGCTCCGATGTGCGGGCCAACACCACGACGGCGCGCCCGGTCTCCGGGGGAGGGCCGGGAGGCGAGTACGAGCTGACCGGTCACAAGTGGTTCTGCTCGGCGCCGATGAGCGATGCCTTCCTCATGCTCGCCTACACCGACGGCGGGCTGAGCTGCTTCCTCGTGCCTCGT
>CAYUOL010000087.1:0-21133 GCA_964446345.1 uncultured Iamiaceae bacterium | reverse complement strand
GCGGCTCGCCGTACGAGGCGTCGCCGACCGGCATGATCATGAACTCCTGCAGGTCGACGTTGTTGTCCGCGTGCGCGCCGCCGTTGAGCACGTTCATCATCGGCACGGGCAGCACGTGCGCGTTGACGCCGCCGACGTAGCGGTACAACGGCAGCTCGAGCTCGTCGGCCGCGGCCTTGGCCACCGCGAGGGACACCCCGAGGATCGCGTTGGCGCCGAGGCGGGCCTTGTTGTCGGTGCCGTCGAGGTCGAGGAGCAAGCGATCGATGTCGCGCTGCTGCAGCGCGTCGAACCCGACGAGCGCGTCGTAGATCTCACCGTCGACGTAGGCGACCGCGTCGAGCACGCCCTTGCCGCCGAAGCGGGCCTCGCCGTCTCGCAGCTCGACCGCTTCGAACTGCCCGGTGGACGCGCCGGAGGGCACGATGGCGCGCCCCTGCGCGCCCGAGTCGAGGAAAACCTCGACCTCGACGGTGGGGTTGCCGCGCGAGTCGAGGACCTCACGCCCGACGATGTGCTCGATGGTGCTCACAAGCCTGTTGCTCCCGTGGTTCGAGTGGAGATTGTGGCAGCTGGGGCCACGGCGTCGGCGGATGCCGAGCGGGTCGGTTGCAGTCTCAAGACTGGGTCTCGCCAGCGCAAATCCCCGCCGGATCCCCGCTGTATCCCCGCTGGAACGACGGCGGATCGACGGCCCGCCCTCGGGCGGATCCTCGGTCCCGAGGCACAGAAGGCCTGGTCCGTGGCGATGCGCAAGGGGCCCCGCGAGCCGCGCGATGCTGTCGGACCCCCCGCCCTCCCACCGCCCGTCCGCAGGAGCAATGCACCGGTCCGTTCGACTTCGCCCCTGGCAGAAAGCTGCGCTCGAGCGCTTCCACGCCAGCACCTCGGCGGACTTCCTCGCCGTCGCCACGCCCGGGGCCGGCAAGACCACGTTCGCCCTGACGGCCGCCGTGCAGCACCTCGCGCAGCACCCCCACCGTCGCCTCATCGTGGTGGCGCCCACGTCGCACCTGAAGGTGCAGTGGGCCCGGGCGGCGAGCCGCCTCGCGGTGCACCTCGAGCCCGACTGGTCGGCGCGCGACGGGGCCCTCCCCTCCGACATGCACGGCGTCGTCGTCACCTACCAGCAGGTGTCGATGCAGCCGGCGGCGCTGCGCGGCCTGGCGCACGACGCCTTCGTGATCTTCGACGAGCTCCACCACGCCGGCGACGACCGCAGCTGGGGGGACGGCGTGCGCCTGGCGTTCGGCGGCGCCGCCAAGCGGCTGTCGCTCTCGGGCACGCCGTTCCGCTCGGACACCGCGTCGATCCCGTTCGTGCACTACGACGACTTCGGCCAGGCCCACGCGGACTACGAGTACGGCTACGGCGAGGCGCTGCAGGACGGCGGGGTCGTGCGCCCCGTGTACTTCCCTCGCATCGACGGGCACATGGAGTGGGTGGGCCCGGACGGCGAGCAGTACGCGCACAGCTTCGACGACGCGCTCGACCGCGCCCGTTCGGGCCAGCGCCTGCGCACCGCGCTGTCCGTCGGCGGCGAGTGGCTGCCCGCCGTGCTCGACCAGGCGCACGAGCAGCTGATGGCGATCCGGGCGGTGCAGACCCATGCCGGCGGCCTCGTCATCGCGATGGACCACGACCACGCCAAGGGCATCGTCGACCTGATGCGCCGGCGCTACGGCATCACCCCGACGCTCGTCCTCAGCGACGACCCCACGGCCTCGAAGCGCATCGAGCACTTCGCGGAGCACACCAACCCGTGGATCGTGGCGGTGCGCATGGTGTCGGAGGGCGTGGACATCCCGCGCCTGCGCGTCGGCGTCTTCGCCACGAACACCTCGACCGAGCTGTTCTTCCGCCAGGCGGCGGGCCGCCTCGTGCGCTGGACGCGCGGCATGCGCCATCAGAAGGCGTTCTTCTTCATCCCCGACGATCCCCGGCTGCGCACCTACGCGGCCCAGATCGCCGAGCAGCGTCGCCACAGCCTGCGCAAGAAGGAGGACGACGACGCGTTCGCAGGCGACGGCAGCGAGCTCGACGAGCTGCCGGGGGCCGAACCGCCGGAGGACGAGCAGCTCTCGCTCTTCTCGGTGATCTCGGCCGTCGCCCTGGGCACGCCGCACACCCCCGAGTGGGTCACCGACGAGTACGAGGAGGACGACGAGCTGCTCAGCCCCGAGGAGGACGGCGACGACGGCCTCACGATCGCGCTGCTGCCCCCGCCGCGACCCGGCGGCGGCACGATGACCGCCACCCACACCCTCACGCGACGCGAGCACAAGGCGCAGCTGCGCGCCGAGAACGCCGACCGCGCCCGCGACATCGTGCGCGTGTCGGGCATGACCCACGCCCAGGTCAACGGCGAGCTGAACCGCCTGTCGGGCGTCGGCCGGGTCAGCGAGGCGACGGTCGAGCAGCTCGAGAACCGCCTGCGCCACGCCGACCGCTGGCTCAGCCGCCTCTGACCCCCCACCCCGATCTTCTGGTCGCGTCGGGGGGCGCGCGCAGGAGCCCGGACGGGGTGGGCGTCCGGGCTCCTGGGTGGGGCTGGGTGCGACCGACTCACCAGTCGCACCCATGCCGGGGATCAGCCGGGGATCAGCCGGGGATTCCGGGGGATCAGCTGGGGGGGGTCAGCTGGTCGGGAACTTGTCCGGCATCTGCTTGATGATCGCGGCGGCCAGTGGGTTCGCGATGTCGGCCATGTGGGCCATGCCGGCGGACTGCCCGGCATAGGCCGTCTTCCAGTCCTTGGCGCCCTGGGCGTCGATGACCGCCTCGAGGCCGACGATGTGGCCCTTGACCAGCTCCTGCACGGTGGCCTTGGGCAGGTCCGCCAGCGCCGAGTTGAAGAACGCCGCCAGGTCGCCGGCGTACTTCTCGAGGTTCGCCGCCGCCTCGGCCTTCTTCGCCGGGTCGCCGGCGACGCCCTTCGTGTAGTCGACGAAGAAGCCGATGTGCTTCTCCCACGAGCCCTTGAACGCCGTGCCGGCCTCCTTGCCGAAGACCGAGCCGACGGCGTCGGACAGGTCGGTGGTGTTCTTGCCGAGCAGCGCCACCGCGGCGTCGAACTCGGCGGTGCGCCCGCCGAGGGCGTTGTCCGTGGCCAGGGCCGCGTACGCCACGTGCTGCTGCAGCAGGGAGTTGAGGGCGACGTTGAGATCCGACGCCTTCGACGACGCGCTGCCCGGGAACTTGTCCGGGAACTGCTTCGCGATCGCCGCGCTCAGCGGATCGGCGATGGCGTGCATGTGGCTGACCGCCGCACCGAGGTCCGTGTACGCCTTCGTGTAGTCCTTGGCCGCCTGGTCGTCGACGACGGTCTTGAGCGTGAGGATGTGGGTCTTCACGAGGTCGGCGACCGCGTCCTTCGGCAGGTTCGGGTTGGCCGAGCTCAGGAAGGCCGCGAAGTCGGTGGCGTAGCGGGTCAGGTCGTCGGCCGCCTTCTGGGCCGCGGCCTTGTCGCCGGCGCCGACGGCCTTCGTGTAGTCGACGAAGAAGCCGATGTGCTTCTTCCACAGCCCATCGAAGGCCTTGCCGGCTTCGTCGCCGTAGACCAGCCCGATGGCGCCCGAGATCGCCTCGGAGTTGGTGTTGAGCTGGGCCGCGGCGGCGTTGAACTCGTCGGTGCGCCCACCGAGCGCTGCGCCGGTCGCCTGGGAGGCGAGGATCACGTGCTCGTTCAGCAGCAGCGTGAGCGCGGTGCGCAGCTCGGCGGCGGTCTTCGGCGCGGCGGACTTCGTCGCCATGGCGGTGCCCGGCGTCGAGCCGCCGGTCGTGCCCATCGTCCCCATCGTGGTGCCCATCGTCGTGCCGGGGGCCTTGGCACTCGTCGAGGAGCCGCCGGCGGCGGTCGTGGTCGGCGCGGCGGTCGTCGAACCACCCGTCGAGGTGCTCGTCGTGCTGCTGCACGCGGCCACACCGATGCTCAGGCCGGCGGCCAGCAGCGCGGCCGCGGTCAATCGTTGCTTCACAGGTTCCTCCAGGGACGTTACGGTTTGGGGCGGGTTCGGGGCGGGTTCGGGGCGGGGGGGGGGGGGGGCAGGTCTCGGTGGTCAGGTGCTCGAGTCAGGTCATCGGGGGTCAGGTCATCGGGGGTCAGGTGACGACGATCTCGCCGACCATCGACTCGTGGACGGCGCAGTAGTACGGGTAGGTGCCCGGCTTGGCGATGGTCGCCGTCGCCGTCGCCCCCTTGCCGTCGAGCGACACGGCCTTGAACGCGTCGCCGGGCTTGCCGGGCGCGCCGGCGGTCGGCTCGTGGAGGATGTCGTCCTCGTTCGTCCAGGTGATGGTCTCGCCGGCCTTGACCGTGATCGGGTTCGGCTTGAACGTGAACGTCTTCACGGTGATCGCGCCGGCGCCGCCGGCGGCGGGGGTCGACCCGGTGCTCGGCCGCGCCGTGGTGGGCGCCGCGGTGCTCGGCGCGCTCGTGTTCGCCGCCGCCGTCGTGTTCGTCGCCGTGGTGGTCGTGTCCTTCGAGCACCCGACGAGCCCGACCAGACCGACCGTCGTCATCGCGACCGACGCCGCCGCAACACGTACAGATGAGCGCACTGTGGTTCCCTCCAGGTCGTCCCGTTCGGATGACTCGGCGGTACTTCGCAGCCCACCCGCGCTCTGGATGGGAGAAGATCAGAAAATCAGCGCTTGACCCACAGCTTCGTGATCCAGGTCTTGGCGCCGAGGGTCGAACCCGTGCCGTTGCGGGCGCCGGAGAGGCCCTGCACCTGGGGCACCGCGGCGATCACCCACGTCGGGCGGCCGAGCCAGATGTACGCGACGCCTTCGTTGAGCTTCTTCGCGACCACCTGGTACGCCTGGTCGCGCTTCGTCGCGTCGGTCGTGCCGCGTGCCTCGTCGAGCGCCTTGTCGATGGCGGTGTCCTTGAGCCGCGCCACGTTCGTCGAGATCTGCGGCGACGGCAGCACGCCGCTCGAGTGCCACCACAGGTAGTCGCCGTCGGGGTCGGGCGAGCCGAAGTTGCGCCACGTGACGAGCTGGTACTGGCCGAGCACGGTCAGGGTGATCAGCTCCGCGAGCTCGGCCGACTTGTACGTCGCCTTGATGCCGACCTTCGCCCACTGCTCGATCAGCAGCTGCACCTGGGTGCGATCGTCCACGTTGTTCGTCGTCAGGATCTCGGTCTCGATCTCCTTGCCGGTCTTCTTGCGGTAGGCGTCCGCGTGCTCCTTGGCCTTCGCGAGGTCGAACGCCGGGAACGCGTCGTCCTTCGAGAAGCCGAGCTGGCCCGGAGCGAAGGGACCGCGGACGTCGTGCTGCGTCCCGGCCTCGGCGATCTCGCGCCACTTCTGCGCATCGGTCGCGTACGCCAGGGCCAAGCGGGCGTCGAGGTCGTCGAACGGCACCTTCTCGGTGTTGATCGCGACGACGTCCTCTTCGCCGTCGTTGTTCTCGACGACCTTCAGCTCGCCGCGCGCCGCGGCGTCGCGCACCTTCGTGATGACCGCCGGCTGGTAGGCGTGCAACACGTCGATGTCGCCCTTCGTCAGCGCCTCCACGCGCGAGAGCCCGTCGGGGTAGTACTCGAAGCGGACCTGGTCGAGGTACGGCAGGCCGGCCTGCCAGTAGCTCGGGTTGCGCTCGGCGACGAAGTTCTTGCCCCGCACGGCGTCCTTGTACTTGAACGGACCCGTGCCCACGGGCTTCATCGACGGACCGTTCGGATCCGGGTTCGTCAGGAACGACGGCGCCGCGACGTACCCCGTCTGGGTCGAGAGCGTGTACGGGAACGCGGTCCAGGGCTGCTTCATCGTGAGCTCGAGGGTCAGCGGGCCGGTCACCTTGTAACTGTCGAGCGAGCTGAAGCTGGAGTTCGTCACGAAGGACTTCGTCCAGTAGTCGAAGTTGATCTTCAGCGCCTCGCTCGTCAGCGGGGTGCCGTCGTGGAACTGTACGCCGCTGCGCAGCGTGATGGTCCAGGTCTTGAAGTCCGCCGACGGCGTCAACTTGTCGGCGAGGTACGGCACGACCTTGCCCCCGTCGTCGATGGCGGTGATCGGGTCGAACACCGCCGAGGCGATCATGTGCCCGGAGGCGTCGAACGCGCTGCGGCTCGGGTCGACGCCGTCCGGCTCGTGCTCGAGGCCGAACACCACCGCGCCGCCCCGCGCCGGGGTCGCCGTGTCGTCCGGGGGTCCCAGCACGGGGTTGACGACGGCCTTCGCGTCCGACGCACCGGGGGCGGTGCCGCCCGGCGTGCCCTGGCCGTTGGACGAGCTGCCGTTCTGGTTGCCCGACGATCCCGCCGACGAGCAGCCCGCCGCAACCAACGCTGCCGCCACGACCAGCGTCGTGGCCGCGACGATCCCTCTGCGTGTCATTCCGCGCTCCTCGCCAAAGGCAAAGGCTCGGGTCCCTCAACCCGAGCGGTGCTCACTTTCTCTGCCAGTCTGGCCGATCAGCCCCGCTCGGTGCCAAGCAGGCTCACGAAGCTGACCATCTCGCCCGGGTAGCCACCGAGGTTGTGGACGAGGCCCAGCTTTCGGCCGTTCGGGTTCGTCGGCGACGCGAGGCTGGAGATGGTGCGCTCCGGCGGCGCTTCGCCCCGCAGCTGCAACCAGTTCTCGAAGTGCATGCGCAGACCGGACGCGCCGACCGGGTGCCCGAAGGACTTGAGGCCGCCGTCGGGGTTGACCGGCAGCTCCCCGTCGAGGTCGAAGACGCCGGCCTCGATGTCCTTCCAGGCCTCCCCGCGGTTCGAGAAGCCGAGGTCTTCCATCAGCACGAGCTCGGTGGGCGTGAAGCAGTCGTGCACCTCGGCCATCGCGATCTCGGCCCGGGGATCGGTCACGCCGGCCTGGGCGTAGGCGTCGCGGGCGGCGCTGACGACCTCGGGGAACGAGGTGTAGTCGTAGTCGGGGTCGATGAGCCCCGAGCCGTTGCCGGCGACGAACGACAGCGCCTTGATGTAGATCGGCTTGTCGGTGTAGCGGTGGGCGTCCTCGGCGCGGACGAGGATCGCGGCGGCGCCCCCGTCGGCGACGCCGGCGCAGTCGAAGACGCTCAGCCCACCGGCCACCGCCGGCGCGGCGCAGATGGCGTCGATGCTCATCTCCTTGCGGAACTGCGCGCGGGGGTTGCGGGCGCCGTTGAAGTGGTTCTTCGACGCGATGTGCGCCAGCACCCGCTTGAGGTGGTCGGGTTCGACCCCCCACTTCGCGGCGTACGCCGGCGCGACGAGGCTGAACATCGCGGCCGCCGTGAGCGTGCGGCTGGTGCCGTCGTTCGGGATCGGGAACGCGTTGAGGCCCTGGTAGCCGGCGTCCTTCACCTTCTCGACACCGATCGCCATGGCCACGTCGTAGGCCCCACTGGCCACGGCGTAGGCCGCGGCGCGCAACGCCTCGCTGCCCGATGCGCAGTAGTTCTCGACGCGCGTCACCGGGGTGTCGACCAGTTTGAGCGGTGCGGCGGCGGTGATGCCGCTCATGCCCGACTGCGCCGTGCCGAGCCACACGGCGTCGAGGTCGTCCTTGGTGATGCCGGCGCTGGCGAGCGTCTCGGTCGCGGCGTCGACGAGCAGGTCGTCCACCCCCTTGTCCCAGTGCTCGCGGAACGGGGTGCACCCCATGCCGACGATCGCGACCTTGTCCTTGATGCCGTGCGAGCTCACGCGCTCATCCTCCTCGTGACCTGCGGCGAGCGCGGGTTCATCGGCCTGGTGACGGATCGGGCGAGACCGCAGGCCTGGCCTTCCAGAAGTAGTTGTGGATCCCGTCGCTCTGGTTCAGCCGGCGGAACGTCATCTCCACGCGGTCGCCGATCGCCACCTGGGCGGCGTCGACGTCGGTCAGCTCGACCGGCAAGCGGCCCCCACCGTCGAAGTCGACGACCGCGAACACGACCGGCGGGCTCGGCGAGTAGGCCAGCCGGTCGATCGTGAAGGTGATGACGGTGCCGGCGACGTCGGCCATGGGCCGGGGCTGCATCTGGTCGATCGAGCCGCTGGCGTAGGACACCCGCGCCGGCGGCATGTGGACCGCACCCGTGGCCTCGTCCGTCGCGGCGACGAACCCGTACTTCCACCCTTCGTTGCGGGCGGCGGCGCTCGAGCTGGCCCGGGCCGGCTCGGGGCGGTTCGGGGGCTGCACCGTCAGCAGGCCCTTCCACGACAGGAACTTGGCGTAGGGCAGGCCCGCCCGGGCTTCCGGCCCCTGTCCACCTTCGATCTGCCCGCCCTCGACCTGCCCGCGCTCGATCTGGGCAGCGACCGTGCGGTGCGGGGTGGTGGCCGCCAGCGCCGCGGTCGTGCGGAACATGAAGACGTCGCACCCGTCGGCCAGCACGACCAGCGCCAGCACCTGATCCGGCTCGGCCTGCTCGAGCGCGTGGGTGAGCACGAGGAAGGGGTGGGCCGCACCGGTGTTGCCCACGGTGGTGGCGAGGTCGTCGCCGACGCCGCCGGTGCCGGCGCTGATCTTCGTGCCCACCTGGCGCACCGCCCGTGCGTGCGGGCCGGCGACGAGCACCTGCGCGACCTCCGCGGGATCGACGCCTGCGCGGTCGAGGGCCAACTTCCACGCCTCGGTCCCGAGCGGCACGTAGCGCGTCTCGCCGAAGCGCTCCTCCCACTGCTTCGAGCGCACGTCGCCCGGCGTGCGCCAACGGTCGACGAACTCCTCGGTGGTGGAGGCGCCGCCGAGGTACGCAGCCAGCACGGGGGTCCCGCCCTCGTCGTCACTGGCACCCGCACCCGCACCACCATCACCGGCGATCAGCAGCGCTGCCGCGCCGTCGCCGCCTTCGCGCTCGTCGGCGCTGTTGGGCAGGCCCGTGCGCGTGTCGGCGGCGACCACGAGCGTCGTCCCCGTGCCGAGCAGCGCCGACCGCAGCACACCGGCGGCGGAGCGGATCGATCCGACGGCGTCGTACGCCGGCGTCTCGCGGTCGAGGCGCAGCGCCGCGTGCACGGTGGTGGCGTTCGTCTTGTCGGCGTAGGTCGGGGCCGTCGTGGTGAACCACAGCTGGTCCACGCCGGCGGCGGCTTCCGGGCCCACGGTGCGCAGCGCGTTCCTCGCCGCCTCCACCCCCATCGTGGTCGTGTCCTCGTCGTAGGACGCGACCGAGCGGGTGCCCTTCCCGGCGGCGCCGCCATGGGCGTCCGCGATGGCCTGGCGGGCCAAGCGGTGGTGCGGCACGTACCCGCCGAAGCTGCAGATCCCTCGCATGGGCCGCAGGATACCTGACGACCCGTCAGATCGGCCACCCACGGCCCGCCGGGCCCCGTCCCCCGCTCCGCCGGCCGAGGCCCCAACCCGACCATGCCGGGCGTATCGTCGGAGCGTGAGCCGATGCGCGCGTTGCGGAGCCGAGATCGCGATGGTCGGCGAGACGTGTGCCCGCTGCGGGTTCGTCAGCACCGTGGCGGCTCCGGCCACGCTCGGGCCCGAGCCGGCCGCCGAAACGACCGAGGACCCGACGATGGGGTGGGTCATCACCGTCGCCGTGCTCATCGCGAGCGCGCTGGTGATCGGGGCGACGGTGCTGTGGGTCTTCGGCGCGCGCTCGAACCCCGACGTGGCCGGCGCCCCGCTGATCGACCCGACGACGACCACGGCGCGCCGCGCCCCCGGCACGGCGTCGACGACGATCGCGCCTCGCCGGACCACCACCACAACCACCACAGCCACCACCGCCACCTCCGGTGCCCCGACGCCCGGCGCGAGCTCGGTGCCCCCGTCCGAGTGGAAGCACTTCAGCTCCCCCGACGGCGCGCTCGAGGCCGACTTCCCGGACGTGCCCTCGACCTCGGTGCTGCGCGACGTCACGACGTGTGCGATCAGCGGCACCCAGGTGCAGCAGGACGACGGGCAGTCGGTGTACCTCGTGACCTACGGGTTGACCCAGTCCGACTGCGCCGGGGCCCAGCTGACCAGCGAGCTGCTCCACGCCGCCGTCGGAACCCTCGGCGCGAGCGGCCAGATCCTCAACGTGCAGCAGGGACGCTTCAAGGAGCACACGATGACCACGTTCGATCTCTCCGCCGGGACGAACGACGTCAAGGGCCGGGGGGCGATCATCGTCACGGCCGGCCACTACTTCCTGGTGATCGCGGCAGGCCCCAGCCGCTCGACCGTCGAGTTCGACCGGTTCCTCTCGTCGCTGCGGGTCTCCTGACCCGGACGTGCCCCCGCGGCCCGGCGTGGCTAATCTGACGGAGCGTCAGAAACGACCCTCTGGAGGCTCCGGTGCCTGAACAGCTCATCGACCACCTGATCACAGGCGGCCTCGTCGTGGACGGGACGGGCGCGCCGGGCGTGCTCGCGGACCTCGCGATCACGGACGGGCGGATCAGCGCGATCGGCGCCCCCGGCTCGATCACCGCTCCGGCCGCCGAGACGCTCGACGCCACCGGTCTGGTCGTCACGCCCGGGTTCGTCGACCCCCACACGCACTACGACGAGCAGCTCTTCTGGGACCCCCTCGCCAGCCCGTCGAACGTGCACGGCGTCACCAGCATCATCGGCGGCAACTGCGGCTTCACCCTTGCGCCGGTGAAGGCCGAGGACGCGGATTACCTCCGCCGGATGATGGCCAAGGTCGAGGGCATGCCCCTCGCCGCGCTCGAGAACGGGGTCGACTGGAGCTGGACCAGCTTCGCGGACTACCTCGGGCTGCTCGACGGCGCGATCGGGGTCAACGCCGGCTTCCTCGTCGGGCACTGCGCGCTGCGGCGCTACGTGATGGGCCCGGATGCCATCGGCAACGAGGCGACGCCCGAGCAGATCGACGCCATGGTGCGCGTGCTGCACGAAGCCATCGACGCCGGGGGGCTCGGGTTCTCGACCACGTTGTCGAAGACGCACTCCGACGGTGACGGCCAGCCCGTCGCCTCGCGGTGGGCGTCGCGCGACGAGCTGCTCGCGCTGTGCACCGCGGTGGGCGAGCACGAGGGCACGACGCTCGAGGGCATCGTCGACGGGTGCCTCGACTACTTCAGCGACGAGGAGGTCGACCTGCTCGTCGC
The DNA here is from genome assembly GCA_964446345.1 of uncultured Iamiaceae bacterium. Classification (GTDB taxonomy): domain Bacteria; phylum Actinomycetota; class Acidimicrobiia; order Acidimicrobiales; family Acidimicrobilacustridaceae; genus CAYUOL01. Next base: position 10,140 of record CAYUOL010000087.1, on the reverse strand, counting down.
CATGTCGGTCGCAGCCCGCCGGCCGATCAACTGGAACGTGCTGACGGTCGACTCGAAGCGCCCCGACCAGGTCGCCCACCAGCTCGCGGCGTCGTCCAAGGCGCTCGAGGCCGGCGGCCGCATCGTGGCGCTGACCATGCCGGTGCTCGTGCCCATGAACATGAGCTTCCTCAACTACTGCGCGCTCAACATGCTGCCCGACTGGGGTCCCGTCCTGGGCCTGCCCGTGCCCGAGCGCATCGCCAAGCTGCAGGAGCCCGAGACCCGCCGCTTCCTCGAGGAGCGCGCGCACTCCGAGGACGCCGGCGTGTTCGCCCGCCTCACCGACTTCGGCAACTACGTGCTCGGCGACACCTACTCGGCGGCGAACGAGGGGCTCAAGGGCCGGGTCGTGCGCGACATCGCCGCCGAGCGGGGTGCGGACCCCTTCGACACCCTCGTCGAGATCGTGATCAACGACGACCTGCGCACGGTGCTGTGGCCCATCCCCACCGACGGCGACGACGCCTCGTGGGCCATGCGCCAGGAGCTGTGGTCCGATCCTCGGGCCATGCTCGGCGGCTCCGACGCCGGCGCGCACCTCGACCGGATGTGCGGGTCGTCCTACACCACCCGCTTCCTCGGCGACTGCCTCCGCGGCCGGAAGCTGGCCCCGCTCGAGCGCGCGGTGCAGATGCTCACCGCCGACGCGGCCGACCTGTTCGGCCTCAAGGACCGCGGGCGCCTCGTCGAGGGCGCGCACGCCGACATCGTCGTGTTCGACCCCGAGACCATCGGCGCCGACCACGCGACGCTCGTGAACGACCTGCCCGGCGGATCGGCGCGGCTCGTCGCCGACGCCCAGGGCGTGGTGCGCGTCTACGTCAACGGCGTCGTCACCGTCGTCGACAACCAGGCGACCGGCGCGATCCCGGGCACGCTGCTGCGCGCCGGACGCGACACCGACACGGTCAAGACGGGCTGACCTTCCCGCGGTCGGGGCTCCGCGAGGTCGCGGCCCCGGCCTGCCGCGTCCACTCCTAAGATCGATCCGCCATGCGCCTCGGGGACACCGCCAACGACGCCGCCGCCAGCTACGGGAAGCCGCTCGACGGCATCCGCGTGCTCGCGGCCGAGCAGATGCAGGCCCTGCCCTTCGCGACGCAGCTGCTGGCCCGCCTGGGCGCCGAGGTCGTGAAGGTCGAGCACCCCGTGCACGGCGAATCGGGCCGCGGGTCCTCCCCCGCCATGCTCGACCCCAGCGGGCGCAAGGTCGGCGCGACGTACCTGCGCAACAACCTCGACAAGACATCCGTCGGCATCGACCTGAAGGCGCCCGAGGGACGCGAGCTGTTCCTCGCCCTGGCCCCGCGCTTCGACGTGATCGGCGAGAACTTCAAGCCCGGCACGATGGATCGGATGGGGCTCGGCTACGACGACGTCGCCGCCGTGCACCCGCGCGTCATCTACGTGTCGATCTCGGGCTTCGGCAACGGGTTCGCCGGCATGGACGCCTCGCCCTACACGTCGTGGCCGGCCTATGCCTCCGTGGTCGAGGCGATGTCGGGGATCTACGAGTACAAGAGCGGTCCGGGCAGCCCGCCGACGACGATCCCGATGGGCGCCGTGGGCGACATCTCGTCGGCGCTCTTCGGCACGATCGGGGTGCTGGCGGCGCTGCGCCACCGCGACCGCACCGGCGAGGGCCAGTACGTCGACATCGCGATGCTCGACGCGATGATCGCGATGTCCGACGTCGTCATGAACTTCTGGTCGCTCGGCGTCCGCCCCGATCCCGAGAACGCGCTCGCCGTGATCTGCGAGGGCTTCCGCGCGAGCGACGGCTACGTCGTCGTGCAGGTGGGCCGAGAAGAGCAGTTCTTCAAGCTGGGCGAGCTGATCGGGCGTCCGGGGTGGCGCACCGATCCGCGCTTCGCGACCCGCGACGGCTGGATGCCCAACCTCGACACCGAGATCCGTCCCGCCATCGAGGCGTGGCTGGTCGGCCGCACGAAGCTGCAGGCCGCCCAGGAGCTGTCCGCGGTGGGGATCGTCGCGGGCCCCTCGAGCTCCGCCCCCGACCTCATCGCCGACCCGCACGTCGCGGCGCGGCACATGATCGTCGAGATGCCGCGCACCGACGGGCAACCCGATCCGGTCCTCATCCCTGGCAACCCGATCAAGATGTCGAAGGTCGCCGAAGGGCCCGAGACCCGCGTGCCCTGGGTGGGCGAGCACACCGACCACGTGCTCCGCGCCGAGCTGGGGCTCGACGACGCCGACCTCGCGAAGCTCCGCGAGGCGGGCGTGATCACCTGAGCGAGCGGCGGTCGCCATGAGCGCGCTGGGCGACCTGATCCGCGCCAGCTGGAGCGGCTGGGCCGACGATCCGCTCGAGGCGACGGTCTTCGGGACCACCGACGCCGAGGCCATCGCTCGGCACGTCGACGCCTTTGCGCGCGAGCACCTGGGAGCTCGCATCACCGATGCCCTGGGCTACCACGCCTCGGTCGGGTGCACGGCCCTGGTGCGCCTCGACGACGGACGGGGCGTGGCGATCAAGGCCCACCAGCCGGGCTGCTCGGCGCGCTTCCTCGGTGCCGTGGTCGCGGTCCAGCGCCACGTGCACGACGCCGGCCTGCCCGCACCCCGGCCGCTCGCCGGCCCCGCCCCGATCGGCCCCACGCTCGCCACCGCCGACGCGCTGCTGCCCGACCCGGGACCCGCCGACGACCTCGATCACCTCGACGGCGTGCGGTCGGCGTCGGCGGCCGGCCTGGCGGCGCTCGTCGCGGCCGCCCGGCCGCTGGTCGGGGCCCCCGCGGTGGGCGGGCTGGACGAGCACCCGATGATCGGTCCCGCCGGGGCGCTGTGGGGCCGGCCGCACAGCCCGCTGTTCGACTTCTCGCTCCCCGCCCCGCACGCGGCGGAGATCGACGCCCTCGGCCGCGCCGCGCAGCAGGCCCGCGACGCGGACCCGGCCCCACCGGTGATCGCGCACGGCGACTGGTCCGCGCGCAACCTCCGCTTCCGCGCCGGCCGGGTGGTCGCGATCTACGACTGGGACAGCCTCGTCTGCTTCCGCGAGTCGCGCGCGGTCGGCCAAGCCGCGCAGACGTGGAACGCGACCGGCGACGCCGGCGCACCCCCGCGCCCGGACGCGGAGGAGATCGACGCGTACGTCCGGGCCTACGAAGGCGCCCGAGGGGCGCCGTTCACCCCGGTCGAGCGCCGCGCCGTCGGTGGGGCCGCGCTGCACACGCTCGCCTACAGCGCGCGGTGCGAGGTGGCGCTGCAGGCGCGCTGGCCGGACCACGACCACCCGCACCAGGCCCTCGACCGGCTGCTGGCCGACGGCGATCGGCTGCTCGGGCTCTGATCCGTGCGCTCAGCGCGGCGAGGCGGGCTCGCCGCCGGCCGCCTGCTTCGCCTTCTCGGCCCGGGCCATCGCAGCGAACATGTCGTTGATGCGCTGCAACGCCGCGGAGTACGAGGGCGCCTCGTAGCCCATGACGTCGTCGATCGTGGCGCTGTCCTCGTGCCAGGTGACGAGGAGGTCGTCGAATGCCTCGGCCTCGCCGGCGGTGAGCGTCTCGACGAAGGCGGCGAGCTTGCGCTCGAGCGAGGACACGTCTGATGCGTCGGTCATCCCGCGACGATACCCGCCGACCCGGACAGGTCTGCTTCCGCGGCGCGGCGGCGGCGCGGCGGCGCGGCGCTCAGATCAGACGATCGTGCGGTAGGTCAGGTTGATCCGCTCGCCGACCGCCCGGCTGGTCTTGGCCAGCTGGTGCCGCCACCGGTGCTGGGTCGGGCCGCGCATCACGAGGACGCTGCCCGCCGGCAGCTCGATCGTGTGCACGAGATCCGGATCCTCGTTGTGACGGAGCTGGAACGTCCGCGTGGCGCCCAGGCTCACCGACGCGATCACCGGTTCGGCGCCGAGCTCGGGCTCGTCGTCGGCGTGCCAGGCCACGCCGTCGCGACCGTCGCGGTACAGGTTCGCGAGCACGCTGTTGAACGACGAGCCGAGCACCGCCTCGAGCCGCCGCCGGATCGCCGCCAGCGCCGGCGTCCACGCCTGCGCCTCCATGGCGATGCCCGAGTACGCGTACGCCTTGCCCGGATCGCCGTACCAGGCCTGCAGCCGCGGGATCGGCACCTCCTTGCCGTACATCCGCACCGTCGCCTGCTCCCACGCCGTGGTCGAACGCACGTCGGCGAAGAGGCGATCGCGCTCCTCCCCCGAGAAGAACGCGGGGAACCAGTCGAGGTCCGCATCCGGCAGGTCGAGGTGCTCGACGAGCACGCCCCCGCGCCGCGCGCCGGGGGCGGTGTCGTCGAAGAGCGAGGGTTGGTCGGCGTGGTCCACGGCGGTCTCCGCCCCTCAGTCTGGCGCGCGTGCTGGCCCGGGCGGACCGGGGACGCTAGTGTTTCTGACGCCTCGTCAGATTCACGACCCCATGCCCCCCTTTGGAGCGCCCTGATGGACTTCGAGTTCTCGCCGGAACAACTGGCCTTCCTCGACGAGGTCGAGGCGTTCCTCGACGCCAACGACGACCCGGACATCTTCGACCTGACCCGCGAGAACATGGCCCAGATCGTCGACACGCCGAAGCGGCGGGCGTTCATGAAGGAGCTCGGGCACAAGGGCTGGCTGGGCATCACCTGGCCGAAGGAGCACGGCGGCTCGGAGGGCTCGGGCGTCTACGAGTACCTGCTGAACGAGGCGTTGGCGGGGCGCGGCGGGCCGCAGATCGGCAAGGGCGTCGGCATCATCGGCAAGACGCTCATCGCCCAGGGCAGCGACTTCCTCAAGGAGAAGTTCCTGCCGATGATCCTCGAGAACGACGTCGAGTTCGCCGTGGGCTACAGCGAGCCGAACGCCGGCTCCGACGCCGCCTCGATGAAGCTCAAGGCGGTCCCCCACACCCAGGACGGCAAGACGGGCTGGCTGCTCAATGGGCAGAAGACCTGGACGACCTCCGCCCACTTCGCCGAGTGGTACTGGCTCGGCACCCGCACCGACCCGTCCAACAAGCACCACGGCATCACGCTGATGCTCGTGCCCCTCGACCAAGAGGGCATCACGATCAACAAGATCGACACCATGGGCGGCGTGCCCATGGGCGACGAGCGCACGAACGAGGTGTTCATCGACAACGTCTTCGTCCCCGACGAGTACGTCGTGGGCGAGGTGAACTCCGGGTTCCAGTACATCAGCCAGGCGCTCGACCTCGAGCGCTTCACGATGTTCACGTTCTCCCCCATCAAGCAGCGCCTGGACCTGCTGACCGACTACGTGCGCACGGCGACCGTCGACGACGAGCCCTTGAAGGACGACCCCGTCGTGCGGGCTCGCCTGGCGCGGTTGCACACCGACGCCGAGGTGGCGCGCGTCATGGGCCTCAAGGTCGTGGCCGAGTCCGTCAAGGGCGAGGAGGCGAGCAAGAGCGGCGGGCCCAAGGTGCCGCCCCCGACGCTCGAGAGCTCCGAGTACAAGCTGTTCGCCACCGAGCTCTCGCGGCGCCTCGCCAGCGCCTCGATGGACCTCGGCGCCCCGGGCACCCAGCTGCGGGTCAAGACCGCCGATGCGCCGATGGAGGGCCGGGCAGAGTCGACCTACCGCTACACCGTGATCGACACGATCGGCGGCGGCTCGTCCGAGATCCAGAAGAACATCATCGCCCGCCGGGGCCTGGGCCTCCCGAAGAACTTCTGAGCGCCCGCACCGGATGACGACGACCGCTGCGCTCCACGGGATCACCGTTCTCGACCTCTCCTCGGTGGGGCCTGCCGCGCGCGCCGGTCGGATGCTGTCGGACTACGGCGCCACCGTCGTCAAGGTGGGTCCCGTCCCGAAGCACGCCGGTGTGCAGATCACCCCGCCGTTCTACGCGTACAGCGGGCACCGCGACATGCAGCGCATCGCCGTCGACCTGAAGGCGGATGCCGGTCGGGCGGCGTTCCTGCAGCTCGCCCGAGGCGCCGACGTCGTCATCGAGTCGTTCCGGCCCGGCGTCGTCGACCGGCTCGGCATCGGCTACGAGGCGGTGCGGCAGGTCAACGACGACATCGTCTACTGCTCGACCAGCGGCTACGGGCAGGACGGGCCGTACAGCCAGTGGGCGGGCCACGACCTGAACTACCTGGCGCTGTCCGGCTACCTCGACTGCTCCGAACGCGGCCCCGCGGGCAAGCCCCCGCTGCCCGGCGCCACCGTCGCCGACGCCGCCGCCGGCGGGATGCAGGCGGTCATGGGGATCATGGCTGCGCTGGTGCGCCGCGCGAGCACCGGCGAGGGCGAGCACCTCGACGTCTCGATCGCGGATGGCGCGCTGGCGCTCATGGCGCTCTCCATCGACGAGTACCTGGCGACCGGCGTCGAACCCGGTCCCGGGCACTCCATCCTCACCGGCCGGTACGCCTGCTACGACACCTACGAATGCGGTGACGGGCGCTGGGTCGCGGTGGCGGCGATCGAGGCGGCGTTCTACCGGAACCTCTGCGAGCTGCTCGCGTGCGCGCAGTGGGCCGAGCACCAGCTCGACGACGCGGTGCAGGACGCGATCAGGGCGGACTTCCGCGCCGCGTTCCGCACGCACCCGCGCGACGAGTGGGTCGACCGCCTGGCCGCCGCGAACACGTGCGTGTCTCCCGTGCTCACGGTCGCCGAGCTGGTCGAGGACCCGCACCACGCGGCGCGCGGGGTGATCGCCACCGCCGTGCGGGAAGACGGCGAGCGGTTCCGCCAGCTGGGCACGGTGCTCGCCGGCACCGATCGGACGCGCTCCGAGTTCGCGGTCCGCGACGCCGGCGTGACCGACACCGACGAGCTGCTCGCCGCGGCCGGCCTGTCCCCCGCGGCCATCGCCGCGCTCCGCGACGAAGGAGTCGTTGCATGACCACCCCCTTGCGGATCCCCGACCGCGCCCTCGAGATGGACATCCCCGACGACGTCCGGCAGCTCATCGACCTCTACCAGTACGAAGAGGTCGGGGAGTTCCCGGTCGAGCGCGGCTACATCTGGACCAGCGCCTCGTCGGTCGAGAACGGCAACCCGCTGTTCTGGGACGACGACGTGGCCGCCGCCGTCACCGACGGGCCGATCGCGATGCCGACGATGCTCTCGTTGTGGTTCCGCCCGCACCACTGGGCGCCGGGTCGCACCGAGCAGGCGCTGCCGCTGCAGATCCACTTCGACCTGAAGGCGCGGTTCGACCTCCCGGAGGCGGTGATGAGCGACAACACGATCGTCTTCCACGAGCCCGTGCGCCCGGGTGATCAGCTGCGCACGCGCCAGGTGCTGCGCTCGGTGACGGGGCCGAAGACGACCAAGCTCGGCACCGGTCGCTTCTGGGTCATCGAGGTCGAGTACCTCAACCAGCGCGACGAGCTCGTCGGCGTCGAGAGCTACACCGGGTTCGGCTACAAGCGGGGCGCGGCGGTCGAGGGGTCGGCATGAGCAGCACCGAGATCGCACCCACGCTGCTGGCGGACGACGTGCGGGTCGGCGAGGAGCTCCCCGAGCTCTCGTACGACGTCACGGCCACGACCATCGTGCTGGGCGCGCTCGCGGCGCGCGACTGGCGACCGATGCACCACGACCACGACTTCGCGGTCAACCGCAACGGCACCAAGGACATCTTCCTCAACACCCCCAACCAGGCGGCCTGGTTCGAGCGCTTCATCACCGACTGGACCGGACCGCTCGGTCGGCTCGGGCGCATGACGTTCCGCATGAAGGGGTCGGTCTTCCCGGGGGACACCATGGTGCTCCGGGGGACCGTGACCGGGACCGAGACCGACGACGCCGGGTGTGCGTGGGCGACGGTGCTCGTGCGCCTCACCGTCGACGACGACCTCAAGACCGACTGCACGGTGCGCGTCGCGCTGCCGACCGGGGCCGACGACAACCCGTGGCGCCGCCGCGGCGACCAGTGGAAGCCCTGACGTGCCCGACTGCCGTGCCCGAACTGCCGTGCCCGACCGGCTGCGCGCTGACCTGATGCGCCCGACCGGACGCACCACCTGAGAGGAACTGCCATGGATCTCGACTTCTCCGAAGAGCAGGACATGCTGCGCTCCCTCGTGCGCGGCCTGTGCGCGGACGTCGCGCCGCTCACCGTCGTGCGCGAGATGGAGGACGACGCCACCGGCTACCCGGCCGAGCTGTGGAAGCGCATGGGCGAGCTCGACCTCATCGGTCTGCTCATCCCCGAGGAGCACGGCGGCTCCGGGATGTCGATGCTGGAAGGGGCGATCCTCTACGAGGAGCTCGGGCGGGCGCTGGCGCCGACGCCGCACTTCGTGTCCGCCGTGATGGGGGCCGGCGTGCTGCTCGCGGCGGGCTCCGACGAGCAGAAGGCCGCCTGGCTCCCAGGGGTCGCGCGCGGTGAGGTCGTGCTGAGCACCGCGTGGCTCGAGCCCGATCGCGGCTTCGGGCCGCGCGGCATCGCGACCACCGCCTCGGCGGCGGAGGACGGCGGGTACGTGCTCTCGGGCGACAAGCGCCACGTGCCGTTCGCCGCGGCGGCGGACCGCCTCGTCGTGCTCGCCCGCACCGGTGAGGCGGGCCCCGCGGGCGTCGGATCACCGTCGGACATCGCCCTGTTCCTCGTCGATCCCGCGAGCGATGGCGTGACGCTCGAGCAGGAGTACACCGTCGCTTCCAACACCCAGTACCGGGTGCGCCTCGACGAGGTGCGGGTCGGCGGGGCCGATCGCATCGGCACCGCCGACTGGTCCACGTGGGACGCCGTGATGCACGACGGCATCATCCTGCTGGCCGCGCAGGCCATGGGCGGGGCGCAGTACGCGCTCGAGATCACGAACCAGTACGCCAAGGACCGCGAGCAGTTCGACAAGCCCCTCGGCGCGTTCCAGGCGATCGCCCACTACCTCGCCGACGCGAAGACCGCCGTCGACGGGGGCACCCTGCTCGTGTACGAGGCGGCGTGGGCGCGAGCCGAGGGACGCTCGGTCGCCCGGCTCGCCCCGATGGCGAAGCTCTTCGCCGGCCAGACCTACCGCGACGTCACGGCCATGGGCGAGCAGGTCTTCGGGGGCGTCGGCTTCACGCTCGAGTACGACATCCAGCTGTACTTCCGCCGCGCGAAGCAGCTCCAGATCTCGTGGTGGAACGACCGCTACCTCGAGGAGCTGATCGCGGCGCAGGTGCTCGACGGCGCCCCCGCCTGACGGTCTTCGCTGTCACACCCCCGCGCCACCATGGAGCGGTGGAACGTCGCTGGCACCCCAACATCCTCGAGCACCGCTTGACCCATCCGAGCACCCTGCCGATGCTCATGAGCTTCCGAGACGCGGGCTACGCCCATCGGCAGGGGTGGATCGACGAGCTCGGCGAGCTCGATGCCGAGATCGCCGCCGCCATCGTGCGCCGCCGTGAGCTCGCCGAGAAGATCAACATCTCCGGCCGCGCCCTCACCGGCACCGGCCGCTACGAGCACCCGCCCCACCGCCGGGCCTTCACGCCCCGAGCGAAGCCGCCCTTCGTCGATCCGATCGTCGTCGTCACCAACCAGCGCACGACCCAGGACACGACCCAGGACACGACCCAGGACCCGACAAACCACCCGGCACAGGACCCGACCCGAGACCCGAACCAGGACCCGACCCAGGGCACCGACGGGGAAGGCGGCACGAACGCCGGGGCCCCGGTCCTGCGCGGCCGCTCGCTGCGCGACGCCAGCAACGCCGTGTTGCGCATGACCGGGGCCGCACTGACGGCAACCGACATCGCCCGGCTGCTCGGCGCACAGGGCTTCGGGGTCGAGCACCCGGCAACGCGCACGATCCCCAACGCGTTACGCACCGACGTGCGCGCCGGTCGGGTCCGACGAGTCGCGCGGGGCTTGTACCAAGTCGTCCCCGCCGACCCGTGCGACCCGCCGGCCGACGAGCCTCGATAGACACCGTCGCGAGCGTGGGCGGCACCCCGGCCCACGCCGTCGTTCTCGACCGACGCACCCGTCGGCCGCCAGGGGTCGGAAGCGTGTGGACGCGGCGGCTCCAGGGGGCGGCCGGGCGGACCGAGCTGCGCCGAGACCGGCACCATCGTGAGGACGACCCGACCCCGCCGACCACAGACCAACGGCAAGATCGAACGCTTCCACCGCATCCTGCTCGAGGAACGGGCCT
>CAYUOL010000086.1:0-21319 GCA_964446345.1 uncultured Iamiaceae bacterium | reverse complement strand
AGAGCGCCTCGGTCGCATCGAGGAGGTCGTGGGTTCGACTCCCATCACCTCCACCAGACGGTTCGTGCAACCCCTGCCCACGGGCAGGGGTTGTGTGGTTTTCGGCGGGCGGTACCGTCGGCGGGATGACGGCATCCCCCGACCCGAACGAGCACGACCCCGACGAGCGCGACCCGATCGCGCTCGACTCCGCGGCGCGGCTCGCCGTGCTGCGGGACCAGGTGCAGGCGTGCCGCGTCGCACACGATCGGCTCGTCGAGGTCGCCTCGGTGCTCAGCGACGACGACGTGCGGGCACCCTCGGTGCTGCCCGGGTGGAGCCGGGGCCACGTGCTCACGCACGTCGCCCGCAACGGCGACAGCGTGGTCCACCTCGGCCGGGCGGTCGTTGCCGGTGCGGTGGCGGATCAGTACCCGGGCGGTCCGGCACAGCGCACCGGCGACATCGAGGCGGGCGCGGGACGGCCGGCGGCCGCGCTCGTCGCCGACGTGGTGCAGGTCAACGAGCAGATCCACGCCACGTGGGACGCGATCACCGACGCGCAGTGGCTCGCCGGGAGCATCCGCACCGCGAGCGGGCGCGAGATGCCGGCGACCTACCTCCCGGCGATGCGGTGGCGCGAGGTGGTGGTGCACACGTCCGATCTCGGCCTGGCCGCAGCGACGTGGCGGGACTGGCCCGACGACTTCGTGGCGAGCGAGCTCCCGGGCCTGCTCGAGCTCCTCGCCAGCCGACTCGACGGGGCGGCGGCGCGGGCGCTCGTCGCGCAGCTGATGGGCCGTCGCGAGGGGGCGCTCGACCTGCCCTCGGTCATGTGGTGAGGCGCGTGCCGGCGACCAGGCCGGTCGCACGGCGCCCGCGTGGGCGTCAGGGGTGGCTGTACCCGGGGAGGCCGGGGATCTCGAAGGCGACCTCTTCGACGTAGCACCAGATCCAGTCCTCACCCGGCTCGAAGCTCTGGATGAGCGGGTGCGTCGTCGTGTGGAAGTGCTTCGTGGCGTGCCGGCCGGGGGAGTTGTCGCAGCACCCGACGTGGCCGCACTCGAGGCAGCGGCGCAGGTGCACCCAGATCCCCCCGGTCGCCAGGCACTCGACGCAGCCGTCGCCCGACGGCGGCGGGTTCTCGAGCTGATCCAGGTGGTCGCACACGGTCGTCGTCATCGGCGCCTCCTGCTCAGCGCGGTCGGCCTCCTCGAAGTGGGAGGGCTCTGTCAGTGTGGCGGGCCGGCGCCGCGAACGCGCCACCTCGGGTCGCAGGCCGCGAGCGACGTCGGCCATCCACGGTCACCGGGCGCGGCCGGTCCAGCAGTTCGGGGGCGCTGCGCACCGAAGTCTGCGACCATGGGGGCGCGGCAGCGGCTGGCGGACCAGGCGCTGGTGGGGGAACCGAACGACTGGACACCGCCTCCGGGTGGTCCGCTGGTAGGAGCACGCATGCTCATCGATCCGTCGCCGCCCCCGAGCGCCACCGGCCTGCCGTCCGCGTCGGCGCCGCGAACCCCCCGAGCGCGCCGCGCGATCGTCGCCACGTTCGTCCTGCTCACCGTGGTCCTGCCGCTCGTCGGTGCCGCACCGGCGCACGCCGCGGGCACGGTGCCGGCTGCCCCTCGCGGCGTCGTCGCCACCCCGGGCACCGGGCAGGCGTCCATCAGTTGGACGGCGCCGGCCTTCGACGGGGGTTCCCCGCTGACGGGCTACACGGTCACGGCCGCGCCTGGGGGCGCGACCTGCTCGGCCGTGGTGCCGACGACCACGTGCGTGATCGGTGGCCTCACCAACGGCACGGCGTACACGTTCACGGTGAAGGCGCAGAACGCCAACGGTGCCAGCCTGCCCTCGGCGCCGTCGGGCGAGGTCGCCCCGGATGTCCCCGGCTCCGGCTACACCTCGCTCGTGCCGGTGCGGGTGCTCGACTCGCGCGGCGCCCTCGGCGGCTGGGCATCGACGCCACTCGGCACGGTCGCGAAGACGGTGAAGGTCACCGGTGCGCCCACGACGATCCCCGACACCGCCGTCGCGGTCGTGATGAACGTGACGGTCACCCAGGGGTCGGTCGGGTCCTTCCTCACCGCCTACCCCGCCGGCACCACCAAGCCCAACGCCTCGAACCTCAACTTCGGGCCGAACGAGACCATCCCGAACCTCGTGACCGTGCGCATCGGCACGGGCGGCAACGTGGCGTTCGCGAACAACCTCGGCACCGTCCACGTGATCGCCGACGTGGTGGGCTACTACGCCGCGGCCGGCAGCGCGGGCGACTCCTTCTTCGGCATCAACCCGGCGCGCCTGCTCGACTCCCGCACCTCCACCACGCCGCCGTGGACCGGGGCCCTGCCGCCGGGTAGCGCCAACAGCCGAGCGCTGCATGTCGTCGGCGTCGGCGGGGTGCCGGGCTCGGCCACCACGGTCGTGCTCAACGTGACCTCGACCGGTTCGTCGGCGCCGAGCTTCCTGCAGGTGTGGCCGACCGGATCACCGCAACCCGCCCAGGGTTCGAACCTGAACTTCGCGGCCGGCCAGACCATCCCGAACCTCGTGGTGGTCAAGGTCGGCACGGGCGGGAACGTGTCCTTCTTCAACGCCGCCGGCTCGACGCACGTCATCGTCGACGTGGTCGGCTACTTCGACCCGCAGGCGGGCGGCCGCTTCCACGCGATGAACCCGACCCGCTTCCTCGACGATCGGGTGCCCAACGGCCTGGTCGGTCCCTGGAAGCCGGGCCAGACGCGCTCGCTGGGCATCGGCGGGCGCGCCGGCGTGTCCCAGGGCGCCACCGGTGTCGTGATGAACACGACGGCGACGGGGGGCACCGCCGGCAGCTTCCTCACGGTCTTCCCCGACAACGTCAAGCGCCCGAACAGCTCCAACCTCAACTTCGCCCCCGGGCAGACCATCCCCAACCTCGTGATGGTGCGCGTGGCGGCCAACCGCAAGATCAGCATCTACAACGCGCTGGGCAACGTGGACGTGATCGGTGACGTGGTTGGGTACTTCACGTCGTTCAAGTCCGGGTCGGTCTCGTGCGAGAGCACGCCCGCCAACGCGTTCTGGCGCGCAGACGTCACCGGGCTCTCGGTGCACGGGTCGTCGAGCACGTGGATCGCCACCGCGGGAGCGGGCAAGGGCCTGAAGGCCGACTTCGGCGCAGGGCTCTGGGACGGCGGCCCGATCGGCATCCCGTTCGACGTCGTCGATGCGCAGACGACCAAGTCCGCGGTGAGCTTCGACTACGCGGACGAGAGCGACCCCGGCGGCTACCCGATCCCCGGCGTGCCGTCCATCGAGGGCGGACCGCAATCCGGTGGTGACCGGCACGTGATCATGATCGACAAGGACGCGTGCAAGCTCTACGAGCTCTACAGCGCGTACCCCAACGCGAACGGCACGTGGTCGGCCGGGTCCGGGATCATCATGGACATGCGCTCGAACGCGATGCGACCCGAGGGGTGGACCTCCGCGGACGCGGCCGGGCTGCAGATCATGCCCGGGCTCGTGCAGTACGACGAGGTGGCCAGCGGGGTGGTGCAGCACGCGATCCGCATGACGGTGCCGGGCACGCAGAACGCGCACGTGTGGCCGGCGAGCCACACCGCCGGCGACGGGGGCAGCGCCGTCATGCCGATGGGCACCTGGCTGCGGCTGAAGCCGTCGGTGAACGAGCTCGCCTTCGATCCTGCGGTGCGCCCGATCATCGTTGCGTTGAAGACCCACGGCGCGGTGATCGCGGACAACGGCTCGGCGTGGTACATGAGCGGGGTCCCGGACGAGCGCTGGGACAACGACAAGCTCGCGACGCTCGGCCAGATCAAGGGCAGCGACTTCGAGGTCGTCGACGCATCGCCGCTGAAGGTGGCCGACGGCTCCTACGAGGCGAAGAACACCCACTGAGCGGACCGATCGCGAGCGGCCCGATCCGGCATGCGCCCGATCCCGGACGGCCAGGAGCCGCGGGCGGACGGGTCTCGGGTCAGGTCGCCGGTCGGCGCGCCAGCAGCGCGATGGTGGCGCCCAGCCCGGCCGCGAGCGCGGACGCGATGAGGATCGCGAGCTTGGCCGCGGCGACCAGCGTCGCGTCGGTGAACGCGAGGTTCGTGATGAAGAGCGACACGGTGAAGCCGATGCCGCCGAGCGCCGCCACGGCGAGGAACTGCGGCCAGGTCGCGTCGCGCGGCAGGCGAGCGATGCCGATCTTCACCGCCAGGAAGCCTGCGACGGTGATGCCGAGCAGCTTCCCCACGACGAGGCCGATCGCCGTCCCGGCCGCGACCCGCTCGGCGTCGACGGAGCTCAGGACGTTGCCGTCGAGGGTGACCCCGGCGTTGGCCAACGCGAACAACGGGACGATGACGAAGCTGACCGTCGGGTGGAGCGCGTGGATCGTGCGGTCGGCGGTCGACACCGTCGACTTCGTGAACCGGTGCAGCACCTGCACGTCCTCGGCGGTGAGCTCGTCGCCGATGTCGAGCTGCCAGTCCCGCACGACGTCGCGCTCGGCCCGGGGCGAGACCGGCACGAGGAAGGCGAGCAGCACGGCGGCGATGGTCGGGCTGGCTCCCGCGTCGTGGACCGCGAACCACACGGCGATCCCGGGGACGACGAACGCCGGCCACCAGCGCACGTGCAGGGCGCGCAGCGCCACGATGAGGCCGAGCAGGGCCAGGGCCACGAGCAAGGGCAGCGGGTGCAGCCCGCCGGAGTAGAAGAGCGCGATCACGAGGATCGCGACGAGGTCGTCGACCACCGCCAAGGTGAGCAGGAAGAGCTTGAGCGACGGGGCGACGCGGTTGCCGAGGAGCGTCAGGACGCCGACGGCGAACGCGATGTCGGTCGCCATCGGGATGCCCCAGCCGCGGCTGCCGGCGTGCCCCGTGTTGATGGCCACGTAGATGAGCGCCGGCAGCGCGACGCCGCCGAGCGCGCAGATGACCGGCAGCGAGGCGGTGCGCCACTGGCGCAGGTCACCCCGCACCACCTCGCGCTTGATCTCGAGCCCGACCATGAAGAAGAACAGCGCCATCAGGCCTTCGTTCACGATGGCGCCGACGGTGGAGTGGAACGACCACACGGCACCGAGGTCGATCGCCACGGCGGTCGACCACACCGCGGCGTAGGAGCTGGACCACGGGGAGTTGGCCCACACAAGAGCGACGGCCGTCGCGATCAGCAGGAGGACCCCGCTGGCCGATTCGGTCTCGAGGAACTCGCGCACCGGCCGGGGCAGGCCCCGCCCGAGCAGGCTCCCATCCACCGCACCGTCGATCGGCACGGTCGTGGGCAGGCCGGGTTCCGGATCAGCCGGGGGATCGGAGGGGTCGCGGCTGGGATCGGTGGCGGGGTGGCTGGGGGGAGCAGATGGCATCGGGGTCTTTCTCGCGGGGCCGCAGTGGACGCGGCAACGCGGATCGCCGACCAGACTTCCCGGCACACCAGATGGCCAGCCTACCCGGGCTCGCGATCGGCCGGGCCGAGGTGCGCCTGGGCGAACCACCGCCGGCTGATGCCGTCGAACGCCTCGAGGCCGACGACGAAGGCGATGCCGAACAGGAACCACGTCACGGCGGCGATCACCTCCGTCGGCCCGCCGGCGTGCATGGTCGCGACCACCGCGCACGTCACCCCACCGACGAGCAGCGCCGCGATCTGGGTGCGCCACACCGTGCGAACGAGGCTGTTCTCGCCCTCGAGCTCGCCCGTCGCCCGGTAGAGGAACCCGCCGACCGCCTCCAGAGCGAGTGCGGCCCACCAGCGGGTCCCGCCGGCGACGGCGAGCACCGTGGCCACCGCGGCGATGCCCACGTTCAGCGCCACCCCCGCCGTGACGCGGCCCCCGCGGCGGTCGTGGGCGGGCAGGCTGAGCAGCCAGGTCTGCAGCGGGAAGGGCACGAGCGCGCTCACGCGGGCGAACTCGCACGCGCCGCGGACCAGGCGGGCCCGGGCCCGGACCACGGCGAGCTCCTGGCGCCGGATGGCCGCGGCCTCGCGGTCGTAGCGCGGGGCGGCGTCGGCGGCGCCGGCCACCAGGTCGAGGTGGACGCGAGCGAGGCTGAGGACACAGGCGGCCATGCACGCCATGCCGCGGAAGAACGGCAAGGAGATCGCGGCGTCGCCGACCAGGAAGACCTCCGTCGGCGGTGCGTCCGCTGTGGCCCCGTCTGGTGCGGACCAGGGTGGTGCCGCGCTCGGCAGCGGGTGGACGAGGCGCTCGAGGTAGCGGTGCTCGAGCCGGAAGGTGCTCTGCAGCTCGACGCGGTTCGGCTCGCCCCCGAACCCGTCGCGGAGGTGCGCGACGAGCCGCTCGAGCAACGGTGCTCCGACCGCGCTGGTCACGGTGGGCGTCAGCAGGACGGGGTGGGCGGGCGTGGCCCCGAGCGCGGCCACGCGGTCGTGGGCCTCACCGGCGAGGAACACGTCGACCTCGGCGAAGCCGTTCGCGTTCAGGCGGTAGTCGACGACGGACCCGAGCACCTTCGACAAGCGGTAGCGGTCGAGACGACCGAGATGTGTGGGGAGCTGGGTGCCGCACACCCGCAGACGGGCCACGGTCTGGTGGGTGTGCTCGATCGCGTCGGTCTCTCCTCGCACCGCGGCCGCGACGGTGCTGTGGACCGAGTCTGCCCCCACGATCGTCACCGGAGTCTGCGAAGGGATGCGGCCACTGGAGCGGAGGAACGACGGCAGCGCCGTGACGGGGACGGCGTCGTCGTCGGGCCCGACGGCCACGAGCTCCTTGACCACCCCGACCTCGAGCGCCAGTGCTTCGAGCTCGTGCTCGAGGTCGTTGACCACCGGGCTGAAGTGGCAGCCGTCGAGGAAGGCGACGAGCTCGTCGAAGCGGGGATCGTCCACCGCAGCCTGGATCGCGCGGAACGGCTCGGGATCGATGCGGAGGCGGTGGGTGCGTTCGTAGCGGCTGCGCTTGTCGAAGAGGAAGATCGGCCAGGCCTCGTCCTGACCACCGCGCTCGGCCTGCAGGAGGCGGGCGGTGACGCAGAACAGCAGGCCGGCGGGTCCGGCGCCGACGACGACCGTGGCCAGTGCGGGTGCGGTTCGTTCGCTCATGATGCGAACATATACTCTGAGAGCATCTACTAGCAAGATCAGGACGCCGCGCGGGCGAGGGGCCCGATCGGACCGGCGCCGCGGCTCGGCCGCCGCGCCGGCCCGACGCAGGCGCAAGCTGCGGCGGGGTCGCGTCGGTGCGGTCGGCTCAGACGGCGCTGACGCCGGTGACGCAGATCCTGTCGCCCATCGGGATGGACGACTCGAGCTCTTGCGACGTCTCGCCGTAGAGCGTGGTGAGCATGCCCTTGACCATGCCGCGGTCGACCGCACAGATGACCGGGTTCTCGATGGCGGCGCCGCCGAAGGGGCAGTGCTCGGACACGATGCGCAGCTCGTTGTTCTTCTTCTCGGCGTGCGCGGCGAAGCCGTGCGCCGTGAGGGCATCGGCCACGGCGTGCAGCGACGAGCGGAACGAGCGCTGGTGGTCGGCCGAGTCGCCGAGCGACTGGGCCATGAGCCGGCCGTACTCGATGCCGACCTCTTCGGCCATCGCCTCGGCCTGGTCGCGGGGCAGCAGGGCCAGCGCCCGCCCGAGCAGCGTGATCAGCACGTCGTCCTGCCGCACCGGCACCTCGACGGCGATCTGCCGATCGGTCGGGCGGTAGCGCTTCGACGGGCGACCCGCTCCGGCCTTGCTGTCGCGGGTCACCGCGACCTCGAGGTAGCCCCCGCCGGCGAGCTTGTCGAGGTGGTGGCGCGCGACGTTGGGGTGCAGATCGAAGCGGTCGGCGACCTCGGCGGCGGTCACGCCGCGATCGTCGGCGGGCGCGCCGGTCGGCGCGTGCTCGGCGGCTTCGTCGACCAGCGCATCGTGCTCGTGCGCGAACAGGTAGATCTCGCGGCGGGTGGGATCGCCGAACGCAGAGGTTATGGCCGTGACCGCCGAGGCGAACTCGGTCGCCGAGAGCGGCGCGCGGGTGCCCGCCGGCTCGGACGGACTGCGTGCTTCAGGGTCCACGCCGATATTCTACCTATCCGCGTAGGAGTAATTCCCGCCTCGCGTCGACGTCCCGATCAGATGCGCACCCGCACCCGTGATCGGGCCTGCTCAGGAGCCCGAATGCCCGTCACCGAAGCCGAAGTCATCGAGGCGCTGCGCCCCGTCGAGGATCCCGAGCTGCATCGCAGCATCGTCGACCTGAACATGGTGCGGACCATCTCGATCGACGGGCCGTCCGTCGAGGTCCAGGTGGCGCTGACGATCGCCGGCTGCCCGCTGCGCAACGAGATAACGACCCGGGTGACCGACGCCGTCACCGCCCTCGACGGGGTGGACAGGGTCGGGCTCGACTTCACGGTCATGAACGACGAGGAGCGCGCCGCGATCCGCGAGCTGCTCCACGGCGACCCGGCATCGACCGCCGGCACGCATCAGGGCCACGGCCACGCCGAGGGGAGGGTCATCCCCTTCGCGGACCCGGCCAGCAAGACCCGCTGCCTGATGATCGCCTCGGGCAAGGGCGGGGTCGGCAAGTCGTCGCTGACCGCGAACCTCGCGGTGGCGTTGGCCGCGCGCGGCAAGTCGGTCGCGGTCGTCGATGCCGACGTGTGGGGCTTCTCCATCCCGCGCATGCTGGGCGTCGAGCACCCGCCGGTCGTGATCGACGACATGATCGTGCCGCCCGAGTCCTACGGGGTGCGGTGCATCTCGATGGGCTTCTTCGCCGCCGAGGACCAGCCCGTGATCTGGCGAGGGCCGATGCTGCACAAGGCGCTCGAGCAGTTCCTCACCGATGTGTTCTGGGACGAGCCCGACTTCCTCGTCGTCGACCTGCCGCCGGGCACCGGCGACATCTCGCTCTCCCTCGCGCAGTTCCTCCCCCGGGGCGAGGTGTACGTCGTCACCACGCCGCAGCCGGCCGCCCAGAAGGTGGCGCAGCGCTCTGCGTTCATGGCGGAGAAGGTGAACCTCGATGTGAAGGGCATCATCGAGAACATGTCGTGGTTCACGGGCGACGACGGCACGCGCTACGAGATCTTCGGTGCGGGCGGTGGCCAAGACCTGGCCGAGCGCCTCGAGGTGCCGTTGCTCGGCAAGGTGCCGCTGGTGACCGACCTCCGCAAGGGTGGTGACGCCGGCCGCCCGATCGTGGCCGTGGAGCCCGAGAGCGAGGCGGCCGTCGCCATCAAGGGGATCGCGGAGCGCATCGACGTCGAGCTGGCGCCGACGCGGCGGTTCCACCCCGAGCTCAAGATCATGTAGCGAACCGGGGCGAACGCTCCGGCGACGAGGCGGCGCCGCGGCGGCGCAGGTGACACGATGGCGCGGTGACGGAGCAGCCGGATGGGGCGTGGCTCGCCGCGGAAGACGGCGCGCGTGTCGGTGCGCACACCGCCGCGTCGATGGAGCACCTCCTCGCCCAGGTGATAACCCAGTCGCCGGCGCTCATCGTGATCGTCGACGACCACCTGAACATGGTGTTCTGCAACGACGCGTTCCGCGCCTTCGGGTGGCAGCCAGAGGAGCTGGTCGGGCGGTCCGCGCTGGACTTCCTGCACCCGGACGACATCGAGCGCGCCGGCGCCGGCCTGCGGGCGCTCGGGCAGCGTGCGGATCTGCGCTCGGCGCCGTATCGGTTGCGGCGGGCCAACGGCGAGTACGAGCCGTTCGAGGTGCTGCCCGCCACCTTCGACGGTCCCGACGGGCGCGTGTACTTCTCCTTCACGCTCATGAGCAACCCGTTCATGCGGGCCCAGACGCTGGCGCTCACCGAGATCGCGTCCGGGGTGCCGCCCGAGCGGTCGCTCGCCGTCCTGGCCCAGGAGTTCTCCCGGAACCGGCCCGGCGCGGTGATCGCGTTCGACGGCGTCGTCGCCGAGACGAGCGTGCGCGAGCGGGTGGTCGAGACGCCGCGCCGCCTGACCGTCGGTTCCGCCCCATCGGTGCTCGCCGGGGTCGTCGACGGGGTGCAGGACCTCACCCCCGGCGCCCCCTGGACGCAAGCGATCGAGAGCGGAGAGATGGTCACGATCACCGGGCTCGACGACGTCCCGGAGCTCGCACGTCGCGAAGCGGAGCGACGGGGGCTGCGGGCCGCGGTGTTCGTGGCGGCCGACGATCCGGGTCGTTCCCGTCCCGGCCTCATCGCGTCGTGGACCACGAACCCCGAGACGTTCGACATCCTCGAGGTCAACGTGATGGCGATGTGCACCATCGTCAACCTGGCGCTCGATCGACGGGCCCACCAGGAGGCCCTCGAGCGCCTCGCACACCACGACCCGCTGCCCGGGCTGGCCAACCGCGCCCGGTTCTTCAGCCAGCTCGATCTTGCGATCGCCGGCCCTCCCGCCGCGCGCCCTCCCGCTGCGCCCGACGCCGGTGACGCCGCCTCCCCCGAGCGCGAGAGCGACGAGACGCCCGAGCCCCTCTCGGTGGTGTACCTCGACCTCGACGACTTCAAGCCGGTGAACGATCGGCACGGGCACCAGGCCGGCGATCAGGTCCTGGCCGAGCTCGGCCGGCGGTTCACGTCGGTGGTGCGCAGCAACGACGTCGTCGCGAGGCTCGGCGGTGACGAGTTCGGCGTGCTGCTCTCCGGGCCGAGCTCGACGTCCGAGGGTGCGGTCGACGAGATCGTGCAGCGGCTGCTCGCCGTCGCCGGCGAGCCGTTCGTGCTCGGCGAGATCACGGCGACGATCGGTGCGACCGCCGGCGTGGTGTTCGTGCGCGACCCGGCGGGCCACGCGGCCGACGCCCTCGTGCGCCTCGCCGACGACGCCCTCTACCGCGCCAAGCGCGAGCGCAAGGGGTCCTACGAGATCACCGCCGCTTGATCCCCTGCCCGGAGCATGCGTGGCGGAGCCGGCGCGGGGAGCCCTTCGTCTGCGTGGCCCGGCGCCGCGTCCGACGGTGCGTTGCTCCTCGGCCTCGGGTCCACGATGGCGGAGCTCCGGGCCGATCCGCCTACCATGACGGGACTTGCCCACCCCGGCCGCCGTCGCGGCCCCCACAGGAGGACGCTCGTGGACGTTCGCATCGGCGTGCAGCACACCATGAAAGAGATCGAGGTCGATCTGCCCTCCGATGCCGATCGCGACTCGATCAAGGCGAAGGTCGACGAGGCGCTGTCCTCCGACACGGGCACCCTGTGGTTGACCGACCGCCACGGCAAGGACATCGTCGTGCCGGCGGCCAAGATCGCCTACATCGAGATCGGCAGCGCCGACCACGAGCGCCGCGTCGGCTTCGGCGCCGCCTGATCGAGCGTCCGGGGCCACCCGCCCGGCTCGGCGGGTGCTGCCCCACCCCGACACCATGACCACCGTCACCCCGCAGGATCCGTCCGCGACCTCCGTCCCGCCGGTCGCGCAGATCCCGTTGCTGGATCGACGCCTCGTCTTCGTCACGGGCAAGGGGGGCGTCGGCAAGACCAGCATCGCGGCCGCGCTCGGCCTGCTGGCGGTGGGCGAGGGCAAGCGGGTGCTGCTGTGCGAGGTCGACGCCAAGGGCAACATGGCGGACTTCTTCGAGACCGAGCCCATCGCGTTCGAACCGCGCGAGATCCAGCCCGGGCTCTTCGCCATGGCGATGAACACCGAGGAGTCACTCAAGGAGTACCTGTCCCTGCAGCTCAAGCTCCCGCTGATCGCGCGGGTCGGGCCGCTCGCCAAGTCGTTCGACTTCGTGGCGTCCGCGGCGCCCGGGGTCAAGGAGATCCTGACCGTCGGCAAGCTCTGCTGGGAGGTGCGCGAGCAGCACTACGACCTCGTCGTGGTCGACGCCCCGGCGACCGGCCACGTCGTGGCACAGCTGGCCGCACCGCAGGCCATCAACGAGCTCGTGAAGGTCGGCCTGGTGCGCGAGCAGACCGCGTGGATGGTCGACATGCTCTCGGATCGGGCGACGACGGGTGCGGTGATCGTCGCCGCCCCCGAGGAGATGCCCGTCAGCGAGACGATCGAGCTCGCGGGCCGCATCCGCGAAGAGACCACGGTCGACCTGGCCGGGGTGATCGTGAACAAGGTGCTCCCCGAGCTCTTCGGGCGAGGTGAAGAGGAGATCTTCAACCAGCTCTGCGTCGAGCCGCACACCAGCGAGCTCGCCGCGGCGGTCGGCGGCCCGGTGGAGGACGTGCTCGACGCCGCTCGCCTGGCGGTGACGTTGCGCCGCACGCGCGCCGAGCACCTGGCGCGGCTGCGGCGGGAGCTGCCAGCCGGGCTTCCGCTGCTCTACGTTCCCTACCTCTTCACGCGCACCCACGGCGTGCGCGCCACGACCACCGTCGCCGAGGCCCTCGGCGCCGAGCTGGGGTACTGACCGTGGCTGACCGCACCCACCGAGACGCCGGGCGCGGGCGCACCCGGTCCCGCCGCGGTGACGACCCGAAGGCGGATTCGCTCGAGCAGCTGCTCGCGGCGAAGGAGATCGTCATCACCTGCGGGTCGGGCGGGGTCGGCAAGACGACCACTGCGGCGGCCGCCGGTGCCATGGCGGCGGCCCACCTCGGCGGCAAGGTGCTGGTGCTGACGGTCGATCCTGCGAAGCGGCTGGCGAGTGCGCTCGGGCTCGAGGAGTTCGGCAACGTGGAGACGCGCGTGCCGAACGAGCTGTTCCTCGCAGCGGGCGTGGAGCCGCGCGGCGAGCTGTGGGCGGCGATGCTCGACACCAAGGAGTCGTGGGACGCGTTGGTCCGCATGCACGCCCCCGATGCCGCGACGCGCGACGCGATCCTGGCCAACCCGCTGTACCAGAACATCGCCGGCAAGTTCGTCCAGAGCCACGACTACATCGCGATGGAGCGGCTGTACGAGATCCACGCGTCCGGGCGCTACGACCTGATCATCGTCGACACCCCGCCGACGCGGAACGCCATCGACTTCCTCGAGGCCCCGGAGCGCATGGCCGACTTCTTCTCGAGCCGGTTGCTCCGCTGGCTGATCCTGCCCTACAAGTCACGGCTCGTGAACGCAGCGTCGCGGCCCTTCTACTCGATCGCCGATCGCATCCTGGGCTCGCAGTTCCTGCAGGACATCGCCGAGTTCTTCATCCTGTTCCAATCGATGTACGACGGGTTCGTCGAGCGGGCGCGGTCGGTCACGCGCACCCTCGAAGACCGCCGCACGACGTTCGTCGTGGTCTCGACGCTCGAGACCGCGCCCGCCCGCGAGGCGGACTTCTTCATCGACGCGTTGAACAAGAAGAAGTTCCACCTCGGTGCGGTCGTGCTCAACAAGGTGCTGCCGGCGTACTTCCTCGACGCGCAGGCGACGAGCGCCGCGCACGTGCTCGACAAGGAAGCCGCGAAGATCGCGCCGGCGCTGCCGGCCGAGCTCGGGCCGACGGACCGGGTCCAGCGGGTGCTGCACGAGATCGGCGAGAGCTTCCACAACTACCGCGTCGTCGCGACGCGGGAGGCCGAGCAGCAGAAGGAGCTCGCTGTCGGTCCCGACATCGTGTGCACGGTTCCCTTCTTCGAGACCGACATCTACGACCTCGCCGGTCTGCTCAAGCTCGGTGAGAAGTTCTGGCGCTGACGCAGCTCGACCGCGAGGCGCCGAGCTCCTTCGCTCCCAGCTGACACCCACCCCTTTGGGGTACGTTGCGTCGTCACGAAATCGGCGGGCGGGGCCACGCGGCGGCGCGGGGCGCGGGGCGCACGCACACGAGAGGGGAAGGGACGTTGGCATCTCCGACTCCGGTTGCGCCGGGGAACGCGCCCAGCGCAGTCACGGCGCTGGTCTGCGGCCTCTTGGCCCTGTTCTGCTTCGGGATCCTGGCGGGGATCCCCGCCGTGATCTTCGGCAACCGCACCATCCGTGAGGTGGACGCCTCCGGTGGCCAGCTCGGGGGCCGGGGGATGGGCCGGTTCGCGCAGGTCGTGGGCTGGCTGACGATCCTCGTCTACCCGATCGTCGCCATCGGCTCCATCCTCGTCGTGACCTTCAGCGGCAAGTAGGGGCGATGGCCGCGCCGTCGCGGACGCGGGCCGGCCGATCGGCGCGGACGGTGCTCTGGCTGACCGCGTCGGCCGTCGTGGTCGTGCTCGCGCTGTGGCCGGGAGCCGTGCACGGCCAGCCGGGCGCGACCCGTGATCCGATGGAGGTCGCGCTGGATCGGACCTTCGGCGCCGTCTCGGTCACCGAGACGATCGGGGGCCCGCCGCACTCGGGGCGCGAGCCCGACGAGTGGGCGAACTTCCCCGGGACGAAGGACGGGACCCGCGGTGTGCTCTACCGCACGGACCAGCGGTCGTGTCCCGCGGAGGACGACTACCAGCCGCCGTGCTCGCAGGTCAGCACGTGGCTGTGGGACGGCCGAGGCCGCTCGTGGGCGGAGAGCCCCGGCGCCAC
Organism: uncultured Iamiaceae bacterium; assembly: GCA_964446345.1. Lineage (GTDB taxonomy): Bacteria > Actinomycetota > Acidimicrobiia > Acidimicrobiales > Acidimicrobilacustridaceae > CAYUOL01. The sequence continues at coordinate 6,967 of CAYUOL010000086.1, read as the reverse complement.
CCAGCCCGGCGGCCGCATGGCGGCCAGCGCCGCGGCGATGCCGGAGGGGCTCGCCGGTCAGTCGTGGATCTACAGCGGCAACGACCACCAGAGCAGCACGAGCGCCTACGACGCGAAGACGTGGATCCTGGGCGACGACGGCCAGTGGTCGCCGGCCCCGTGCAACCCCGGGTGCGCGGTCACCCCGATCGACGGGTCGGTCGGTGCCGCGAGCGCGACCGACAGCCTGCTCTTCGGTGGGGACTACGCCGGGCCGCCACCTGTCCCACCGTTCTTCGTCGATGACTACACGAACGAGGTGTTCCGCTGGTCGGGCACCGACTGGCAGCTCTTGCCGGCGCAGGGCGCACGGCCCGGGCGGCGCGCCGCCGGTGGCTTCGCCTACGACGGCCGGGACTTCATCCTCTTCGGCGGTGGCTACGTCGGGCCGCCCACGACGCTGTTCCCACAGGGCGTCGGTGACTTCGCGGACACCTGGCGCCTGCACGAGGACGCGTCCGGCACGTGGTCCTGGTCCCTGGTGTGCCAGCAGTGCGGGCCGGTCGGCCGGCACCAGGGCACGATGGCCGGGCTCTACCGGGTGGGGGATGCGCGGCGCGGGGCGCTGCTCGTCGGTGGGCAGGCGTTCCGAGGGGCGGCCAACCACGAGTACGCCCTGTCCGACGTCTGGGCCTGGAACGGCGAGACGTGGACGCAGATCGAGCCGGTGGGCGCGCCCTGCGACGTGACGCCTCCGGAGGCGCAGCCGTGCTGGTCCGACCCGACGGTCCGGTTCGCACCCTTCAGCGCCTCGCTCCCCGCACTCGGCGCCGCGGTCTTCACGACGGGTTCCTGCACCGCGACGATGCCCCCGGAGCCGGTCGTGCCGACGCCCGCGCTCGCCCAGGTCTGCGAACGAGTCACCACGCAGGTGGTGCTCGAGGATCCGCAACCGGCGCCCGTCACCACGACGACCGCACCGGCGCGCCCGCCGGCGAGCGCGCCGCCCGCCCCGAGCACGACGCCGGCCCCGGCCGTCGCGCCCGCGTTGCCCGCCACCGGGGCGAACCGGTCCACGGGGGTGCTGCTGGCGACGGGCCTCGTGAGCATCGCGGTGGGCGTCACCCTCGTCGCCGTGGCGCGCCGGCGACGAGCCCCCGGCCGGTGCTGATCCCTGCGCCGCGCGCACTCGGGCGGTTGCGCAAGAGCGAGCCGCGGTCGGCGCAGCCCCGGCTGGCAGACTGATCCGATGGCGACCACCGCCGAGCTCGCTCGGTACTACACGACGCTGGACGGCCCTGCCGTCGATCACCTGCAGCGCCTCGTCGCGTCGTGGGGCCTGCTCGCCGATCTGTGCTTCGCGGACCTGCTGCTGCTCGCCCGCGTCGACCCCGCACGCGCCGTGCCGGGCGTCGCCGAAGAGGCCGAAGGCGCACGCGAACGCCTCGTCGTGCTCGGCCAGGTGCGCCCCTTGACGAGCCAGACGCTCTTCCGCAGCGACTGGCTCGGCGATGTCATCTCCGTCGACGAGCGCCCCATGGTCATGCGCGCGCTCCGGCTGGGCGAGATGATCGAAGGCGAGATCACGCACCCGTCCCTGAAGGAGCAGGTGCGGGTGCAGTGCATCCCGGTGCGCCATGAAGGACGCACCATCGCGGTGATGACCCGGGAGTCCACGCCGACGGTGGGCCGCAACCTCGGCGAGCTCGAGCGCGCGTACATCGAGGTGTTCAACCGCTTCGTGCGGATGATCGCTGCGGGCCAGTTCCCCTTCGTCGACGAGATGGGGCTGGGGGAGGAGGCGCCGCGCGTGGGCGACGGCGCGATCATCCTCGACGGCTCGGCGCGGGTCGAGTACGCCAGCCCCAACGCCATCTCGGCGCTGCACCGCGTCGGGGTGCACGCCAACGCCGAGGGGATGCGCCTGACCGAGCTCGGGCTGCAGGAGAACGTGGTGCGCACGTCCTACGCCACCGCCCGCCCGGCCACCGAGGAGGTCGAGCGCGGTCCCGAGGTCACCGTGCTGATCCGGTGCCTGCCCCTGATCGACGACAGCGACGTGGTCACCGGCGCGGTCGTGCTGCTGCGCGACATCTCCGAGCTGCGGCGCCGTGATCGCCTGCTCATGTCGAAGGACGCGACGATCCGCGAGATCCACCACCGCGTGAAGAACAACCTGCAGACGATCTCGTCGTTGCTGCGCCTGCAGGCGCGGCGGCTGCCGTCGAGCGACGGCAAGGCGGCGCTCGAGGAGAGCGTGCGCCGGATCCGGTCCATCGCCCTCGTGCACGAGACCCTGTCGCACGAAGCGGGCGACGACGTGCCCTTCATCGAGATCGTCCGGCCGCTCGTGCGCATGGTCGAAGAGGGCCTGATCTCGCCCGAGCACCCGGTGCGCTTCAAGATCGTCGGCGACGCGGGCAAGCTCCCCGCGACCACGGCCACGCCGTTGGCCGTCGTGCTGACCGAGCTGCTCCAGAACGTCGTGGACCACGCCTACCCGCCCGGCCTCGACTCCACCGACGGGCACGTGACGCTCGAGCTCGACAACAACGGGCGCGACCTGCGGGTCACCGTCACCGACGACGGGGCCGGCCTCGCCCCCGGCTTCGCGCTCGAGAAGTCCACCGGGCTGGGCCTGTCGATCGTGCGGACCCTGATCACGACCGAGCTGGCCGGCACCATCGAGATGCGGCTCGGCCCGGGGGGTGGAGACCGGCCCGGCACGGTGGTCGAGCTCAACGTGCCGCTCGCGGCCGACGCGCCCGCCGACCCCCTCAACGCCGACGAGCTCGGCGACCTCGAGGTGCCGCGGCCCGGCGCCTGGACCACGAGGGCGGCGTCGGCGGCGAGCCGCGACCGCGGCCGATCGCGCCCCCCGGACGCGGAACGACCTCCCGGGGAGGGAGGTCGTTGAGCACTGCGTTCAGTTCGAGGGCTTGCGCCGAACCGTCGTCTTGTTCGATCGACCCCCCACGAGGAGCGGGGTGGTCGTCGGACGGGGGTTCGGGTTCAGGACGCCCGGCGCTTGGCCGCCATCCACTGCCGGCGCAGCTTGCGACGTTCCTCTTCCGAGGTACCGCCCCAGATGCCGGAGTCCTGGTTGGTGGTCAGGGCGAACTCGAGGCAAGGCTGACGAGCCTCGCACTCCATGCACACGGCCTTGGCGTTCTCGATCTGCTCGATCGCAGGACCGGTGGTGCCCACGGGGAAGAAGAGATCGGGATCGGTGTCACGGCACGCGGCGAATTCACGCCAGTTGTCGTTGTCAACGGTCAGGGTGAGCGCGGTGAGGGCCACGGTGCCTCCACAAGTAGGAGCGTCACGCTCGACCACACACTGGGTGACCGGTCGTGAAGCATTTCACATGCCACCGCCTCGGAACATACGGCGTATGGCTGGGACAAGAAGACGGTAGTGGGTGCCCCGCGAGGTTTCAAGGGGTCAAAGAACGATTTTTTGTGATGGCCGCCATCTCTTTCGGAGGGTACGCGCATGCCCACAGAAAGTGATATGGGGCCGGCTCGCGAGCCGGCCCCGCCGCTCGTGATCGCCCATCGGGGAGCGTCGGCGGCGCACCCCGAGAACACGCTCGAGGCCTTCCGCGGCGCGGCGACGCTCGGTGCGGACTGGGTGGAGCTCGACGTGCGCCGCACGCGTGACGAGGTGCTCGTCGTGCACCACGACGCGGTGCTCGCCGACGGGCGCGTGATCGTCGAGCTGTCCGCGCACGAGCTGCCCTCGACCGTCGCCACGCTCGACGTGGCCCTCGACGTGTGCGCGGCGGCGGGCCTCGGGGTCAACGTGGAGATCAAGAGCGATCCGAACGACCCCGACTTCGATCCGGAGCACCGGGTGGCCGAGCGCGTCGCTGGTCTCCTGGAGGGGCCCGAGGCCGTGGGCCCGTTCCTCGTGACGTCGTTCGACTGGCGGTGCCTGCACCGCGTCCGCGAGGTGGCACCGGCGCTCGCGACGGGCCAGCTCGGCTTCGGGCCGATCGACATGACGGTGGCGGTGCGCCGGGCCCGCGACGCCGGTCATGTCGCCATCAACCCGCACCGCCGCGAGGTCGACGGCGCGCTCGTCGACCTCGCCCACGGGGCGGGCCTGCGCGTGTACCCGTGGACCGTCGACGACGCCGACGAGATGGCGACGCTGCTCGCGCTCGGCGTCGACGGCATCATCACGAACGTGCCCGATCGGCTCCGGGCGCTCGTCGGGCCCGGCCCCCGCTGATCCCCGACCACCCATCCCGAGCACCATCCCGAGCTCCGTCCTGCGGAGACCCGGGGGGTCAGGGTTGCACGAGGCTCAGCACCTGCGGCTCGTGCTTGAACCGCAGGGTGGTCACCTCACCGAGGTAGTCGCCGTCCACCTGGTAGGCGAAGGGGCCGTGCCCTCGGACGGTCACGCTGGCGACATCCGATCGGTAGTCGACGAGCGGATGGCGCGACGCGCGGCTGCGACCCATCATGGCGCCACCGAGCAGACCGAGGATCGTGGCGATCTTCAGCGTCCGCACCGTGACCATGACGAGGCCGCGGTCGAGGCTCGCGTCGGGGGCGATGTCGATCGGGATCGAGCCGAGGTAGGTGTACGGCGTCGTGTTGAAGCACAGCCCGACGTAGCCGTCGTCGACGACCGAGCCGTCCTCGTGGTGCACGGCGAAGCGCGGGCGTGAGCGGTCGTAGTGGCGCAGCGCCGTGTCGAGCGCGGCGAACACGAACAGGGGGTGCGACGCGTAGCGCTTGAGCGACGCGCGCCGCTCGACCTGCTGCACGACGGCGGCGTCGAACGCCATGCCGACGTGGAAGAGGAAGTAGCGACCGTTCACCGAGCCCAGCCCGACGCGCCGGATCGAGCGGCGGCTCAGCGCGTCGAGCAGCGCGCCCGTGGCTTCGATCGGGTCGTCGGGCAGGCCGATCGTGCGCGAGAAGACGTTCGTCGAGCCCCCCGGCAAGGGCGCGAGCGCGGTGTGCGATCCGGCCAGGCCGTTGGCGGCCTCGTTCAACGTCCCGTCACCGCCAAGCACCACGACGACGTCGCTGCCGTCGTTCGCCGCCCCCTGCGCGAGGCGCGTGGCGTGCCCGCGCCGGCTCGTCTCCGCGACGGTGACCTCGTGATCGGCGGAGAGCGCCTTCTGGATCACCACGCGGGCACGCGCCGTGACGGAGGACGCCGAGGAGTTGACGATCAGCAGCACCTTCATCGCCGCACCCCCCGTCCTGCCGACTGCGGCCGCTGCCGCCGTCCCCTGCGCATGGGCCGTGACGGTAGCCCGTCGTCCGTCGGGGGTCCCCCGACGGCGCGCGCGAGCGCGTCGCAGGGACCGAGCCGAGCAGCCGCGGGGCGACTGGGCTGCAGGTATCCGTCGATTTGGCCCGACGCCCTGGGTACGGAAAGAATCACCCGCTATGAACATCGTCGTCTGTGTGAAGCAGATCCCGGACCCGGCCGAGCCTGGTGCGTTGGATCCCTCGACCAAGACGCTGAAGCGCGACGGGAAGCTCATCCTCGATGAGTCCGACAGCTACGGCGTCGAGATGGCCCTGCAGCTGGCCGACACGGCCGGCGGTGGCGAGGTCACCCTCGTCTCCATGGCCCCGAACAGCGAGACGTCCGGCCTGCGCACCGCGCTCGCCATGGGCGCGGCCAAGGCGGTGCTGGTGAGCGACCCCGCACTGAGCGGCACCAGCGCGCTCGGCACGGCCAAGGTCCTCGCCGCCGCGATCAAGCGCGTCGAGGGTGCGGATCTCATCCTCACCGCCACCGAGTCGTCCGACGGCTACACCGGCACGATCCCGGAGCAGCTCGCCTAGCTGCTGGGCCTGCCCTCGATCACGTTCGCCAAGTCGATCGCGGTCGACGGCGACACGGTGAAGGTCGATCGCCAGACCGATCTCGGCTACGACGAGGTCACCTCGCCGCTGCCCGCCGTGGTCTCCGTGACCGCCGGCGTCGTCGAGCCCCGCTACCCCTCCTTCAAGGGGATCATGGCGGCCAAGAGCAAGCCCGTCGACGAGGTCAGCCTCGGCGATCTCGGCATCGAAGCCGATGCCGTCGGCTGGGCCGGCGGCGGCCAGGAGATCGTCAGCATCGAGGACGCCCCGACCCGCGAGGCCGGCGAGATCTTCGAAGACGACGGCACCGGTGCCGAGAAGATCGTCGCCTTCCTCGACAACCTCAAGGTCATCTGACCCGAACACCCTTCAGGAGAACGAGAACATGGGACTTTCCAAGATCTGGGTGTTCGCCGAAGCCGTCGACGGCAAGGTGTCCACGACCACCCTCGAACTGCTCACCAAGGCGCGCTCGCTGTCCGACACGGTCGAGGCCGTGTACGGCGGCGCTGACGCCGACGCCATCGCCGCCGAGCTCGGCTCGTACGGCGCCACCAAGGTGCTGTCCACCGGTGACCTCGGTGGCTCGCTGGCCGGTGTGCCGGTCGCCTCGGCGATCGCGGCACAGGTCGAGGCCGGCAACGGCCCGGCGGCGATCCTCTTCGCCACCAGCTACGACGGCCGCGACATCGCCGGCCGCCTGTCGGCCAAGCTCGACACCGCCGTCATCACGAACAACGTCGACGTCGAGGTCGACGGCGACGCGCTCGTCGTGACCGAGCCGGTCTTCGGCGGCGTCACCAACGTCAAGACCAAGTTCACCGGCAGCGGCCCGTTCATCGTGCTGCTCCGCCCCAAGTCGTTCGCGGCGGAGGAGAGCGGCGGTGGCGCCGCGGCGGTCGAGACGATCGAGGTCCCCGAAGCGGGGCAGGCCAAGATCACCGAGCGCCACATCGAAGAGCGTCAGGGCCCCTCGCTCGACGAGGCGGCCGTCGTCGTCTCCGGCGGTCGCGGGCTCGGCGAGGCCGAGAAGTTCGCGATGGTCGAAGAGCTCGCCAAGCTGCTCAAGGCGGCGCCGGGTGCGTCCCGTGCGATCGTCGACGCCGGCTGGGTGCCCTACAGCTACCAGGTCGGCCAGACCGGCAAGG
>CAYUOL010000085.1:0-22182 GCA_964446345.1 uncultured Iamiaceae bacterium | reverse complement strand
GGCGCTCCCACGACCGAGTCGGTGGCCGAGTTGGCGGCCGAGGTGTCGGCGGCGTCGTCGCTCGAGGGCTCGGGATCGTCAGGCACGGGGCGTGATGGTACCGGCCGCGCCGGCGGCGCCATCGTCACCCGCCGTGGCCGCGCCCCGGGGCACCGCGGCGGTGCTGGGTGCCGGGTCGGCGCCGGTGGCGACGGGCACGGCGGCGCCTTCCCCGCCTTCGGGGCCGGGGTCGTGCTCGTGCTCGTGTCCCTGGCTGTGTCCCTGCCCGTGTCCCTGCCCGTGGCCGAGGTGGAAGTGCGCGTGCTGCTCGTGTACTTCGGTCCACTCCTCGTCGAGCTCGGCGAGCGCCGCCCGGTCGTCGTGGGGTGGGGCGGCGTCCTCGGGGTTGAGCTCCTCGAGCTCCTTGTGGGCGGTCTCGGGGTAGAACGCGAGGATCAGGACGACCACGAGGATCGGCGCCACGACCAGCACCGCGATCGCCGGGCCGAACCCGCCCCACTCGTCCGCCAGCCGGCCGACCAGCTTCAGCCCGATCGCCCCACCGGCGACGCCGAAGAGGTTGATGCCGCCGCCGGCGAGCCCGCGGGTCTTCGTCGGGAAGAGCTCGGCGCCGTACACGCCGAGCGCCGGGATCGCCATCGCGCCGAGCAGGGTCGCGAGCGTCGAGAAGAGCCAGATGGGTGCGCCGGACGAGAGGTACATCAGGATCGTGAACCCGAACCCGCCCGCGATGCCGATCGCGCCGATCACGCGACGGCCCCGCGACTCGGCCAGCCGGCCGCCGACGATCATCGACAGCCCGCCGGGCACGTTCGTGATGACCTGCAGGGCGGCGATCTTGGCGCCGTTGTACCCCTGCTCGGTCTTGAGGAACTCGTTCAGGAACCCGCCGGCCGGCGACGAGAAGATGTTGACGAGGAACGCGCTGGTGGCGAGCACGAGGAAGCGGAAGCCGACGCGCTGGCGGATGCCCTTCGACGTGACCACCACCTCGGTGCTCGCGCCGGCGGCCGCGCCGCCGCTCGGCAGGCCGTCGCTCGGCGCGAGCGCCACCGCGGCGAGGGCCGAGACCTTGCGGGGGGCGGGCGCCGCCGCGTCGTCGCCGGCGCCGGGCAGCTCCTCGCCGGCGCTCGTGAGCTCGTAGACCTCGAAGCGCCGGCTCTCGGGCAGCTTCCGGCCGACGCGCCACGCCGGGTAGATCGCCAGGAGCGGCACCAGGAAGAAGATCCGCCAGGTCCACTCGGCGAGGTCGGCGACGAACAGGAACACGATCACACCGCCGGCGCCGAGCGCGCCGGTGGCGACGAGCACCGAGACCCCGAAGGCGCGAGCGCCGCGCGGCATCTCCTCGGCCGACATGATGCCGACGATGATCACGACGGCGGCCGAGAAGGTGCGGCACGCGGTCTGGGACACACCGAGCAGCACGAGGTTGGGGGCGAAGGCGCCCACCGCCGCGAACGCGATCGCGATGTAGAGCGACCCCATGAGCATGGCCTTGCGCCCGCGCCGATCGGCCAGCGCGACGACGGCGAGCGCGAAGACGCCGGCGATGCGCACGAAGAGCAGGACGTTGGCGATGTCGTCGTTCGTGGCGTCGAACTGCACCTTGAAGTACGGGTTCAGCTGGCTCACCAGCACGCCCAGGTACGCCGCCATCAACGAGAACACGCAGAGGCGCGACAGCACGCCCGTCGCGCGCTTGTCCATCCGGTCGGGCGGGAGCCACCAGAGCTGCGCGCCCTCCGCAGGCGGCGTGATCGTCGCCTTCACGACGAGGGGCATGAACAGCGCGCCCCAGATCGGGATGGCGAGGCGGAACGACGTCGTCTCGCGGATCAGCCGGGGCGCGGTGAGCGCCCCGATCCCGTCCTCGGCGAAGAAGCGACGCTCCGCCTTGGCGTGGTGCACGCGGTTGCGCACCTTCTCCGCCGGCTCCCCGTCGCCGACCTGGGTGGAGGCGATCGTCGTCGTCGCCGTCTTGATCTTGCGGAACGTCTTCGCCCCGCGCGTCGTGCGGACCTCGAGCGAGGGCTCGGTCACCGGGGAGCCGTCGTCGCCGACCGGATCGATCTCGAGCACGCGCTCGTAGTGGTCGAAGGGGCCGTCGACGAGCTCGAAGACCAGGCGGTCCGGCGCCGCGCGGCCGGCGCCCGGCGTCTCCCCGCCGCCGTCGTGCTCGGCACCTCCGGGAGCCTCGGGCGCTCGGGGAGCTTCGGGAGCTTCGGGAGCTTCGGGAGTGCGGAGCACCTCGAGCATCGGTGAGGTGCGCGCCTGGGACAGCTGCGCGATCTCGTCGGGGTCGGCCCACCTCGTGATGACGACCGTCTTCACCGGTTCCGGATCCCCCATGTCAGCCCAGGAGGCGCCACCGCCGGCGCCACCGCCCCCGCGGTCGGGGACCAGCATGGCGCGTCGGACGTATGTGGGCCGTATCGGCCCTCACGACGGGGGTGGGGCCGGCGGTCGCGGCCGGTTCGGGGAGCGGGGCGCAGGTCAGGCGGTGCGTCTGGGTTGCGCAGCAAGCTCGCCCCTCCGCGGGTGGACGACCATCAGGATCGTGCGGAGCATACTGGTGCGGTGCAGCGCATCATCGTCCGCCCGGGCGGCCCCCTCGAAGGCACCGTCCCGATCGGCGGGGCCAAGAACTCGGTGCTCAAGCTGATGGCGGCGACCACGATGGCCGAGGGCGAGTTCGTCCTGCACAACGTGCCACGCATCACCGATGTGGCCTGCATGGCCGAGCTGCTCGAGTCGATGGGCATGCGGGTGTGGTGGGAGGGCGACGACCCCGACGACCCGACCACGGCCGTGCGCGCCGCGGATGGTGCGGCGGTCGGCGCCCCCGGCTCGAACGGTGGCTCGCTGCACATCCTGCGCCCGGCCGAGATCACGCCTGTGGCGCCCTACGAGCTGGTCGAGAAGTTCCGGGCGTCGATCGTCGTGCTCGGCCCGCTGCTCGCGAAGTTCGGCCACGCTCGCGTGGCGCTGCCCGGTGGCGACGACTTCGGCTCGCGGCCGATCGACATGCACCACAAGGCGCTCGAGCAGCTCGGCGCCTCGTTCGAGTTCGCGCACGGCTACATCGAGGCGCGCGCCGAGCTGCTCACGGGGACGCGGGTGCTGCTCGAGTTCCCGAGCGTGGGCGCCACCGAGAACGCGCTCATGGCCGCCGTGCTGGCGAAGGGCACGACCGTGCTCGACAACGCGGCGCGCGAACCCGAGATCGCCGACCTCGCGGCGTTCCTCAACCGCATGGGGGCGACGGTGCTCGGCGCCGGCTCGTCGACCATCACGGTGGAGGGGGTCGAGGAGCTGTCGCCGGTCGAGCACACCGTGATCCCCGATCGGGTCGAGGCGGCGACGTTCCTCGCGGCGGTCGGCATCGCCGGGGGCGAGATCACGTTGCAGGGGGCGCGCCCCGACCACATGGACATGATCGTGGTCAAGCTCGGCGAGATGGGCATGCGCATCTCGCCCACCAACGACGGGCTGTGGGCGATGGCGTCGCGCCGCCTCACGTCGGTCGACATCTCGACGCTGCCGTACCCCGGCCTCGCCACCGACTACAAGCCCCTGCTGGTCGCCATGCTGGCCACGGCGGACGGGGTCGGGATCGTGACCGAGAACATCTTCCACGGGCGGTTCCGGTACGTGGACGAGCTCGTGCGCATGGGTGCCGACGTGCGCACCGAGGGGCATCACGCCGTGGTGCGCGGCCAGCCGATGCTGTCGGGCGCGCCGGTGCGGTCCCCCGACATCCGCGCCGGCGCGGCGCTCGTCATCGCGGCGCTGCGCGCCGAAGGCGAGACCGTGGTGTCCGATGCCGAGCACATCGAGCGCGGCTACGAGCGGTTCGTCGACAAGCTCCGCGCCGTCGGCGCCGACGTCACCGCCGAGTAGCCGGCGGCTCGTCGCCGGCGCGCCCGCCGGCCTCCTCGTCAGCCGGCGCGTCCCCCTCCGCGTGTCCTTCCTCGTCGCCATAGCGCTTGGCCCGCTGGTTCGCCAGGAAGAGCGCGCCGGCCACGATGGCGATCGGCGTCATCACCAGCAGGGCCTCGTCCCAGCTGAAGCCGCTGTCGTGACCGAAGAGCACACCGAGCATCCCGTCAGTGTCGCGTGCGGGCCGGCCCGAGGCGACTCCCCGGCGCGAGCGGTGCCGTCCTCTGAGACGGGCGTCACGCGGGAACACACGGGGGGCGCCGCCGGTTGCAGGCACCGCGGTTACCGCCTGCGGGTCCGCACCTGCGAGACTGGTGGTCCATCCGTGGGCGACGAGCCACCTGTCGGGGACGAAGCGAGCACGTTCGAGGCCGAGGAGCACGATGCGCGAGAAGGTCGAACAGGTCATCGAGGTGATCCGCCCCGCCATCCAGGCGGACAACGGCGACATCTACCTGCGTGACGTCGACGAGCAGACGGGGGTCGTGAGCGTCGAGCTCATCGGCGCCTGCGTCTCGTGCCCCGCGTCCACCGTCACCCTCAAGGCCGGCATCGAGCGCATCCTCAAGGACCGCGTCGAAGGCGTCACCGAGGTCGTGAACGTGGGCGAGACGCTCGCCGAGATCGGCGAGACCGCCGTCACCCTCTGAGCCGGCTCGTACGGGCCCGCCCGGCGTCGGGTCCGCCCGGGTCCGTCCCGGTCCGTCGGGGCCGCCCACGGCTGGTGCCTATGCTCCTCGCCGTGCCGAGCCCCCGCAGCACCGATCCCGGTGAGCTGATCCAGCAGGCCCGTGACGGGGACCGGGCCGCGCTCGCACGGTTGATCTCGATCATCGAACGGGGCGGTCCCGCGGCCCGCGCGGTCAGCCGCGTCACCCACCCCCTGAGCGGGAGCGCGTACACGATCGGGATCACGGGCGCGCCCGGCGCCGGCAAGTCCACGCTGACCAGCGCGCTCGTGCGCGTGGTGCGCGACGCCGGCGACGAGGTCGGGGTGCTGGCGATCGATCCGTCCTCGCCCTTCACGGGTGGGGCGATCCTCGGTGACCGCGTGCGCATGGGCGATCACGCCCTCGATCGCGGGGTGTTCATCCGATCGATGGCGACCCGGGGGCACCTCGGGGGCCTCGCCCTCGCGACGCCCGAGGCGCTGCGCGCGCTCGACGCCGCGGGGCTGCCGTGGGTGATCATCGAGACCGTCGGCGTGGGCCAGGTCGAGGTGGAGATCACGGGGTCGGCCGACACCACCGTCGTCGTGGTGAACCCGGGCTGGGGTGACGCCGTGCAGGCGAACAAGGCCGGGCTGATGGAGATCGCCGACATCTTCGTGATCAACAAGGCCGACCGGCCCGGGGCGGAGGACACCCAACGCGACCTCGAGCAGATGCTCGAGCTCGGCTTCGGCGGCGCCGATCCGTCTCGGTGGCGCCCACCGGTGCTCGCCACCGTCGCGTCGACGGGCGCGGGTGCCCCCGAGCTGTGGGACGCGATCCGCCGCCACCGCCAGCACCTGGTCGACGCCGGGCTGCTCGAGCCTCGACGAATCGCACGCACGACCGACGAGCTGCAGCGCATCGTCGCCGCGCAGCTGCTCGAGCGCGCGAAGGCGCTGGCGGCCGGCACCCGGTTCGAGGCGCTGCGCGACGAGGTGCTCGAGCGCACGATCGACCCGTGGACGGCGGCCGACCGCCTGCTCGACGACCTGGGTGGCTCGTAGCGCGGTGGCCCGCCCTACGCCTGGGGCGCGGATCCGCCGGACGGCCCGCCCGGGGCCGTACCGGACGAGGCCGCGAGCAGGTCGCGGATCTCGGTGAGCAGCTCGAGCTCGGTCGCCACGGCCTCTTCGCTCTCCTCCTCCTTCTTGCGGAGGGTCTGCATGCGGTTGGCCGCCTTCACGACGAGGAAGAGGGCGAAGCCCACGATGAGGAAGTTGATCACCGCGGTGATGAACGCGCCGTAGCGCAGCTCGACCGGTGTCTCGACGCCCTTCACGGTGACGTTGCGCAGCGTCAGGGTCAGGCTCGTGAAGTCCGGCTTGCCGCCGATCGCGGCGAGCAGCTGGCCGAGGATGTCGTCGGTGAACGACTTGACGATCACCGCGAACGCGGCGCCGATCACGACCGCCACCGCGAGGTCGATCACGTTGCCCTTCGAGATGAACTCCTTGAACTCCTTGAACATCGCACACGCTCCTGTTGCGGTTGAGGGCCGGACGGCGAGGGTCGCTCGTCGGCGGGAGGGGAGCCGGTCGGGGGAACCGGTGGGGGACGGGAGGCCGCAGCCGGTGGGTCGAGCAGCCGGTGGCCGGGAAGCCCGGAAGGCCGGAAGGCCGGAAGGCGTAGGCACCTTACCGGTCGTCTCCCGGCCGCGGCCTGGTCGCAGGTAGCGTCTCCTGCCATGTCCGACGCCCCTGCCTCCAACGATCCCGCCGCGGAGCCCGCCTCCGAGCCCACCCCTGATCCCGCCGCCGCGACCGAGCTCGTCGAGCTCGAGCGACGCGACGGTGGCGTCGCGCTGCTGCGCCTGGCGAACGGCAAGGTGAACACGCTGTCGCAGGCGACGCTGCACCGCTTGCACGAGCGGATCCAGGAGCTGCTCGCCGACCTGCCCACGGCCGTGGTCATCACCGGCAACGAGAAGGCGTTCGCCGCCGGGGCGGAGATCAAGGAGTTCGGCGGACCGGACGACGCCCGGCGCATCGGCGCGGCGTTCACCGAGGCCTTCAACGCCCTGGCCGAGCTCCCACGGGTCACGATCGCCGCCGTCAACGGCGTCGCGCTCGGCGGCGGGTGCGAGCTCGCGATCTCGTGCGACTTCCGCATCGCGGCCGACACCGCCCGCTTCGGGCAGCCCGAGATCCTGCTGGGCATCATCCCCGGCGCCGGCGGCACGCAGCGGCTCCCGCGGCTCATCGGCCCGGCGCGGGCCAAGGAGCTGGTGCTCAGCGGGCGCACCATCCGCGCGGACGAGGCGCTGCGCATCGGGCTCGTCGACGAGGTCGTGCCCGCCGCGGAGGTGGTCGACCACGCCCTCGAGGTGGCGGCGTCGTACGGCGCGGGCGCCCTCGTCGCGCAGGCGATCGCCAAGCGGTCGATCGACCTGGGCCTCGACGGCAGCCTCGGCGACGGCCTCGTGCTCGAGCAGGAGATGTTCGTCGAGGTCTTCAAGACCGAGGACTCCCAGACCGGGGTGCGGTCGTTCCTCGAGAACGGTCCGGGCCAGGCGACCTTCGAAGGCCGCTGATCCACGTCCCCCTGATCTGCTCGGCTCCCGCCGCGGTGGGGCGGGTCACCACCACCGGTAACGTCTCGCGGTGACCTTTCCCCAACCGCCGCCGGCGTCGCCCCCACCGCGGACGTGCTACCGCCACCGTGATCGGCCGGCGGGCGTGTCGTGCCAGCGGTGCGACCGACCGATCTGCCCGAGCTGCATGCACCAGGCGTCGGTGGGCTTCCAGTGCCCTGAGTGCGTGAAGCAAGGCGCACGCACCGCTCCCGTGTACACCGCCCGCACGCTGCCCAGCGAGCAGACGTGGGCCACCTTCCTGCTGATCGCCATCAACGTCGGCGTGTTCGTCTGGGACCTCACGACCGGCGGCACCATAAGTGAGGGGCAGGGGGCGGCCTACCGCAACGGCGTGATGCGCGCCGATCTCATCGCGTACGGCGAGTGGTACCGGCTCGTCAGCGCCGGCTTCCTGCACTTCGGGGTGATCCACCTCGGCCTGAACATGCTGGCGCTGTACGTGCTCGGGCCCCAGCTCGAGCGGCTCCTCGGTCCCGCCCGGTTCCTCACCCTGTACTTCGCGGCGTTGCTGGCCGGGTCCCTCGGCGCGCTGCTCGTCACCCCGAACGCGCTGTCCGCGGGAGCATCCGGGGCGATCTTCGGGCTCTTCGGTGCGGCGCTGGCCTACCAGCTCTCGAACAAGATCAACATCTGGACCTCCGGGCTCGGCGGCCTGATCCTGATCAACCTCGTGTTCACCTTCACGTTCCCCGGCATCTCGAAGGGCGCCCACTTGGGCGGCATGATCGGCGGCACGATCGTGGGCTACGCGATGTTCGAGCTCGAGCGGCGCCGCCAGTCGCCGTGGTTGGGCGTCGCGGTGGCGTGTGCGCTGGGCGTCGCGTGCCTGGCCGCGTCGATCGCCCTCGCGCCGCAGCTCGCCGTGTACCGCTGACGGGACCGGTGCCGGGAGCGGCGGTTGCCGTGGTCAGGCGCCGTCAGCCGGCTTCGACGCGTCGCTTGAGGTTGGTGAGGTTGCGGCGCCACACGTAGCGCAGCACCTCGCCCCCCACCGTCGCCCCGATCGAGCCGCCCATCCACCAGGGGAAGGTGAGGCGCTCCGTCCACGTGAAGCGGGTGCGACCCCGCCGGGTCTTGCGCAGCGTGAACACACCGTCGCCCGTGACCACGCCGCGGTGGATGACCCCCATGCGCTGGCGCGGCTTCCACTCGGTGATCTCCATGATGTCCGTGAGGGTGAGCGGACCGATGCGCGTGTCGCACTCGAACACCGTGCCGACCCCGGAACGCCGCGTGCCGGTGAACCGGATCTCGGTCGCGTCCTGCATCCACTCGACGTGGGTCCCGATGTCGTCGATCGACTTCCACACCTTCGCGGGGGCGGCATCGATCAGGGTGGAGACGCGGATGCGGGCCATCGCCGCATGGTAGGGAAGGCGGATGGCAGACGGGGCATCGAGCGGCGCATCGAGCGGGGGATCGTCCGGCTCGTCGCGAGCGACGGGCACCGGCGGCGCCGAGGTGGCTGCGTTGGCGCGTGCCCTGGCCGACCTCGGACGGCGGACGCGCGATGCGGTGCGCGGCTCGTCGAGCCGCGGTGACGGTCAGGTCGTGCGCTCCGAGGGCGGTGACGACGTGTTCGGGGTCGACGTACGCGCCGAGGACGTGCTCGTGGCCGGCTTCGCCGAGATCGGCGAGCGGTGGCCGGGCACGGCGACCATCGAGGGGTTCGACGCGCCCCTGGTGGTGGGGGCGCCGGACGGGCCGTGGCGCTTCCTCGTGGATCCGGTGGACGGCACCCGTCCGTACCTCGCCGGCAAGCGCAGCGCCTGGGTGCTCCTCGGAGCGGGTCGTGCGGCGGAGACGCTGGAGGACCTCGAGGTCGGGGCCATGGTCGAGATCCCGACGCGGTGGGCGGCGCGCGGTCGCGTCGCGTGGGCGGCGACGACGGACACCGCGGCGACGATCGAGGTGGACGACCTGATCGGCGGGGCGCCGCCGCAACCGCTCGCCATCCGTCCGAAGCAGGACGCCGACCTCGCCCGCTCGTTCGTCACGGTGGTGCGCCTGCTGCCCGGCAGCCACGGGCCGATCGGTGCGTGGGCGGACGCGCACCTCGCCGGGCTCGAGGTGTACGACGACCTCGTGCCGTGCAGCGCTCAGCACCTCTACGGCGTCGCGTCCGGGGCCGACGCCGCGGTGCTCGATCCGCGCCCGCTGTTCCACCCGGAGGGCTTCTCGACGCATCCCTACGACCTGGCCTCGCTGGTCGTCGCCCGAGCCGCGGGCGCGATCGTCGAGGCGCTGCCGCCGGGGCCGCTCACCGTGCCGCTCGACACCGACACCCCGGTGGCGTGGGCGGCCTACGCGAACGAAGCCGTCGCGGCACGGCTGCGGCCGGCCCCGGCATCCCTGCCCGAGCCGCGGCCGTCGCGCTGAGCGCCCCCGTCCACCGCGACGGTCACCCCCGCCGCCGGCTGCACGGTGCGCGCGCGGCCCGGCTCTCGGCGCGGCGTCGGGTTACGCTTCCTCGACGGCAGCCGCGGTGCGGCTGTGCCACGAGGGCAGTCGGTGTCCCGCAGTCGGGTGTTCCGCAGTCGGGTGTTCCGCAGTCGGGTGTTCCGCAGTCGGTGTTCCGGAGTCGGTGTTCAAGGGGGTAGCGGTGGCGAAGCAGAAGGACCTGCTGGCGGATCTGGTGACGTCGGTGCTCCAACCGGGGGAGGAGCTGATCGCCACGGCGAAGGTGACCTACAACGGCAGCGTGCAGGCCAACGCGCTGACGATCACCACCAGCGTCAACGCGATCGACGACGAGCACGAGCCGAGGGCGTTCGACCCCGACAGCACCTTCGGCTTCCCGACCGCCAACCAGATGGCGCTCGCGCTGACCGGCGGGCGCCTCTTCGTCTGGAGCCTGGGGATCACGGGCAAGCCCAAGCAGTTCGTGGGCGAGGTGCCGCTGGGCGCGATCGAGTCGGTCGAGGCCGACCCTCGTCACCCGACGATGGTGCGCGTCCACATGAAGTCGTCGAGCGTGGTCGACCTCGAGTTCATGCGGGGCGAGCCCTTCGAGTCGTTCACCAGCGAGCTGCAGAACCTCGTCAACGAGTAGGCGCGGCGCCGCAGGCAGTGCTGCGGGCGCCTGGGGCGCTCTCCACCCGGTTCCGTCGGGGCGTCCCGTCGCTCCGTTCGGGGGCCGACGGGCTGGCCCGCCATCTCGACCTCACTGCCGTCGGCTCGTCTCGTGGAAGAAGAGGCCGGGCCCGCGCGCGAGCCGGGGATCACCCCGCGCGTCGCCGGTACAGCGCCACCTGCACCGCACTGGTGTCGTCGAACGGCTCGCGGTCCCACCCACCCCAACGCTCGACGAGCTCGAGGCCCGCGTCGCTCGCCATGTGGTCGAGCTGCGGGGGGAGCACGTAGCGGATGTGGAACGGTCGCAGGGCGATGCCCGCCGTCGTGATGTCGATGTACTGCCCGCTGATCGTCTGCGCGGCGGTGTCGTGGCGGTCGGCCGTCAGCACGACGCGGTCGGTCGTCAGCGTCCGCACCCCCACGGTGCCCCGGGCCGGGGCCGGTTCGTCGAGGTCGGGGACGAAAGCGGCGCAGAGGAACCAGCCATCGGGCGCGAGCACCCGCGAGACGCCGGCGAGACAGGCGCGCTGCGCCCCCTCGTCGGCCAGGTTGAAGAAGGTGTTGTACGCGACGAAGACCCCGCGGCAGGCCGGCGGCGCATCCTCGTGGGGGAGCGGCGGGCAGCGCAGGTCCGCCATGTCCCCCATGTGCACGGGGATGGTCGCGGCGTCGGCCTTGCCGCGCAGCACCTCCACCATCGCCGGTGACGCGTCGACCCCGCGCACGTCGTAGCCCTGCGACGCGAGCGGGAGCGCGATCCGGCCGGTGCCGATCCCCAGCTCGAGGAGCGGGCCCGAGCCACGCTCGGGCGGCCCCGCCACGGCCGCCAGGCAGGCGACCGTGGCGGCCACCTCGTCCGGGTCGTCGTACCACTCGTCGTACACGTCGGCCCAGCGCTCGCCGTAGGTGGATGCGTCGTATCCGTGCATGGGCCCAGTCTGACCGCGCCCCCCGCAGATCGGCTCGTCCCCGCGACCGCGCCCTTCCGGGTAACAATGGGTGTCCGCGTCGAAGGCGAGCGCCCGTGGGCCCCGAGAACGACAACCCGACCCCAGACCTGTTCGCCCCGGCGGGGGAGCCCCCGGTCGCGCCGCCGGTCCGGCCCGGCGGGGTGCTCGCGCCGAGCGGGGGTGGCGCGTCGGCCTGGGCGCTGCCCGAGCAGCAGGTGATGCCGTCCGCGGCCGATCAGCGGGTGCGCCAGGCCGCCACGGCCGGCCTCGGCTCCGTCGAGCGCACCGGTGGCTTCGGGGCCAACGGTGGCGAGCCGGCGGGCGGCGCCGGCGAGTGGCACGAGCCGCCGGTGTCCACCGGGCCCCCGCCGCTGCCGGTGCCGCTGAAGCCGATGACGATCTCGGACATCCTCGACGGCGCCTGGGCGATCATCAAGGCCCGCCCGAAGACCGTGCTCTCCCTCACGGCCATCTTCATCCTGCCGGTGCAGCTGGTCGCGGCCTACCTCCAGCGCGACGTGGTGTCGGTGCTCGATTCGCTGAACGCGTTCAACACGGGGTCGCTGAGCTCGGGTCGCGCGTCGAGCCCACGGGCGAGCACGCTGGTGGCGTCGTACGCCGCGCAGGCCCTGGTGGCGCTGAGCTACTACTTCCTCGGCTTCGCGCTCGCCCGCCTCGTGTCTGCCTGGTACGCGGGCGGCGACATGACCGTGAAGCAGGTGCTCGTCGCCACGGGCAAGAAGGCGCACCTGATCATCGCCACGTACCTGCTGCTGCTCATCCCCATCGTCGGCTCGGTGGCCTTGTGCTACATCCCGGCGCTGTTCGTGGTGCCGTTGTTCCTGCTGGCGATGCCGGTGATGGCCGTCGAGGACGCCAACCCCTGGACCGCGGCGACCCGTTCGTGCAAGCTCGTCGCGCGGCGGCTGTGGTGGGTGATGTTGTTCTGGTTCTGCGCGTTCCTGCTCGAGTCGCTCGTGAACTACTCGATCCAGGCTGCGCCCGAGGTCGTCGCGCTCATCTCGCCCAACCTGGCGAAGTTCCTGGTGCCGATCGGCGCGGCCGCGGCCCGCTTCACCACCGCCCCCTTCGTGGTGGGGGTGCCCGTGCTCATCTACCTCGACCTCCGGGTGCGCACCGAGGGACTCGACCTCGACCTCGAGGTCAGCGACGTCTTCGCGGGAGCGGCCTGAACCCATGACCCGGGCCACCTCCCCGCGCCCGGCCGCGTCGCGACCGCCGGCGCATCCGACGCGGCGGGTCGCCGCCCGAGCCCTGGGCGGCCTCGCGATCGCGGCCGCGGTGACCTCGGCGACGCTGTCGATCGGGTTGGTCGCGGACCCGGCGCCGGTGGCCGCGCAGGCCACGGCGCCCGAGCCGTCCGGAGCGCCGGCGGGCGCGCGGCTCCCGGAGCCCCAACCTTCGACCTCGGCGTCGAACAGCGAAGCCGACTCGATCCTCAGCGGCGCCGAGTACCAGGAACCACCGAAGAGCTTCTGGGAGACGGTGGGCGAGTGGTTCCAGGAGCAGATCGGCCGGATCCTCAACAACACCGGCTCGTTCTGGAGCGGGTTCTCCTACATCATCCTGGCGGTGCTCGTCGGCGCCGTGGCGTTCCTGCTCGTGCGCCTGCGGGGCACCTCCCGCTACCGCGGCGCCGACGCCGGCTTCGAGTTCGACCTCGAGGATCGGCGCCCGCCGCACGAGTGGGAGGCGGATGCCGAGCGCTTCGAGGCGCGCGGGGAGTGGAAGCAGGCCCTGCGCTGCCGGTTCCGGGCGCTCGTCGGCGCGCTGATCGAGCTGGGGGCCCTCCGCGACCTGCCGGGTCGCACCACCGGGGAGTACCGGATCGAGATGCGGGCGTTCGCGCCCGCGGCCAGCGACGCCTTCGTCGGCGCCACCGACCTGTTCGAGCGGGCGTGGTACGGCGACGAGCCGACGGGGCCGGAGCAGAACGCGCGGTTCCGCGACCTCGCCGGCCAGTCGGTCGCGGGGGCGCGTGCGGCCCGGCGCAGCAGCGACGACGCGGCGAGCGTCCCCGCATGACCGCCGCAGGGAGCGCCGGGGGCACCACCGGCACCGCCGGCAGGGGTGGCGCGTCGCGCACGGTGCTGGCCATCGGCGCCGGCCTCGTCGTGCTGCTGCTCATCGGCCTCCTCACGAACAACCACCGAGACGCGGCGCCGTACGACCCCCGTTCGACGTCGCGCACCGGCACCAAGGCGTTCGTGCAGACCGTCGAGCACTTCGGCGCGAAGGTCACCACCCCGGACGCGTTCCCGGCCGCCGACACGGACATCGCGGTCATGTTCACCAGCGATCCGCCCGCGGATCGGGTCGACGACGTCCGCCGCTGGGTCGCCGCCGGGCACACGCTCGTCGTGACCTCGACGCTGTCGGATCTCGCGCCGCCCGGCGGGGTCGGCAACGGCCCGCACGCGACGGCCAACGCGGTGCTCGAGCAGGGCACGTGCACGATCGACGCGATGCGCGACGTGCGGCGCATCGACCGTGGTCGCACCGGTTCGTTCTTCGACGGGTACGAGGTGCCGAAGGACGGCGCGTCGTGCTTCGGTGGGGAGGACGAGGCGTTCATGGTCGTCGAGCCGGTCGGCGCGGGGCAGATCGTGTCCCTCGCCTCGGGAGCGATGTTCCAGAACGAGTTCCTCGGCAACGAGGACAACGGGGCGCTCGCCACCGCCCTGTTCGCCCCCACGCCGGGCACGCGCGTGGCGATCGTCGAGGCCGACGCCTTCGGCGATGCGTCGTCCGACGATCTCGACATCGGCGACGGGCTCGCGCGCATCGTGCCGTTCGGGGCCGGCCTGGCCGTGCTGCAGCTCGGCGTCGCGCTCGTCGTGTACGGGCTCGCGCGCGGGCGCCGGCTCGGTCGCGTCGTCGCCGAGCCGCAGCCGGTGCAGATCGCCGGGTCCGAGCTCGTCGACGCCGTGGGCAACCTCATGCTGCAGATGAAGCAGCCGAACAACGCGTCCGGCATCCTGCGCGCGGACCTGCGACGCGAGCTCTGCACGCGCATCGGGCTGCCCCCGGGGGCGCCGGCGACGTTGATCGCCGACACGGTTGCCGCGCAGACGCCCATCGATCGTGAGAGCGTGCTGCGCGCCGTCGAAGACCGACCCGTCGCCAACGACGCCGAGCTCATCGAGCTCGCGAACCAGATCGACACCATCCGCGAGGAGGTCCTTCATGGCCATGCCCCCTGACCCCGGATCCGAGCACGGCTCAGGGTTCCCCGCCGGCGGTCCACCGCCGCCGGGGCCCCCTGGCGCGCCGGGGCCGACGGCGATGCCGCCCCAACCGAGCATGGCGCCACCACCCACCCCGGGGACGGGGTTCGCCGCCCCGGCGCCCGATGGTCCTGCCGGGTTCACCGCCGCGGCCGGGCAACCGCCGGTCGGCCTCGAGCGCACCTCCGGTGACGCCCGCGCCCCGATCCACGCGCTGCGGGACGAGGTGAGCAAGGTCGTCGTCGGGCAGGAGGGCACGTTGTCCGGTCTGGTGGCCGCGCTGCTCGTCAACGGCCACGTGCTGCTCGAGGGCGTGCCGGGCACGGCCAAGACGCTCCTCGTCAAGGCCGTCGCCGCCGCCCTCGACCTGCAGTTCAAACGGGTCCAGTTCACGCCCGACCTCATGCCGTCGGACGTGATCGGTCAGCTCATCTTCGAGCCGACCGAAGGGTCGTTCCGCTTCCGTGAGGGCCCGGTGTACACGAACCTGCTCCTCGCCGACGAGATCAACCGCACGCCGCCCAAGACCCAGGCGGCGCTGCTCGAATCGATGGAGGAGCGGCAGGTCACGATCGAGGGCGAGGCCCACCCGCTGCCCGATCCCTTCATCGTCGTCGCCACGCAGAACCCGGTGGAGTACGAGGGCACGTACCCCTTGCCCGAGGCGCAGCTCGACCGGTTCCTGTTCAAGCTGCAGGTGGGCTACCCGTCCTTCGAGCAGGAGACGGAGGTGCTGGCCCGCCACGACCGGGGCCTCAACCCGCACGACATCAGCACGTCGGGCATCCGCGCGGTCGCCAACGCGGCCGACCTGCACGCCGCGCGGGTCGAGATCGGTCGCATCCGCGTCGAGGCGCCGGTGCTCGGGTACATGGTCGCCGTGGTCCGCTCCACGCGCGAGTCGCCGAGCTTCTCGCTCGGGGTCTCGCCCCGCGGTGCGACCGCGCTGCTGCACGCCTCCAAGGCGTGGGCGTGGCTGGCCGGCCGCGACTACGTCACGCCCGACGAGGTCAAGGCCATCGCCAAGCCGGCGCTCCGGCACCGCATCCAGCTGCGTCCCGAGCTCGAGCTCGAAGGCGTCACCTCCGACAGCGTCCTCGACGGCATCCTCGCGTCGGTGCCCGTCCCCCGCTAGCGGCCCGCGCCCGTGCCCATCCCCACCCGCCGCCTCGCGCTCGTCTGCGTCATCGCGTCCATCGCGATGGTCGGCCTCGCGTCCTGGCCGGGGTTCTTCGCGATCAACGGCCTCCTCCTGGTGATCGCGCTGGTGGACGGGCTCCTCGCGCCTTCGCCGGATGTGGTGCGCGTCGAGCGGTCGGTGCCGGAGGTGATCTCGCTCGACGTGCCCGGTGAGATCCACTGGCACGTCACCAACCCGACCCGCCGCGCCCTGTCGATCGACATCGCCGACGAGCTGGCGCCGTCGCTGCGGGCCCGCACCCGCCGGGCCCACGTGCGCGTGCCGGCGGGCCGCACGGCCGAGGTGCGCACCCGCTTCCGTCCGGCGCGGCGCGGCAAGTTCCGCATCGACGAGCTCGTGGTGCGCGTCGAGGGCCCCTTGGGGCTCGCCTCGGTCCAGAAGGCCCGCCATCGCGTCGACACGATGCGCGTGTTCCCGCCCTTCAAGTCGCGGGACGAGGCCGAGCTGCGGATCAACAAGGCGCGCCTGCTCGAGATCGGTCTGCGCACCGCGCAAGGCCGCGGCGGCGGCACCGAGTTCGATCAGCTGCGCGAGTACACGCCCGACGACGAGTTCAAGCGCATCGACTGGCCGGCCACGGCGCGCATCGGCAAGCCGATCGTGCGCACCTACCGCGCCGAGCGGAACCAGGTCGTGATCAACCTGCTCGACAACGGGCGCGTCATGGCGGCGCGGGTCGACGACGTGCCGAAGGTCGAGCACGCCATGGACGCCGTGATGATGCTGACCGCCGTGTCCTGCGGGCTCGGTGACCGCGCGGGGTTGGTCGCCTTCGACAGCGACGTGCGCGCCATCGTCACCCCCGGCGCCGGGCGCGCGCAGCTGGGGCGCGTCACCGAGGCGATGTACGCGCTCGAGCCGCAACTGGTCGAGAGCGACTACCTGGGGGCGTTCACGCAGACCCTCGCCCGCTTCCGGCGCCGGGCGATGCTGGTGCTCTACACCGATCTCGTCGAGCAGGCGGTGCGCGAGACGTTGCTGCCCGCCCTGCCGCTCATCGCCAAGAGCCACCTGGTGCTGATCGCCAGCGTGCAGGACCCGGCGGTGGTGGCGTGGGCGCGCACGCACCCCACGACCGAGGAAGAGGTGTACCGGAAGGCCGCCGCGGTGCAGGCCCTCGAGGAGCGCACGCGCACCAAGGCGATGCTGCGCGGCCTCGGCGCGACGGTCGTGGATGCGCCTCCCGGCAAGCTGGCGTCGCAGCTCGCGGACGCCTACCTGCGCGTGAAGGCGACCGGCCGCCTGTGAGCTGACGGGCCCGAGGGCGACCGCGCCGAGCGTGAGCTGCGACGCCATGGAGGTCGTCGGTTGGAGGGGCACCCGGTGCACCGTGGGGCGCCCGGGCTGCGGGTGTTGCGCGGAGGTGACGATTCGGTCCCCGGCCGCGCCCGTCCGTTACAGTTCGATTCCGATTTGCTCCGTCGTCGCGGGTCCGGCTCGGTCACGACCGACAGCAAGCCCGAGCTGGGTCGCCGAGGGAGCTCGCATCGCACCATGCGCGCGCCTCGCACCATACGACCCCGCCCACGCCGCCGGTTGCGGACCCCGGTCGTCTTCGCGCTCGTCGGCGTGCTCTTGGGCGCCGTGCTGATCCTGCAACCGGCGACGCCCCCCGCGAGCGCCGCGGGCCTCGAGGGTCCCGACACCGTGCCGTGGGTCGGCAGCTACGAGCTCTGGTGCTCGTGGAGCAACCCGTCGAAGTTCAACAACTGCACGAGCTACCACCCGACCCCGGCGCTCGACGTCGGCATGCCGCGCAACACCCCGATCTACGCCGCCGGACCCGGCATCGTCGCCGGTGCCGCCAACGGGTGCGTCGAGACGAACTGGAACTGCCAAGGCGCGCAGGGCAACTACGTGGCGATCAAGCACCCCAACGGGATCTACTCCCGCTACCTCCACCTCACGAGCTCGGTGGTGGCGGCGGGGCAGTCCGTGGCGCGCGGCCAGCTCATCGGGTACTCCGGCGCGACGGGTGGGGTCTGCCAGCCGACGCCGTGCCCGCACCTGCACTACGACGAGATCGACAACTACCAGAGCGCGCACCGCATCGATCCGGGCCCGATGCATGCCAGCGTCGGCAACCGCACCCTCGACTACCCGCAGGCGTTCGGGGTCGGTTCGTGGAACCAGGTCCCCTACGGCACCATGATCCAGAACGACGGCTACTTCACGACGCTGCCGGAGGCGCCCTCCTCCGCGTTCCACCCGGTGACGCCCTTCCGTGCGCTCGACAGCCGCACCGCCACCGGCGGGTGGGGCGCCAAGCTCGGCCCCGGCGCATCGCGCCCGCTGCACGTGACCGGCGCGAACGGCATCCCCGACTCGGCGTCCGCCGTGGTCATGAACGTGACGGCGACCAACGGGTCGGCGGGGTCCTTCCTCACCGTGTACCCGGCCGGCACGCCGGTGCCGACGGCGTCGAACCTGAACTTCGCCGCGGGCCAGACCATCCCCAACCTGGTCGTGGCGCGCATCGGCACCGAGGGCAACGTCGCGTTCTTCAACGCCGCCGGCGACACCGATGTGATCGCCGACGTGGTCGGCTGGTTCGACGACGGGCAGTGGGGGGGCGACACCTTCCACGGACTGCCGCCCACCCGCACGGTCGACTCGCGCACCGGCGCGGGCGGGTGGGACGACCCGCTCGGGCCGCAGGAGAGCCGCGGCTTCGCGGTGCGCAACGTGGGTGGCGTGCCCGAGTCCGCCACCAGCGTCGTGATGAACGTGACCGTGACCAACCCGACGGCCAACTCGTTCGTGACGGTCTACCCGACGGCCTCGCCCGTGCCGGTGACCTCGAACCTGAACTTCGCCAAGGGCCAGACGATCTCGAACCTGGTGTCCACCCCCATCGGCGTCGCCGGGCAGGTCAGCGTCTACAACCTCGCCGGTCATGTCGACGTGGTCGTGGACGTCGTCGGGTACTTCGACGGCAGCGGCGGCAGCCGGTTCCACGCGCTGTCACCCGTGCGCATCCTCGACAACCGGGACGGCACCGGCGGCTACGGCTCGGCGTGGACGCAGAACCTCGCCCGATCGGTGTCGGTCTCGGGCATCGCGGGCATCCCCGGCGACGCCACGTCCGTGGTGCTCAACCTGACGGCGACCAACGGCACCACCGGCAGCCTGCTCAAGGCCTACCCGACGGGCACCGGGCTGCCGATCGCGTCGAACCTGCTGTTCGGGCCCTCGCAGACGATCCCGAACCTGGTGATGGTCCCCGTGGGCGCGAACGGGTCGGTGAACATCTACAACCAGCTCGGCAACGTCGACGTCGTGGCCGACGTGGTGGGGTACTACGCCAGCTCATGAGCCCGTGCGGGCCGAAGCTCAGCACGGCGCGCAGTCAGGGCAGCGCTCAGCGTCGTAGACTGACGGACATCGAGCGGCGGCGTGCGTCGGCACGGAGCTCGAGGGGAGACGGCGATGCGCGCGTGTTCGAGTGCTTCGGCGGGCGCGTGGCGACGGCGCCCATCGGGTCGGCGACGGGGTCGCGCCGCGGGCGCGGGTCCGGCTGTGGATCGGGACCAGGACCGGGATCGGGACCTGGACCGGGGCCACAAGGGGGGTCGCGAGTGGGGTCGGGGCCGCAGATGTGGTCGGTTGGCGGTGCTGGCGTTGCTGGTGGTGGCGGGCCTGCTCCCGGTGCTCGGCGCGCCGGCGCACGCGGCCGTGCCGGCGGACAGCGACTGGCTGGGGTGGATCAACTTGTACCGGTCGATGGCCGGCGTCGCGCCGGTCGTGGAGGACGTGAACCTGTCGATCGGTGACCTGCTGCACGCGCGGTACCTCATCGAAGAGGGCGTGCTGACCCATGACGAGGATCCCGCGTCGCCCTGGTGGACCCCGCAGGGCGAGGTGGCGGGGCACCAGAGCAACATCGCCTACGTCGGTGGCGGTGCCGCCACGGGCAAGCAGTTCCTCGACGTGTGGATGCGGGCGCCGTTCCACGAGATCGGGCTGCTCGACCCGCGGCTGCGCAGCGTCGGCTTCGGCACGGCGTCGAACGGATCGGTGACCGCGGGCGCGTTGAACGTCGAAGGCGGCCGCACCACGGTGCCGCCGGGGACGGCGTTCCCGATCATGTTCCCGGCCTCGGGTTCCACGATGAGCCTGCGCCAGTACCCGGGCGGCGAGTACCCCGATCCCTTGACGCCGTGCGGCTACGCCACCCCGGCGGGTCAGCCCCTCGAGATCCAGTTCGCGAACCCCGGACCGGTCACCGCGGTGGGCTTCGGCCCGACGGGCGGCGCCGGCCTGCCGTTCTGCTGGTACGACGGCACCAACTACACCAACCCCGACCCCGTGGCGCAGGGCTTCGGACGCGGCGTGCTGTCCACCCGCAACGCCGTCGTGGTCATCCCGAAGGCGCCGCTGGAGCTCGGCAAGACCTACAGCTGGTTCGTGACCCAGGGCGGGGTCACGGGCTCGTCCACGTTCACGGTCGACACCGAGAGCGCGGCGCCCGTGAGCCCCGTCGGCGCAGTCGAAGCGGTGACGGCGACGGCACCGGGCAGCGTGCGCGTGGCCGGGTGGACCTACGACCAGGACAACACGCCGGCGGCGCTGACGGTGAAGGTCTCCGTGGACGGCGCGCCGGCCGCCACCGTGACCGCGTCCGGCAACCGGCCCGACGTGGCGGCGGCGTTCCCCGGCGTCGGGCCGAACCACGGCTTCGACATCACGCTCGACGTCGCCGGGGGGACGCACGACGTGTGCGTCGTCGCCGTCAACACCAACGCCGGGTACGACAAGGCGCTCGGCTGCCGCAAGGTGACGGTCGTGTCGGCGGACCCCGTGGGTGCGCTCGACGCCGCGACGGCCGTCAACGCCCGCCTGATCCAGGTGCGGGGGTGGGCGCTCGACGCGAACACGGTCGACCCGATCCTCGTCCACGCGTACGTCGACGGGGTGAAGGTGGCCGAGATCACCGCCGACCGGTCGCGCCCCGACATCGACGCGGCGTACCCGGGCTTCGGTCCGTTGCACGGCTACGACGCGCAGATCCCGGCGATCGGCGGGCGCCACGACGTGTGCGTGTACGGGATCAACGTCGGCAAGGGCGTGAACACGCTGCTCGGCTGCCAGCAGGTGGACAACGGGGCCGGCTCCGGGTTCCATCCGGTCGCGCCGACGCGCGTCCTCGACTCGCGCACCTCGACGGGCGGCTGGAACGGGCCGCTCAGCTCCACGGCGACGCGCGCCCTCACGGTGGCCGGCGCCACGGCACCCGGCGCGCTCCCGCCCACGGCGGACGCGGTCGTGCTCAACGTCACGGTCACGGCCGGCACCGCGCCGTCGTTCCTCACCGTGTTCCCGACCGGCACGCCCGTGCCGAACGCGTCCAACCTCAACTTCGGGGCGGGCCAGACCATCGCGAACCTCGTCACCGTGCGCGTCGGCACCGGGGGGCAGATCTCCTTCGCGAACGCCGCGGGGAGCGTGCATGTGATCGCGGACGTCGTCGGCTGGTACGACGACGGCAGCGGGCCCGGCGATCTGTTCACCGGCATCACCCCCAACCGGCTCCTCGACACGCGCACGGGCAACGGAGGGTTCAACGGCAAGCTCGCCGCCGGCGTCGCCGGCATCAAGTCGCTGCAGGTCGAGGGGCCCGTCGTGCCGGCCACCGCGACGGCCGTCGTGATGAACGTGACGGCGACGGGGGGAACCGCCAACAGCTTCCTGCAGGTGTTCCCGTCGAACACCACGCGCCCGACGTCGTCCACGGTGAACTTCGGCATCGGGCAGACGATCCCGAACCTGGTCGCCGTCCCGATCGGTGACGACGGCAAGGTCAGCTTCTTCAACGCCGCGGGGGCGGTCGACGTGGTGGCCGACGTGGTCGGCTACTTCGACCCGACCCCGGGGGGCAGTCGCTTCCACGCGCTCAACCCCACGCGCATCCTCGACGACCGCGTCGGCATCGGGCTCAGCGGACGGTTCTGGCCGGACTGGGCGCGCAAGCTCCAGGTGACCGGCTTCGCCGGGGTGCCGGCCGTTGCGACGGGCATCGTGATGAACACCACGGCGACGAACGGCACGGCCGGCAGCTTCCTCACCCAGTTCCCCGACGATCCGTTCGTGACGCGACCGAACGCCTCCAACGTCAACTTCGGGGCCGGGCAGACGATCCCGAACCTCGTCATGGGCAAGGTCGGTGGCACGGGCGCCATCTACATCTACAACCAGCTCGGCTACGTGGACGTGGTCGGCGACGTCGTGGGCTACTTCGCCGCGACCTAGTGCCGCAGCAGGAAACGTTTGCGTGGGTGCGACGGCCAGCTTCGCCGCTCGCGGCGTCCTCGTCCTCGCCGCACGGAACAAGTGGGCCTTCGTCCTGCGTCCTGGCGAGCGACGAACCGTGATCGGCCGCACCCCTCCCAATGTTCCCTGCCACGGCACTAGTGCCGCGTCAGGCAACGTTTGCGCGGGTCACGAGTTCACGGAGTGCCTT
>CAYUOL010000084.1:0-22364 GCA_964446345.1 uncultured Iamiaceae bacterium | reverse complement strand
AGTTCCTCGAACGGCTTCCGAGCGCTGACAAGGCCCTGACGGCGAGGCGCTCACGCGTGAAGCGTGGAAGTGCGTCATGAGCGTCACGCCGCTCTCGGCAGCAAGGAACGGCCGGGGCCGGGGCCCGACTTCCACCGCAAACTTCGGTTCCGGCCGACGCGAGGGCCACGACGCGTCCGCGTTCTACGAACGGTTCGTCGCACCGGAGATCTCGACGGACACGACCATCAATCCGCCCGACGAGGTAGACGTCATCTACCAAGCGGACGCCCGTGCGATGACGAAGGTCGTATCGGACTCCGTCGCACTCGTTGTTACCTCGCCGCCCTACTTCGCCGGTAAACAGTACGAGGAAGACCTCGGTGTAGGCGGAGTGCCTGCCGACTACTTCGAGTACCTCGAACTCCTCCGCAGCGTCTTCGCCGAGTGCAAGCGAGTGCTCGAGCCAGGTGGCCGCATTGCGGTGAACGTCGCAAATCTTGGGCGCCGCCCGTACCGCTCGCTGTCGGGCGACGTCACGGACATCCTCCAAGACCTCGGGTTGCTGCTTCGGGGCGAGGTCGTCTGGTGGAAGGGACGCGCTGCCGGTGGCTCATGCGCATGGGGCACGTTTCAACGACCATCCAACCCAGTGCTGCGCGACATCACCGAGCGTGTTGTCATCGCGAGCAAAGGACGGTTCGACCGTGCGCTCACGCCTGCGCAGCGCCTTGATCGGGGTCTCCCGTCGACAGCAACGATCTCGCGGGACGAGTTCATGGAGGCCACGACGGACCTCTGGGAGATCTCGCCCGAGAGCGCTACGCGCGTCGGGCATCCTGCTCCGTTCCCCGTCGAGCTGCCGAAGCGTCTCATCGAGCTCTACACGTATGAGGGTGACGTGGTGCTTGACCCGTTCATGGGGTCGGGCAGCACCGCCGTCGCGGCGGTTCGAACGGAGCGTCACTATCTCGGGTTTGACACAGACCCCGAGTACATCACGATTGCGAAGCGCCGCATCGCCGAGGAGCACGAACGGATCGAGGCGGCGAGCAGCGACGCGAACACGACCTTCCGTGTAGAGCTTCCCGCCGTCCCACCCACAGACGATTCAGCTGACTTCCAGGCGCGGGCCGTACGAGAAGGTCGCCAGGCTCGAGATCTCGCCGAGGTTCTACTCCGAGAGTGCGGGTTCGAAAACATCCGGGCCGAGGTGAAACCGCGCGGTCTCGGCATCGTGTTGAACTTCGTGGCAACGGACAAGACCGGCGAAGACTGGGCATTCGACGTATCCGGAGCGTTCACCTCGAACCGCGCCGGGCTACGTCGGACCGACACGCTGTGGAAGTCCCTCGGCAAAGCTGGAGTGCTTCACGAGAGTCAGCTCCAGGGCGGTGGCGCCACAATGCCACTGGTCCTGTTGACGACCGACGCACCGGCGAAGGGAACGTCTGGGCACCAGGCGCTCAGAGTGATGAGAGGCGACGGCCGCCCCGTCTTTGACCTCGTCGAGCTCCTCAACGTCGAGGACCAGAAGCGCCTCCGCGGATATGCCGTGCGCGGTCGTCGCTCGGTCGTCGACTGAGGATTCAGCGATGGATCAAGACGAGGCCGCTCAGGAGATCAGTGCTGTTGACGAGACCGAGCGGGACGAACGCGCAGCAAGGCTCGTTGAGCTCGTTCGGCTCCTGGGCAACGAGCCCATCGGCTTCAGCGGGCAGGCCGCCTCATGGTTGTTCGAGGACGTCAAGGCGACCTGGCTCTACGGGTACTTCACCGCGACCGTGGTGACCGCTCACGCCTTTTGCCTTCGTCAGCTCGCTGGCCTCGTGCTGATGCTCCCCGATGACCCTGACCTGCCCGACTCGATCGACTCCCTCGAGGAGCTGGCAGCTGCGTGTCACGAGCGAGGCCTCGTGGACCTTGAGATTCGAGCAAAGCTCGTAGCGCTACACGACGCGTGTTCTGCATACACGACCGTGGGTCTTCACGAGCAAGACCAGCGTCTTGAGCGTCGGCTCATCGACGCCCAGCTTGTCGGTGGGGACGAGCATCCGCTCCTTTCGGATGCAAAGTCGGCGCTCGACTGCTGCGTCGCGCTGTTGCATCGGAGGTAGGCAGAGTGACCTTGCGGGAAGAGGGTGTCGATGACGGCGGACGATGACTTCCAGCGCCGAGCTTCCGAGGAAGGACGCAAGGTTCAGGACATGGCTGGTCGCGTCCTCAAGGGCTGCGGGTTCACGGATCTAAGGCCTAACGAGCGATTCGACGACATCGGCGTGACGGTGAACTTCATCGGTGCCGATGCCGAAGGTCACGACTGGCATTTCGACGTGTCCGGCGCGTTTACCTCCCGGCGCGCGGGTCTGATCCGCACCGACACCACGTGGAAGACGCTCGGACGAGCCAACGTCCTGCACCAGGCGAGAATCGAACGAGTCGTGCTGCTGACGACCAACCTGCCGGCGGCGGACTCCGTTGGGGATCGTGCGCTACGTGCTGCATCTGAGACGTTTTTCGATGCGATCGAGATGATGTCGCCGGAGGGGAAGGCGCGCCTCACTCTCTACGCGCGCGGCAAGGTCGAGCGCCCTTTGCCCGGGTTGCGCACTCCGGCCAACGTCTACAACGGGTTGCGCGAGGTAACGGTCAGAGGTGAGCTCCAAGTGCGAGTTCCCGTGCCTGAGGTCGCATCCGCTCTTCCGGATCGAGTAAGGCTCGATGTGAAGGTGATGCCGAACCGGCTGAAGATTTTCTTGCCCAGCAAGACCGCCGCCGGCGTAGCGATTCGGCAGGCCGTTCGGGAGGCGGCCGGCGAACGGATCCGCGAACTGTTGAGCTCGTTCGCTGGCGGTTGCACCATGACGCCAGGGGTCGGGAGCTGGCTCGATCCGATCGGTGGTGAGATGTTCGAGAATGTGATCCTCGTCGAGGCCTACTCGAAGACGCCATTTTCTGAGCACCTCATCTCCGACGCCCTCCAAGTCCTGTTCGACGATCTTGGGCAGCACACCGCGGCGTTTATTGTCGACGACGCGATGGTCCACATCAGCCGCGCCTGAACCTTGCCTGGCATCGTCACAGAGATCACTGAGGTAGTCACGGGCATCGGGATGACCGGCCTGGAGGACATTGACGCGGCGTTGGCAGCTCGTCCGAACCTCATGCGCAACGTCGACGCAGTGCATTGGGACCGGCTTGCCGAGGCGAGAGCCGATGGCGCCTATGCGGAGCATTTTGCAGCAGCGTGGGACAACGGTCGGGCCTTCCTTCAGTCGCCCGACGGACTGCGAGGGCGCCTTCCTCTGGTGATCGAGTGGAAGGGACCCCACCAGCAACCCGGCTACGACACGCTGCCTGCAGACCTGCGCATCGACCACGTCTACTTGGTGAGTTGCAAGTACCAGTCACAGATCCTCGCGAACAGCTCACCGACGAATCTATTCGTCCGTCGCCTTGCCGACAGGTCGGCTGGTCCCGAAGCCACGTCGTGGTACTCATCATGCGCTCCGGATGAGTTCGACCACTTCTACTCGTGTGTTCGACGCCACGTGGGCCAGCAGCTGCTGCCGTCGCACCACGATGACCTGACGCCCGGGGACATCAACCGGATTCGGCTCGCGTGCGCCGGAACATGGCCGGTTGATCTATTGCCGGTGTGGCAAGAGTTCTCGCTTGCGGTTTCGGACGCCTCGGCCGCGACTTGGCTCAGCCAACTGACCACGACGGCCAGGCGGGAGGAGATGCTTTGGCGGTTGCTTCGGCTCGGACCCGCACCCTATTTCGTGCTGGGCTCTTCGTCGGCGGGTCCCATGCGGTTGCGGATTGGGACACCGTGGGACTGGAGGCAGAACTTCACGTTGCAGGAGTTCGACGTTGTGGGTACGCCGGCGGGTCAACCCCGAGTCGGATGGAGTGCGAAAGTGTTGGACAGGGCCACCAACGTCAACCGCGAGGTCCACGGTCATGTCGAGGTCCGGTGGGCTCACGGTCGCTTCTCGACCGTCGAAGCAAAGATCTACCTCGATACTCCGCACGCTGATGTGCCGGGCTACTTCCCGTTGCCATAAGTGCCGACAAGCGCTTTCACACAACCGCTGGTATCCACTCGGGCAGTGGCTCGCGACGCTGGCGCCACTCGGCCGGGATTCCTCTGGCCGTCACACGCGCAGCGACGACACCGCCGGAGATCGCGCAGGTCGTGTCGACGTCGCCCCATCCGGCCACCGTTGCCCACAGTGCCGCCTCGTAGTCGTCGAGGTTGCCCGCAGCGCACCACAACGCGAACGGCACAGTGTCCGGCGCCACGCAAGCGCTGCCGTTCCCGAGCTTGCCCGCGGCTTTGAGGAGTGCCCAAGAACGTCGTCGCTACAACGAGGCCGTCACGCACCTTGCTGTCCGGAACGAGATCGGCGACCGCACCTAGGAACTCCGGTCGAGTTGGCGCGGGCTCGTCCCGGCGGGCCGCTGCGAGGCTCGCTGCGACGGCGACGGCGATGGCTCCTGCGATTCCTTCTTCGTGAGCGTGGGTCACCTCCGCGGACTGCCGCCCTTCAACGGCTGCACGGTCGAGGTCGCCAGCCCAGTACGCACCCAGCGGTGCGACTCGCATCGCCGCTCCGTTTCCTGCCGACCCGGTCCCGTTGAACAGCGCTCCGGCTGCCTCGCGCCAGCCCGTGCTCGCTGACAACGCCTCGAAGTACTCGCCCATCGCCCGGCCGTAGCCGCGCCACGGCTCGTATCGATCGAGGAAGCTTTGAGCGAGACGGTCCTGGTCGATCGAACCGTGCTCGGCGAGGACCTCCACGACGGACATCGCCATGTTCGAGTCGTCGGTCCACCACCAAGGGTGCGGTGGCAGAACGCCTATCGCTGCCTTGATCCCGCCGTCCCACTCGGGCCAGAAGAAGCGCTCGCCCAGCCCGTCACCCACCGACAGACCCTCCAGAGAATCGAGGGCGAGGCGCAGCCGATCCTCGGGCGTGTACGGGTCCTTCACGACCTCCATTGTCTCAGCCTGAAGGGCGAGCAGCCCCGTCCTCCACGAGTTTCTTTGCAGAAGTTGTGTCACCGGAGCCGTTCCGCGCAGGCAGTACTGGGGCGGCCTGTTCGGGACGGTGTGACGAAGTTCAAGCGTCACCGAACGGGTCGAACTGGCGCAGTACTTATATAGACAGGGAATTTTCGTTTCGGTCCTCGCGTGGTCGCGAACGGCCGTGCGCTCCTTGTCGCCCTCAACCCAACGACAAGGAGGACGCCATGAGCGTCGAGGACCTACCCGACTTCCTGACGGTCGACGAGACAGCCAACGTGCTGCGGATCGGCCGGACGAGCGCCTACGCGAACGTGAGGCGCTGGGAAGCGACTGGCGGATCCACCGGTATCCCGTGTGTGCGGATTGGCCGATCGGTCCGCGTGCCCAAGTGGGCGATCGAGCGATTGCTCGCGGGCCCGATCCTCCCGCCCGACGGCGAGGTGGCCGATGATGCCGCGTGACCTCGTGCTCACGCCGGCGTGCCGCGACGTGCGGGCTGACGTCGGGCCGGTGGCGTGGGTGGTCCTCGAGGAGCTCGTCATGAGCGCCGAGGACGGTCCTCGCGCGGTCGAGGTGGCGACAACCGTGCGCGATCTCGCTGCCGCGATCGGCCTATCGAAGGACACGATCGCTTCCGGTCTGCGTCGGCTGATCCAGCACGGGCTCGTGACGCGCGAGGACCAGCGTGATCGGCGTTCGGGCTGCTTCGGAAACTCGGTGTACCGGGTGAACCTCTCGCAGACGGGACTGAGGACGTCCTCGCCGGATGGTCCCAAGCCGGAGCCGGGATCCTGGGATC
Source organism: uncultured Iamiaceae bacterium (assembly GCA_964446345.1). Lineage (GTDB taxonomy): Bacteria > Actinomycetota > Acidimicrobiia > Acidimicrobiales > Acidimicrobilacustridaceae > CAYUOL01. The sequence continues at coordinate 16,551 of CAYUOL010000084.1, read as the reverse complement.
GGGCGACCGCTGATCCCAAGAGCAGGTCCCAAACGGGAACTGCTGCCGCAGCGACGCGGTCGGCGCGGCGTGGTGATCGGTCGGCCGAGGGTGCGGCGCCGGTGTCGTCGGCGCAGATGTCGTTGCTCGACGCCGTTGCGCCCCGTGCCGCAGGCAGGGCGGTGCTTCGATGATCGCCAATGCCGCCGCTGGGGGCCGGTCGCGTCGGGGGGGTCGTGCCGGCGGAAGACGCGATGACGTGGCGGGCCCTGTGCGGGCCTCCGGTTCGTCGGCGCGCGCGGTGCGTGCTCGTCGGTGTCCGTGCCCCTGCCGTTCGTTCCCCGCCGTCTCGGTCGCGGCTCCCTTCGCCTCGCGCCCCGCGGCCGCGGTCGTCGCCCCCGCGTCGCGTGTCGCTCGCCTCGTCCCCGCGTGCGCGCCTGCGGGCGGCTCGGGGCCCCGCTCGCCGCGCGGCCTTGGAAGGGGAGGGGTCACAGACTTGCACTTGGCTGTGCCTACCTGGCGGCCGCATGGTCCCGCCCCGGAGCCGGGATCCCAGGATGCGGCGACCCAACCCACCGCCTCGCGAAGCGAGGTCGGCCGATGATGGGCGTCGGCAAGGTCGGCGGCGCGGGGGGCGACTACTACCTCGAAGCCGTCGCCGAAGGCGTCGACGAGTACTACCGCGGCATCGGCGAAGCGCCCGGCCAGTGGACCGGTCGCGCCGCCGGCGGGCTCGGTCTCGACGGCGAGGTCGACGCCGACCAACTCCGCGCGTTGTGGGCGGGCCGCCATCCCGTCACCGACGACAAGCTCGGCGCGCTTCGTGGTCGGACGGTGTGCGGGTTCGACCTCACTTGGAAGGCGCCCAAGTCGGTGTCGCTGTTGTTCGGGCTCGGGACATCCGAGGTCGCCTCCGTGGTGCGTGACGCGCATGACGCGGCAGTCGACGCCGCGTTCGGGTACATGGAGGCGAACGCGTTCGTGTCCCGCACCGGTGCCGGCGGGTCCGGGCAGATCGCGGTGGAGGGTGTGACCGCGGCGAAGTTCCGGCACCGCACCAGCCGGGCGGGCGATCCGCACCTCCACACCCACGTCCTCGTCGCCAACCTGGCCGAGGGCGTCGACGGAAAGTGGCGCACCCTCGATGGCCGGTTGATCTACTCCCACGCCAAGACCGCCGGCTACCTGTACCAGGCCCATCTCCGCCACGAGCTCGCCACCCGCCTCGGCGTCGAGTGGGGACCGGTGGTCAACGGGTGCGCCGATCTCGCCGGCATCGATCGGGAGGTCATCCTCGGGTTCTCCGATCGCCGCAAGGAGATTCTCGAGTACCTCGACGACGTCGGGTTCCGATCGGCCCGGGCCGCTCAGCTCGCCACCCTCCACACGCGCTCCGCCAAGACCACGAGCGACGAAGTATCGATGCGCGACGTGTGGGAAGCCAAAGCCGCCGACCTCGACCTCGACCCGGACGACCTCGACGCGTTGACCGGTCGGGCCACCAAGGTGGAGTTGTCGGACACGGCGGTCGCCGAGCTGTTCGATCACCTCGTGGGCCCGGACGGACTCACCGCACAGGCTTCGACCTTCGACCGCCGCGACGTGATCGAGGGCATCGCCGGCCAGCTCCCCGCGGGGGCGACCGTCGAGCAGATCGAAGCGCTCGCCGATGAGTTCCTGGCCCGTCCCGACATCGTTGCCCTGGTCGACCATCAGGGACTGGTGACTAGCACCGTGATCCGCCGGGCCGACGGCAAGATCATCGCCTCACCGGCCGCCAACCTTCGGTGGTCGACCGCGGAGCTGATCGCCATCGAGCGCCGCCTGGTCGACACCGCCATGCGTCGCGTCACCGAAGGTGCTGGAATCGTCGATCCCGTCATCGTCGCTCGCACCCTCGTCGTGCGTCCCACTCTCGCGGACGAGCAGCGCGAGATGATCACCACCTTGCTGGGCAGGGGAGCGGGAGTCGAGGTCGTCGCCGCGGCTGCCGGCACCGGCAAGACCTTCAGCCTCGACGCGGCCCGCGACGCGTGGCAGAGCGACGGCTACCGCGTGCTCGGTGCCGCGCTGTCGGGCCGGGCGGCGGCAGAGCTCGAATCGTCCGCGGCCATCACTTCGTCCACGCTGGCAATGCTGCAGATCAACCTTGATGCCGGACGGGTCCGTCTAGACGACCGGACCGTCTTGGTGATCGACGAGGCCGGCATGGCCGGCACCCGAACGCTCGCCCCGATCCTCGACGCTGCAGCTCGAGCCGGAACCGCCGTCGTGCTGGTCGGCGACCCCCGGCAGCTGCCCGAGATCGACGCCGGAGGAGTGCTCGCCGGGCTCGCCTCCCGGCTGGAACCGATCGAGCTGGTCGAGAACCGCCGCCAGTGCGAGCAATGGGAGCGCGACGCGCTCAGCCAGCTCCGCTCCGGCGATGTCGACGTGGCCTTCGACGCCTACGAACGCAACGGGCGCATCGTCACCGCCGACACCGCCGCCGACGTCCGCACCGTGATGGTGGCCGACTGGTGGTCCTACCGGATCGCCGGCGACAACGTCACCATGCTCGCCCTGCGCCTCTCCGACGTCGACGACCTCAACGGCCTGGCCCGAGCCCACCGCGCCCGGGCCGGCGAGCTCAGCGGCCCGACCCTGAACGTGAACGACCGCCCCTTCCAGGCCGGCGACGAGATCATCTGCCTCCACAACGACTACAAGCTCGGCGTCCGCAACTCAACCCGCGGCACCATCGAGTCCGTCGACATCGACCAGCGGACCCTCACCATGCGGACCGGCAACAAGACCACCACGCTGCCCGCCGAGTACCTCGACGCCGGATACATCGCCCACGGCTACGCCACCACGATCCACAAAGCCCAAGGCGCCACCGTCGACCGAGCCCTCCTGCTGGGCACCGACGAACTGTTCCGCGAACGCGGCTACGTCGGCCTCAGCCGAGGCTCGGTCTCCAACCACCTCTACATGATCGGCGCCCGCGAACCCGACCTCGCAGCCAGCCACGGCCCCGCACACCAACCCGGCGACCCGAGCGAGTTCGTGCGACACGCGCTGCACCGTCAAGACACCCAGCGCCTGGCCATCGACAGCGGCACGCCGCTGGCGGGGCCGACCCTCGAACAACTAATCGCCGAGCGACGCCGACTCGACCACGTGCTCCGGCACTGCCCGCTGGATCGTCAACACGACTTCGAGGCCCTCTACCGCCGCCGCACCGAGTTGCAGCGCGCCCTCGAACCCATCGAGCGGCGTCGGGACCAGCTCGATGACCAACGGTTCAAGGGACGAGCTGGCCGGTCAGAGATCAAGACACTTGATCAACGAGCGAGCGACCTTCGGACATCGATCGGGCGCCTCGATACCGAGATGGCCGACGTCGGTCGGGTAGTCGAGCAGCGCCGGCAGTTCCTCGGCCGTCACCGTCCGGCCATCGAGCGCCGAGCGACAGTCGACGCCGGCATCGAAGCCGAGCTACACCGCCGAGTTGACCGCGCCGTCGGCACACCGACCCGACTCCTCGTGGAGACACTTGGCGAACCACCCACCGAACCCGATCAGCTCGCCGCCTGGAAGCGTGGCGCCGTGGTCATCGAGCGCTACCGCATTGAGCACGACGTCACCGACCCACGCCACCCATTCGGCCTCACCGAGCAGGGTGCCCCCTTTGCCGGGCCGTTCGATGTCCGGCTCGAGCTCGATCGCATCCAGGTCGAGCTGGCCCCGCCGCCACGGGCACGCGCTCCCGACCTCAGCCTCAGCCTGTGACGGCGATGCTGCCGCCCCTCCGGCCGCAAGCGCCCTCCGGGTTGGCGGCGAACGTGCCTCGACCGAGTTTGCGAGGCGAGCGTCAGCACTGGGTTGGCCGCGCGGGCTGTAATGGTCCCTCGTTCCGCCCGATAGACCTTCGTGGTCGCGACTGCCGGCGTGAGAGGACGAAGCCATTGACTGGTCCCGCGGACACCCGCGCCGACCCGGACGATGAGGAACCACGACAGGTGGTTGCCGCATCGGCCAACTCGCCGGGTCGGGGATTCAGTCGATGGTGGTTGGCAATCGTTCCTGTCGCATTGGTGGCGACCGTGGCAACTCTGGCCTTGGTCCGGAGGTCGGCGACGAAAGCCGCGAGTAACTCGTCCGCACCAACGGCTACAGCCGCTTCCTGGTGCGATCGCGCGACTTCATCCGTGGTCGCGCCAACCTCCCCGGAGGCGGACGTGCGCTCGAACGAAGTCTTTCGGGTGTCGTCGTCTGCTGCCTTGGGCAGCCCGGAGACCGTCGTCATCCTGTACCAAAGCGGAGACGTCATCGTAGATGTGGACCTTCACGGCGATCAGACGCCGCGCCACGCCGTCCTGAGCCAATCGGGCCGCGACGATCTCGCCCGATGCCTCTCGGAGAGCGGCTTCGGAGACCTTGATGAGAACGCCAGGTACGGCACCAGGACGAAGGACGATGGACATGTTTGCGTCGCCGACGCAAACACCGTCACGATCCGCGCCGAGTTGTCATCGGGCTCGAAATCGGTCGACGCCTATGCGCTCGGCCCCAGCATGGCACTCGCTTCCGGTGGTGGGGCTTGCTCTCAGCCGTTCTATCCGGCGTCGTTGACTTTCACCTACGACGCATTGACGGCACTCGGAGACCAGACGCGCAAGGTAGGGGCACCCTACGAGACGCCGAAGTTGCGAGTCGTCGTCGACTCGATGCCCACCGACGACAGCTACGGCTTCTACTCGGAGGCGATGAACGCGCCGGTGATCGACATTCCACCAGGCACACCGTTTCCGAAGAATCCCGGTGCAAAGTACCCCGAAGACCCTGCCGTCATGGTCTCCGGTGATGATGCCCGGCGGTGGCGAGACCTGCTTCCGCCCGACCGCCGAGCCGCGTACACGCATCGTCGAGTGCGCGGCCCTGATGGGAAGACCTACCTCGCCGTCTGGCTCCCGATCCTCCCGAGCGACGAGCACAACTGAGCCCGGGTTGCAGCACTCGCTTGGTCACGGCACGCGAGGCGATTCTCTGCCTTCCAGGCACACCGAGATCACCGGTTCGCTTTCGCTCGATCGGGGCTGGGACCAGCGGCCGATGCTGACGGTCACGAAGAGGTGGGGCGCTCGTGCGTACCGGTACGGCCACCGGTCGGAAGCGCGCTCTTCGTCGACTTGCTTGAAGCCAACTTGGGTGAATCGCTCCATTGCTCGATCGACCGTGGCGAGCGTTGGCGGTTCCGCTGGCTGGAACAGTCGGCATACGCCAGGGCAGATGTCGAAGCAGATCGCGTTGCCGGCGTGTCGTGACTCGTCTCGCATCACCCACCCCGCCGGAACGCCCACTTCGTCAAGTCGCTCAGCCAAGTAGTCGGGCGGAGGCGCGGTGGAGTCCAAGGAATGTGCGGTGGCGAAACCCGGTCCGAGAACCCCCACGACGATTGCAACGATGGAAAGGAGGCGGAACCTGCGGTAGAGGAAGGCGCTCAGGAGGGCCATCGGTGCCAGCAAGACGACGACCGCGACCGCCGTCGACATGGGACTCCAGAAGAAGCCCGAAGCGAAGAGCATGAACCACGCGACCGGCAGGTACACGACGACGTAGGCGGCGATGACTACGACCGAAAGGAGCGATCGCCATCCCCGATGTCCCGCCGCCCACGGTTGTGCTCGCCTGCGTTCGTGCGTCTCCACAGCCGGACAGTGTGACGGAGGTTCGAGACTGAGGCATCGGGCACTTCCCCCAAAGTCCCGTGGGCTGCGACTGCGGCGAACCCGACCCGCAACAGCTCGAGCTGATAGGTCGACTCCTGGGGGCTACGAGTCGGGTGGGCCTGGGAGCTCGGGACGCTCCAACTCCCGGGTGAGCTCCTCGATGAGGTGTCTCCGCAGCTGTTGCCGTTGGTGAGCGGTCAGGCCCGCGGCGAAGTTCCACCCAGTACCGAAGCTCTCGTCGCCGCGCACCTCGGCGTTCATGCGAAGTAGCCATTCGTTGGGTCGATCGATCTCGCTGAAGATCTCCCCAACGACGTCACGTGCTTCCGCCCACTGCTCCGGCGTATACGGCTCTCGGTCGTCGTCATCGTCCCAGGACGAGAAGATCATTGTCATGAATACAGCCTCGCGCTCAGGGGCGGCTCGACGCCGGTCGTCATGGGAACGAACGCCAGGTCGAGATCACTCGTCCTCGCGTGCAGCAGACTCGAGCAGCTGATCCCACGCCTCGACGGCGTGCGGGAGGCTCGGCCGCACGGCGTGGCGATAGCCCTCGGTGGTACGCGTGTCGACGTGACCGGCGAGGTCGGCGACCTTCACGAGGTCGTCGAGCTGGTCGCTGACGAGGGACACGAACGAGTGGCGCAGTTCGTAGGTCGTCCAGTCGTCGCCGAGGCCGGCGCTCTTGCAGAGCGTCTGGAACGCGCGGCGCATGTTCGACTTCGTCATCGGCGTGCCGTTGCGCGTGCAGAACACGATGCCCTCGTCGTCGTAGCGACGGAGCATCTTCTGCTCCTCGCGATGACGCTGCAGCGCGGCGACGAGCAACGGGTGGAGCGCGATGCGTCGACGGCTGCGCTTCGTCTTCGGCGCTCCTTGCCCGACGTACTTGTCGTCGACCTCGATGGCGGACTCGGCGATCTCCAACGATGGTGAGTCCGAGTCGATGTCGACGTACGGCCACCGAAGGCCGGCGAGCTCGCCCGGACGCAGTCCACACATGAGACCCGTGAGCCACATCGCCGGACGAGGATCAGCGGGGATCGCCTCGGTCAACAACGCCTGCGCCTGGTCGAGTGTGAAGCTCTTGCGCTCCTTCGACGGGCGTCGCGCGGGCAGCAACACGTCGGCGGCCGGGTTCGTCTTGATCGTCCGGTTGCGCACGCCGTGGTGGAGCGCCTGGTTGAGGTAGTTCCAGTTGCGGTCGATCGTGCTCGTCGCGTGCGTCTCGACCATCGACTCGAACAGCTCCTCGAGGCGGCGGGTCGTCGTCTTGTCAACCTTCAACGGTCCGATGACCGGCAGCACCGACGTGCCCAGCAGCTGCCGCGCGTTGGCGATCGTGTTCGGCGATTTCACGCGCGCGTGTCGCGAGGTGCGCGACGGCGCCACGTTCGGGCAGCCGTCGGCGAACCACGCTTCGATCACCTCGGCAAAGGTCGCCTGCCGCGTGCGAACCGGGTCGGGAGCGGCTGCCTGGGCCCGCAGCGTCATGAGCTCGTCGAGGTCGCGCTGCGCGTCGGCCTTCTCGACGCGCTCGACCTTCCGCCGAGAGCCGTCGGGGAAGCGCACCCATGCCATCCACCGCTGCTTCTGCTCGTTCCACCGCACGGTGGGTCGCTGTGCCAACGCAGCCTCCGACGACGTAGCCGATCACTTGCTGGCTACGTCGACGTAGCCAGGAGAGAAAAGGCTACGTTCAATCTGGCTACGTCGGCAAGAACCGCCGGACCTCTTGCGACAAGCACAGTATCTGAACTGCGGTTATGGAGTGGAGCTGATGGGACTCGAACCCACGACCCCCTGCTTGCAAAGCAGGGCTACCGGGGGTCGAGGTGGGTGAGGGCGTCGCCGACGGGGGCGGTCATCAGGTCGGACTCGAGGGTGTGGGCGTCGCCGAACCACGTCGCCGCGAGGGCACGGTTGGCCAGGACCACCCCGAGGCGGTGGCGCAGGAGGGCTTCGTCCTGCAGGCCCAGGATGATCACCAGGCGTCCCTCGGCCTCGGCGTCGGGTCCGAGCGCGCGGCGCAGGATCAGGCCGTGGGTGCCGGGGCCCCTCGCCGCCGGCGCCGTGCCGACGACGGCGACGACCTGGGCCCAGCGCTCGTCGCCGACGGTCGCGCGCCAGCGATCGAGCAGCGCCGTGCAGTCGGTCGCCTGGATCTCGCCGGCCCGCGCGACGAGGGCATCGACGGCGGGCTTGATCGCCGCCACGAGGTGGGCGAGGGACTCGGCCCGGAGCGGGCTCGGGTCGTCCAGGCGGTCGATGCACGCCGTGAGGATGGCGGTGGCGGCGTCGCGGTCGCCGGCGTCGCGCCACGAAGCGACTTCCGGCAGTGCGGTGCCGGCCAGCGACGCGAGCCGGCGCCGCCGCTCGTCGTCGTCGGGCTGCGGGTTCGTCGCGAGCGCGTACAGCGCCAGGGGGACGTGGGTGACCGCGCGGAGCTCACCGAAGCGGGCGCGCACGGGTGACTCGGTCGTCTCGGCGCCGTCGCCGATGAACGTGTAGGTGCCGCCCGTGGGCGTCGAGCGGACGATCAGGGCGACGTCGAGCGCGGCGAACGCCGCGTCCTCGATCGCGCCGTACCACTGCACGAACGGCTCGTTGAGCGCGACGAAGGGATCCGGTCGGTCAGCCACGGCGGGCTTCGATCGCCTGCACCAACGTGGCGCCCAGCGCGTGCAGCCGGGAACGCAGCTCGTCGTCGGGCAGCGAGCCGTCGGCGGCGAAGCGGGGCGGCGCATGCGGGACCGAGATCTGCTCGGGCAGCACGAGGCAGCCGACGCTGGCGAGGATCCCGCGGAGCTCGGCCAGCCCACGGATGCCAGCGTGGTCCCACTTCGAGCCCGACACCATCGCCGCCGTCGTGCCCGCGAACGTGGTGTTGCGTGGGCCGTCGGGCTCGGTCGGCCGGGCGGCCCAGTCGATCGCGTTCTTGAGCACACCGGTGATGCCGGCGTTGAGCTCGGGGGCGCCGACCAGCAGGCCGTCGCTCGCCTCGATGGCTGTCTTGAGCTCGAGCGCCTCCGGCGGGATCCCCTCGGCGGCCTCCCGATCGAAGCTGAACAGCGGCAGGTCGAGCCCGAGCAGCTGGATCTCGCGCACCTCGGCCCCGGCGAGCCGGGCCCCCTCGGCTGCCACGGCCGTCAGCCGCTGCACGCCGCACGGCGTCACGATCGAGCCGACCAGCGCGAGCACCGTCACCGTCATCGCCGTCGCCCCGGGCCTGCGGGGCGAACCGGCGTCGCGTCGGGACCTGTCATCGCAGCAGAACCATCGAGTCGGGACCTCCTGGGCGGCCGACCACGGGCAGGAGCACGGGCTTCCCCGTGGCGGCGGCGCCGGGGCCGCGGCTGCTCAACCTACCTCCCGCCTCGCGGTGCCTCCTGCATGAGCAGCACCGAGCGTGTGCTCGGCGCGTCGCGGGCGATCGCCCCGTATGCCTCCACGTGCGGGGAGCAGCTCGTCGCACCACCCTCGCCCACCAGCGCCGACGCCGGCCGGGGGCGCCATCGGTGCGTGGCGCCGTCCACGTCCAGGCCCGCCCGTGCCCGAAAAAACCGCCGAGAGTGGTTAGTCTTGGGAAGCTCCGGCCGATGGGGTACTCGCCGCAACGTTCGCGCGCTGCGTCGGCGACCCCTCATCCACCCTCGTCCTCCGCCTGCGGGCGCGACGACCTTCCCTCACAGCGAGTCGACCTCATGCCTACCGACGGCGATCTCCCAGCGGCCTCTCCGGCGCGACCGACGTGGCAGGAGCGCGAGATCGCGCTGGCACTGCAGCGGCTCGCCTCCGCCCGGGTGCGCGTGGCGTCGCTCGAGGAGGCCATGGCCACGCCGGCCGCCGCCGTGGCCCAGGCCGACCCGGCCGACGTCCAGCGCCTGCAGGAGATCGAGGCGGAGATGGCCAAGCTCCGGCCCAAGGCGTCGGCCCGCTTCGGCGGTGGCAACGCCCGGCAGCGCATCGACGAGCTCGAGGTGCAGCAACGGCTGTTGCTCGATCGGTTGGGGGTCGAGAGCTACGAGGCCTACCTCGCGGCGGTGGCCGAGCCCGATGCCCCACCCGCGGTCGACCCCGACGTGATGGCGTTCGCGGTCCGGGAGTTCGAGGCGGCGCAGGAGGCGTTCATCGAGGTCTCCACGATGGTGATCGCCGACGCCGATCCCGACGACGAGGTGTTCGAGCGGCGCGATGTCGTGGCCGCCCGCGACGACACGGTGATCACCACCACCATCGAGGACAACGAGCAGGACGCCGAGGTCATCCCGCTCATCAAGCCGCAAGCCAGCTGACCGCGCCGCTCGCCGGCGCGTCAGCCGCGGTACGCGCAGCCGCTGGTGCAGGTCTCGCGGACGACGATGCACGCAAGGTCGGGCAACGCCGGTGCCAGCCGGCGCCATATCCACTGCGCGAGCACCTCGCTGGTCGGGTTCTCGAGGCCGGCGATCTCGTTGAGGTAGTGGTGGTCGAGCTCGAGGCGGATCGGCTCGCACGCGGCGCGGATGTCCGCGAAGTCCATGACCCACCCCGACGTGGCGTCGACCTCGCCCTCGACGTGCACCTCGGCCCGGAACGAATGGCCGTGCAGCCGCGCGCACTTGTGGTCGGGGGCCACGTTGGGCAGCCGGTGCGCGGCTTCGAAGGTGAACTCGGTGAAGACGTCCATGGGGGCGATCAGGGTATCCCCAGGTACTTGTGCGTCTGCACGCTGAGGCGCCACTGCGGGTGCGCGAGGCAGTAGGCGATCGCCAGCTCGGTGTTGCGCTCGCGGTCGGGGCCGTCCATCGGTTGGAGGTAGAAGCGGTCGAAGGCGAGGTCGGCGTAGCGGTCGGGCTCGCCGCCCTCCTGCGGGTACACCAGCTTGAGCTCGTCGCCCGTGGTGAGCACGACCTCGGCGCCGGCCTTCGGGCTCATGCAGATCCAGTCGATGCCGGCCGGCGGCAGCAGCGTGCCGTTCGTCTCGACGGCGATCTCGAAGCCGCCCGCGTGCAGTGCCTCGACGAGCGGCGCGTCGAGCTGCAGCAGCGGCTCGCCCCCGGTGCACACGACGAAGCGCTCGGTGGTGGCGCCGAGCCACAGGCCCTGCAGGTGCGCGACGAGCGACGCCGCGTCGGCGAAGCGACCGCCACCGGGACCGTCGGTGCCCACGAAGTCGGTGTCGCAGAAGCGGCAGATCGCCGAGGCGCGGTGCTCTTCGTGGCCCGACCACAGGTTGCAGCGGGCGAAGCGGCAGAACACCGCGGCTCGCCCGGCCTGGGCGCCCTCGCCCTGCAAGGTGGCGAACGCCTCCTTCACCACGTAGGTCACAGCTCGGGGTCCTCGGGGTCCTCGGGGTCCACGGGGTCCACGTAGGCGACCGGGTCCACCAGCCCCGCATCCGCGAAGCCCTTGCGTCGCAGCAGGCACGAGTCGCAGTGGCCGCACGCGCGCCATCGCGGTGACGCGGGACCCGGCTCGGGGCCGTCGGCGGGGATCCACGCCCGGTCGAACGCGTGGTCCATCGGGTGATCGACCACCGGGTCGTAGCAGCTCGTCGTCCGCGCGTAGTCGACGCCGAGGGTCAGGCCCCGCTTGATGATCTCGGCCTTGGTGAGGTCGATCAGTGGCGTGTGGATCCGGAGGCGGTCCCGATCGTCGCCCGATGCCGCATCGGTGACCCCCGCTCTCGTCGCGAGGTTCGCCATCGCCTCGAAGGCCTCGATGTACTCCGGGCGGCAATCGGGGTAGCCGCTGTAGTCGAGCGCGTTGACCCCGATGAACAGGTCACGGGCGCCGCGCACCTCGGCGAGCGCGAGGGCGTAGGAGAGGAAGATCGTGTTGCGCGCCGGGACGTAGGTGATCGGGATGGCACCGCCGGGCTCGTCGTGCGGCTCGAGGTCGTCGACGGTGTCGTGCTTCGGCACGGCGATGTCGGCGGTCAGCGCCGAGCCACCGAAGGTCCGCAGATCGAGGTCGACCACGACCTGCTCGACCCCGGCGTGGGCCGCGAGCTCCGCGGCGGCGACGAGCTCGATGTCGTGGCGCTGCCCGTAGCGGAAGGAGATGGCGTGCACGACGAACCCCTCGTCCTGGGCGATCGCGAGGCACGTGGCCGAGTCGAGCCCACCCGAGAGCAGGACGACGGCAGGGCGGGGGGAGGTGGACATGACCCGATCCAGAGGTGGCGGACGAAGCCCGTCAAGCGTACCGACCTCCGGTCGGGTCTCTCGGGTGACGAGCCGATGCCCGCCTGTTCCTGGTCGCGTGCCCGTTGCGGAGCCGGGGATCGCGCGGGACAATGACCCACGCGCGACGCCGGCCCGCTTGGTGGGTGGTCCGTCGGGGCGCCGGGGGGTGTCCCCTCGTGCAGTCGGGTCCGAGTCGTGGTTCCCGTGGTTCAGGTGTGCTCTGCCAGGTGTGTGTTGACAGGTTCTGGTCGCCGTGGTGGCCAGGGGTGGACAAGGGGAAGTGCTGGTGCAACCGATGACCGAAGCGCGTGACGACGAGGTGGTGGGTCCTGTGGGGCCGAGTGACAAGGAGGTCGTGGCGCTGCTGCAACGGCTCGCCAGCGCGCGTGCGCAGCTGCTGCAGGCCGAGCACGCCGCCGAGGCGGCGAAGCCCGATCTGGCCAGCGTCACCGCCCGCAACGACGAGATCGAGGAGGCCCACACCGAGCTGCTGTGGGCCCAGGCGCAGTTCATCACGGCGGCGAAGGAGCAGCGGGCCCAGAAGAGCATGGAGGCCGCGAAGCTCAAGGAGAAGCAGGTCCTGCGGCGCCACGGCTTCACGACCTTCCGCGACTACCTGACGGCGCGCACGAGCGTGCCCACCACCGACATCCACCTCGAGCTCGCTCGCCACGAGTTCGAGGCCGCCCAGCACGAGTGGGACGCGGTGTCCCAGCAGCTCGCCGTGGCCGAGGATGCGGCGGCGCCGACGGTGGTGCTCGACCTCACGGGCGACAACCCCCGCCGCATCGCCTGACCTGCGGCCTGACCTGGTTTTCCGGGCGGGGAGTGGCATCGTTATACGCTCTCTTGCACCTCCCGCCGGTTCCGAGGAACGTGATGCAGCACCCCACGCGTCGCCGCCGGCGGCGCCTCCAGCCTGTCGACGCGCCCGCTCACGTCGGCTCGCGGGTCGGTCGGGGGAGCCCGCGGCGGGTCCTCGTGCTGCTGGCGGTTCTGCTGGGCGCCGCCGTGGCCCTCTCGGCGTGCTCGGGCACGGGCGACCAGCGCGCGGTCGCCACCACGACGTTGCCCGACACCGTGCCGCCCGAACTGGCGGTCGGGGCCAACGTCACCGTGCCGGTGACGCTGCCGGTGCCCGACAACTTCATCGCTCCCGACACCCGTGGCGCCCAGATCCCACCGGTGCTGTCCAAGGTCAAGGACTACGACCACTCCCGCCCGATCCTCCCGGTCGCCGGCGGCACCTCGAGGATCTTCGGGGTCGTGCTCGGCCCCGACGGACCGGTCGAAGGTGCCGTCGTCCGGCTCGAGCGCTTCGTGGGGCCCGACTTCGGGCAGCTCGACGTGCGCACGAACAAGGACGGCAAGTACGAGGCGCACGACATCCTCGGCGGCCGCTACCGCGTGCGGGCGTTCCAGAAGCCCAACCTGGCGGTCATCGAGCCGCCGGCGCTGTTCCTCGCCGCCGATCACGGTGAGGCCGGGCTCGACCTCGTGACCGAGAAGTTCGAGGGCGAGTCGCTGCAGGGAGCGCTCGACGTCGCCGATCCGCACGTCGGTCAGAAGGTCACGTTCCGGGCGCTGTACTCGAAGACCGAGGTCAACGACGACGGCATCGTCGTGGGCACGGGCGTCGAGGGTCGCGAGGTGCAGCTCACCCCCGTCGACAGCGGCATCAAGGTCGACGGCGAGGGCGGCGACGTCAAGACGACGGGATCCGACGGCATGGCGCTCTTCACCGTCATCTGCGAGGGCGAAGGCGTGCACTCCGTCATCATCGGCAGCGGCGACAAGGCGCTCGCGGTCGGCCTGCCCAACTGCCTGCCGGGTGGCCTGAGCCTCGAGGACATCTTCGGCACCACGACCTCGACGGCGCCGCCGGCGCCCACCACGGCGCCGCCGCCGCCCACCACGCGTCCCGCGCCGACGACGACCCCGCCGACGCGCCCGCCGACCCCGCCGACCACGCGGCCCAGCAGCACCACCACCACGACCAAGAAGGCCAACCCCTAGATGTTGCGCCGACCGGCCTGGCGCCGCTTCCTCCGCAAGTTCTCGCGCGTGTTGGTGATCGCGGTCGTGTGCATCCCTGTCTTCGTCGTCACCGCCGGCGCGGTCGGCATCGGCACGCTCGTGTACGGCAACCTCGAGGGAACCGTGCCCACGGCGCGCCCGCAGTTCAAGGCGCAGCCGTCGAAGGTGTTCCTCGCGGCGGCCGACGGCCAGCTCGGCGAGCAGATCGGTGAGTTCCGCGAGTTCGAGCTCACCAAGCCGATGAAGCGCGAAGACGTGCCGCAGGTGCTCAAGGACGCCGCGGTCGCCTCCGAGGATCGCGCCTTCTGGTCCCACCGAGGGGTGGATCCGTTCGGTCTCGTGCGCGCGGCCATGGCCAACTACGAGAGCGGCACCACGGTGCAGGGCGGGTCGACGATCACGCAGCAGCTCGTGCGCGATCGCTACCTCACCCGCGAGCGTTCGACCGAGCGCAAGTTCAACGAGGTGCTCCTCGCCACGCGCTTCGAGCGCGACCTGACCGATCAGATCGCGCGCGAGCAGCACCTCGACGCGGACGCGGCCGAGCGCGAGGCGAAGGAGCGGATCCTCTTCGAGTACCTCGACTCGGTGTACTTCGGGGCCGGCGCGTACGGCGCCGCCGCGGCCGCCGAGACGTACTTCCACAAGGGCGTCGCCGAGCTCACGGCCTCCGAGGCGGCGATGCTCGTCGCGATCATCCCGGCGCCCTCGAAGTACGGGCCGCGCGAGAACCTCGCCGTGGCGGATCAACGCCGCAAGAACGTGCTGCGCGAGATGCGCGACCTCGGGATGCTCAGCGAGGCCGACTTCAACGCCCAGACCGATCAGGCCATCTGGTACGCGGGCTACGGGCCCCCGCCGAAGCCGATGACGGTCGTGTACCCCCCGCCGGCGGCCAACTACGGCAAGTACCCGTACTACCTCGACTACATCCGCACCTACATCCTCGACAACTACGGGCCCGACACGCTCTACCGCGGTGGCCTCACGATCATCGCGGCCATCGATCCCCGCCTGCAGCAGATGGCGGAGGAGAGCGTGAGCAACACGCTGTCGGGCACGGCGCCGCCGCTCGAGATGTCCCTGGTGTCGGTCGAGCCGGCGACCGGGATGGTGAAGGCCCTCGTCGGCGGCCGCGACTGGAACGCGAGCCAGGTCAACCTGGCGCTCGGCGGGTCGCTCGGCATGCAACCCGGGTCGTCGTTCAAGGCGTTCACGGTCGCGAAGGCCTTCGAGGAGGGCTACAGCGCGGACACCGAGTACTTCGCGCCCGGCGTGCTGAACATCGCCGGCTGCGGCGGCAGCTGCGCCATCCGGGGCGGCACCGGCGGCATCATCACGATGCGCACCGCCGCGGCGCAGTCGGTCAACACGTACTTCGCGCAGCTCGTGCTCGACCTGGGCCCCGACAACGTCGCCGAGCTCGCGAACCGCCTCGGCGTCAGCCGCATCACCATCCCGGCCAAGAACAAGGAAGGCCACTACAACCTCGGCCTGACGCTGGGCGCGTTCGAGGTGTCGCCGCTCGACATGGCGGCCGGCTTCTCGGTGATCGCCAACCACGGCGTGAAGCCCGGGGTGACGCCTGTCGCGCGCATCAGCGGCCCCGACGGGGCCGTGCTCGAGGACAACACCGCACCGCACGGCAAGCGCGTGCTGAACGCGGCGGCCGCCGACTGGACCGCCGACCTGCTGCGAGGCCCCATCGAGAGCGGCGCCGGCACCGCGCACGACGCCGTGCGGCTCGGGCGCATGGCCGGCGGCAAGACCGGCACCGCCCAGGACTACAAGGCGGCGTGGTTCGTCGGGTTCGTTCCGCAGCTCGCGACGGCGGTGTGGATGGGCTACAGCGACACGCCCAAGCCGCTCGTCAACATCAAGGGCGTCGGGCAGGTCTTCGGCGGCACGTGGCCGGCGCGCACCTGGAACGCGTTCATGAACCGTGCACTCGAAGGCGTGCCCGAGATCAAGTTCACGCCACCGGGCCTCCTGCCCGCCCCGAGCAGCGGCATCCGCCACATCCCCGACACCGCGACGATCCCCGAGATCCCCCACGACTGCAACGGTCCGTGCATCGTCACCCCGACGCTCACCAGCCCGACGCTGCCGGCCAAGCCGGTCGACAAGGGCGAGGACTGCGGGGAGAGCTGCGCGACCGCGCCCGAAGAGACCACAACCACCAGAGCGCCGTCGGGTGGGCCGACCACGACGATCTACGTGCCCACGACGGCAAAGGGGTCCCCATGAGCAAGACCGACGAGCCGAGCACCGCTCCCGACTCCGGATCGACCGCTCCCGACCCCGGCCCGACCGCGGCGGGGGCCGACGCCGGATCCGACGGGAGCACGACGGGCAGCACGACGGGCAGCACCGCCGGGAGCACGGCACGGGCCGCGCGCCCGGGTCGAGCGGCGCGCCCCGCGCGACCGGCCCCGCCCGGCGAGCCGGCGGGGGGCGCCCCGGCCCCACCCGCCCCGACGGCCAAGGCGGCGAAGACCGCCGCGACGGTCGGCGCCGCGACCGCGGCCACGGCGAGCCGCGCCGGTGGCGTCGCGCTCGAACCGGGTCCGGGCCACGACGAGGACGCACTCGCCGTCGACGACGGGCTCGACGCGGCCGACCTCGGGGCGGGCGAGACCGTCGGCGAGGAG
>CAYUOL010000083.1:0-22467 GCA_964446345.1 uncultured Iamiaceae bacterium | reverse complement strand
TATCGAGAGCCCCGCACATCTCAGAAAACATATATTCGGCATGGCCTATGTCAATGACAAAGGCACGCCAGGAGCGAGGATCGCGATAAGGCCACATGGCACGTTCACAAATAGACGTAAAAAACATCACGTCGTCTGGGCGCTCGCCGTCTGGGCCAGGCCCCGCTTGCGCAGACCGTCCCACGCCGTGCGGGCGTCGGTGGTGCTCGCGCCCACGTCGCTGTCCATGTGCGTGCCGTCGGTGTCGCCGTCGAGGATGGCGCGCTCCTCCGCGGTGGCGTGGGCGCGGGCGAGCTTGTTCTGCACGAACGGGACGACCGCGACGGCGCTGTCCGCGTCGACCGACCGCGAGATCAGGACGCGGGAACCGAAGATCTCGGCGTCGAACGTGGGCGCCACGGTGCCGGGCGTGCTGGCCGTGAACTTGCTCTCGGTGTCGCTGACGGGTTCCCCAACGCGATAGGCCACCGCGTCGGAGCCCTCAACAGGCCACTTCCACGGGTTGGACGGCATGTCGATGCGGGCGAACAGCGGGGCGACCTTGCCCATGGCGCGGACCTTCTCGTGGACGGATCCGCCGATGCCGGTGGGCACCCAGGCGCCGCCCTCGCCGGACGTGTCGACGTCCATGGCACGGCAGATGTGCTGCCAGCGGTCGCGGTAGATGGCGTGGGCGCGGGCGACTTCGAAGCCCTCGCCGCCCGACTTCACGGAGCGGTCGATCAGGGCACCGAAGATCTGCATCTCGGCGACCAGCTCTTGGAACGACCGCACGACGCCGGCCCGGTCGCCGTACTCCGCGAGACGCGGGGCGTGGACCGGGGAGCCGTTCGGGCCGTAGCCGATCACGGCACGCTCGACGGTGTTCGTGGCGCCGTTCGGGTCGGGCAGGAACTTGGCGCCGTTGGCCGAGATCTTGCCGGCGCGCACGACGTCGTTCGTGGCCCAGAACAGGGCGTCGAGGGAACGGCTCGCCTCGGCGATCTCGTAGCCGCCGATCGGGTTCGGGAGGATGTCGGAGCGGGCGCCGGCAGCCGTGCGCGCCCGGGAGATCTGCTCCGCGAGCTCATCGGCGCGACGGTTGGCGTACTCGAGGTCCCGCAGCTCCATCGCGGAGGGCTCCACGTTGTTCTCACGGGCGGTGTTGAGGATGTCGTCCACCTGGTTCAGGTAGCGCGCTCGCTCCACGGTCAGGTCGTCGATCGTCTGGGTCATGGTTCAGCCTTTTCGGCTCAGGCGCCCGCGCATCGCGCGGCGCAGGGAAAGGGGAACGACTCGGCGGAACCACTCGCACGCGCCCGCGACAAGCGGGGGGCGACCATGGGCCCGCATCCACCCGACCAGTCGGAACCGATCGCCAGCGGAGTGCCCGACCAGCGTTCCCGATTCGAGTCGGAGCCGATCGCCGGCAGCGGCGTCTGACCCCCATGGTACACAACCCGTGTTGTGGAAGTGCGCTTGCTCGGCGCCCGTCCACTGCCGCGGGTCCTGCCGGCGCCGGATCTCCTGCCGGCGCTCCGTCTCAGTCGCGAAGCGGCGCGCCATCTCCGTCAGGTACTGCACGCGATAGTCCTCCGGGTTCGTCTGGAACAACCGATTCCGCGACGCCATCGCCGTCTCGCGAAAGACCACGAGGTCGTCGTCGGTCGCGCGGCGCAGCAGGTTCTCGGGCTCGAGGTACTCGCCGGCCTCGATGCGGGCGAGCGCCATATCGGTCAGGTACTGCTCTCGGGACTTCATCGCCGGGGCCTTTCGGATGCGGGGAGAGAAGCGCACGGGCGCTCTCGTGGGCTTGTGGTGGTGGGCTGGCGGCGCATCGGGCGAGTCCCAACGCGTCGGAGAGGGAAATCCAAAGCAGTCCGGGCTGCTTCGGGGAGGTGGACAAGGAACGCACGGCGCCCCTGGGTCACCAGTCGCGTGAGGAGACGTTGCGCGGCCAGCTGCGGCTGGGGCTCTGGCCGTTGCTCGAGCGCTTGGCGTTGCGGGTGCGCAGCGCCTTACTCGAGTTGCAGGAGCGATGGGCCAAGACGAGCGCCTGGTCGGTCAGGTGTCCGCCCTCCTGCAGCTCGTGAGGGTGGTCGACGGTTCGACCCATCGGGTGCGTCCGAGGGAGCGTCTGGTCGACGTACAGGCCGCAGTAGGCGCAGTGGGTCTGCGTGGCGTAGACGCGCTCACGAGCACGCCGCCAAGCCGCGGTGTTCCGTCCACCGTTGGGCAGGCTCATCGGTCCACCCGTGGGGTTGGGGAAAAACGCAACGGATGCATGAAAGCAGGACGGGCTGCTTCGGCTCGTGGGCGGGCAGGGAATGAGGTAGCCCCTGGGGCCCGGTCCGATCCCTGACTCGATGACCGCCAAGCAGGCCGAGCTGCCGCCCTTCTACTCACGGCCCGAAAACCACAGAGCACTGCCACTGCCACGGCACTGCCACTCACTGCCACGGCAGCGGTGCCCCAACTACTGCCGCCACTGCCACACCCCTTTGGGGTGGCAGTTGGCAGTGACACCCGGTCAGGCAGCATCGGACTCACCCACAACCGCGGTGTAGCGGGGCTGCTTCTCGGTGCCCACGTTGATGACTAAGCCCTGGTCAAGCAGCCCTTTTCGGTGTCGGTAGAAGGTCCGCTCGGGAACATCCACTGACTTGAGCCAGGCGCTCGCGGGCACACCTCCGGGCACGTCGATCTGCTCGAGCGCCACGAGGGTCGCTGCCACGCTCGCGGGCAGGTTCTCGGGGTCATCACTGCCAGCGCGGTCGATGACCACGGACTCGCCCACGGCCCGCAGCGAGAGCGTGATGGGGTTCGCTTCGGGAGCGTCCTTCTGCTTCCTGGTGTGCAGCACGAGGCGCGAGGGTTCGCCCGTCAGCTCGAGCTCGGTCGTCATCGCGGCACGCAGGGCGCTCGAGCCGCGGGCGCCGGCCGATGAGTCCTTTCCGGAGTGGTGCACGAGCAGGACGCACGCGCCCGTCGCGCGCCGGATGTGGTCGAGGTTGGCGACGATGGCGCCGACGTCCCGAGCGCTGTTCTCTTCGGCGCCGACGACGCAGCGGGCGAACGTGTCGAGCACGACGAGCTGGTAGCCGCCCTCGGCGACGACCTCGGCGAGCGCGCCCGCCCACGCCGGATCCGAGACGTTGACCGCCCACGGCAGCCAGTCGACCGGGTGCGCTTCGGTGAACGCTCCGTGGTGCGTCTCCCATGCGGTCGTGCGGATGCCTGCACCGCTGGCGCCCTCGGCGATGACGTAGAGCGCCCTGACGCCCTTGACGGCCCGGCCCTGCCACCACGAGGCGTGCGCGACGTGAAGCGTCCAGTCGATCGCCAGGAACGTCTTCCCGAGCCCTGAGCCGCCGTAGAGCATCGCCAGCGAGTCGAGGTAGAGCAGCTGGTCGACCAGAGCGGGCGGCGGTTCGATGGCCTTCACGTCGGCCGTGCCGAGCAGGGCGTTACGGATGCGGCGCGCGAGCGGGTTCGCCACCGCGGTGCCGTCGGCATCTTGATCTTGTCTGGATGGGGATCCCGGGAGCACGGCGCTACTGGCGCGGGCGAGCGCGGCGCTGATCTCGTCGGTCTTCACCCGGCCTCCCGCATGTCGGCGCGCTCGCGCACGGCGTCCATGAGGGCGTCGCGCGCCCGCCCTCGGCTGCCGGCCTGCTCGATCAGGGCGTCGGCCGCGGGGTTGCCGCCCCACGCGAGAGCGTCGATGGCCTCGGCGACGTCGCCGCGCATGACGTCGAGCAGGACATGGGCACGGCGGCGCAGACCGGACGCGCTCGAGGTGGCGACGACGGGCACGCCGTGTCGTCCTTCCACGTAGCGCAGCAGGGGACTACCCTGCGAGGTGTCGCCCGCCGCAATGGATGACCGAACGACCGCCCGTGCCCGGGGCGGTCGTTCTCGTTGGGGCGGACTCACGACGCGAGGGTCCGTCGTCCGGCGTCGACCAGGGCGTCGAGGTCGTCCAGGTCCACGAGCACGATGCCACCCACCTTGTGCGAGGGGAGCTGGCCTTCGTAGATCTGCCGGCGCAGCCAGCGCACGGAGGCCCAGGCGTAACCGGGCGTGCTCTCGACGGTCGCCAGTTTCGTGAGCCGGGGCCGTGCGGGCGGGTCCGGCATCGCCGGGCGGGGTATGCGTTGGGTTGTCATGGGCCCATCGTGTGCAATTCGGTGCAAGTCGGGAAGGGCTAACTGCACGGAAGTTGCATATGCATGTCATGACGTGACAACATGTCATGCATGGCAGCACGCGAACCGATCCTCACGCCCCGCAAGTTCGATCCGCCCGTCATGGTCAGCGGTCTCCGCCTGCCCACGTCGGCGGAGATCGAGTTCCTGTACCCGTCGCGCAACCTGGTCGTTGTCCTCACGATCGGGCTCGTCGGAGACGAGTACGTGTTGCAGCACTTCTCGGTCGGCCAGTTCCCCTTCAACGAGGACGGCCCGATGCCGGTCATCACGAAGTCATTCCTGGCGAAGTTCGATGCCGACGAGATGCGCGTCGAGGCGGCTCGCTACGCAGCCTTGATGTTCGCCCGCGAGGATGACGCCCCGAACGTCTCGCAACGGGCGGCAGACACGTTTCAGCGCACGAGGCGCTACGCGAACACTCCCGACCACCTGCAGCGGGTCGCTGACGTGTTCAACGGCGCTGACGAGCGTCCAGTCGAGACGGTGCGCGAGCACTTCAACACGAGCTATCGGAACGCGGCCCGATGGGTCAGCCTGGCGCGAGACGCCGGCATGATTCCTCCGGTCCGCCGAGCAGGAGGCAAGTAGATGGCGCACATTCGAGACCTCCGCAAGCGCGAGCGCGGCTACACGGGCGAGAAGCCCTACGAGGCGCGCCACCGCGATCCGCTCGGGAAGGAGAAGTGCAAGAGCTTCCGCACTCAGCGCGAGGCGCGGAACTGGCTCGCCGAGCAGGAAGTCGCGAAGGGCCGCGGCGACTACGTGGACCCGCTCGCCGGCAAGATCACTTTCGAGACCTTCGCCGAGCAGTGGCGCTCCGTGCAGGTCCATCGGCCGGGCACGGCGTCGGCGGTGGAAAGCCACTTCCGCACGCGGGTATATCCGTCGATCGGAGCGCGCCCGCTGGCGTCGATCCGCCCGAGCCACGTTCAGGCGCTCGTGAAGGCGCTGGACGCCGAGCTCGCGGCGGGCACGGTGGAAACGATCTACCGCCACGTCTCGGCGGTGTTCAAAGCTGCTGCGCGTGACCGGCTGATCGCCCGCACGCCCTGCGACGGGATCCGGCTGCCGAAAGAGGATCGGGACCACAAGGTCGTGCCGCTCACGCTCGAGCAGCTCGAAGCCGTCGCGGCAGCGATGCCCGAGCGGTGGCAGGCGGCCGTCTGGCTCGCTGCCGGCACCGGGCTCCGTCAGGGCGAGGTCCTGGGCCTGACGTTGGACCGCGTCGACTTCCTGCGCCGGACGGTGAAGGTCGATCGCCAGATGGTTACGCCCAGCAAGGGCGTTCCCGACTTCGGCCCTCCGAAGACTCGAGCGAGCTACCGGACGGTTCCGCTGCCGGACTCGGTGGCTGTCCTGCTCTCGGAGCACCTGCGCCAGTTCCCGGCGCGCGCCGAGGACGGGCTGATCTTCACGACCCACGACGGGCGACCCGTGCGCCGGTCAGCAATCGGGCAGAAATGGCGCGACGCTGCGACCGCGGCGGAGTTGCCCAAGGGGACGACGTTCCACGCGACGCGCCACGCCTACGCGAGCGCGCTGATCCAGTTCGGCGAAAGCGTCAAGGTCGTGCAGTCCCGACTCGGACATGCGTCGGCCGTCGAGACGTTGGACACCTACGGGCACCTCTGGCCGGACAGCGAGGATCGCACGCGGCAGGCGGTGGAATCGTTCTTCACGAATTCCGCGGGGCAGACGCGGGGCGCGCTCGCGGGGGAGTGACGTTTCCGCAGGTCAGGCGGGGTGGCGATAGTGAGTCGGCCTGTAGGCGGGGTTCTGTTCGGCGTCTCCCGACGCTCTGGTGACCATCCATCTGTGCGGCCTACCAGTGTGCTGACGCTCCCGGGGGAGCGTCGGGACGAGCGGCCCGTGCACACATTTGGCCTTGCTCCGAGTGGGGTTTGCCGAGCCGCCCCGGTCACCCGAGGCGCTGGTGGTCTCTTACACCACCGTTTCACCCTTGCCTGTGCCCGGTTGCCCGGGCCATCGGCGGTCTGTTCTCTGTGGCACTTTCCGTCAGGTCGCCCTGCCTGGCCGTTAGCCAGCACCCTGCTCGTCGGAGCCCCGACCTTCCTCGACGCGGTCGCGGCGTCGGCGAACCGACGTCACGCCGTGCCGCGGTCACCCGGCCGACTCACCATCGCCTGGGCATCGTAGGCCCGAACGCGCCGACAGCCACCACGGCCGCCACGTACCTCGCGCCAGACGACGGATCAGGGGGTGACGGTGATCGTGCCCTTCATCTTGTCGGGGTGCACGCTGCAGAAGAACTTGTAGGTGCCCGGCGTGCCGAAGCTCTGGATGAAGGGCGCGTCGCCGTTGGCGAGCGTCGGCGACTTGAAGTCGATCGCCTGGCCCTTCTCGGCCGTCACGGTGTGCTTCGCGGAACCTTGGTTCGTCCACGTCACGGTCTGGTTCGCCTTCACCGTGACGTCGGCCGGGGTGTACTCGAACTCGCGGATCGTGATGTTGGCGCCCTGGTTCACCGCCGCCGCGGCGGTGGTCGGCGCCGCGGTGGTCGACGCCGACGACGTGACCTCCGGGGTCGACGAGCTGCAGCCCATCAACGACAGCGGGAGGCTCAGCCCCACGACAACCAATCCCGCCTTGGTCCGTCCTGAACGACTCATCGTCGGTCCCTCTCCTCGTGCATCGGCCCGCACCAGCAAACGCAGTGCGATCTTTCTACTCCACTGGCGTCCGGAACGGACGGCACCACCTTCTACGGCGCCGGCAGGGAGCTTGGTTCACGAATGCGCGAAGAGCCCGGTCGGCGACCTACTTGACCGTGGTGCCGGGACGGGCGGTGCCGCCAGGCGTGCTGCCGACGCTGACCCCGCCGCCGGTGCCGGCGCCGCTGGTGGTCGCCGTGCTCGAGGCGGCGACCGGCCCGTTGGGCTGCACGTAGGACTCGGGGGGCGCGGCCAGGTTGGTGTGGCCGAACGCGAACGGCACCTGCTGGAGCTGCAGAGCGCCGGCCAGCACCGAGTAGTGCTTGGCCTCGATCGCGCCGATCGACATGATCGCCTGCCGCAGCGCCGCCTTGGTCAGCACACCACCGGCCAGGGTGTAGGTCTGCGCCGCCGCATCCTCGAGCTCGAGCGCGAGCTTCAGCGTCTCGTTCTGGGTGGCCGTGGGGGCGCCCGCGGTCGTGATGATCTTGACCTGGGGATCGACGACGTTGGTCTTGATGTACTCGTTCGCCTTGACGTCCGTCGGCTTCTGGCCCATCTGGGTCGCCGTGGCCGACAGCGAGGCCGCGTGCTCCTTGTGCTGGCTCTGGAAGTACTTGGCCGCGTCCTGCAGCAGCGGGGTCGTCAGCCAGCCCGAGTCGAGCGCCGACTGGTAGACATCGATGGCCAGGCGCTCGATGGAGATGGCCGTGAGCACCAGCGTGGCGTCGGTCTGCGGGCTCCCCGGATCGGGCGCCACCGCCGTCGAGGTCGTGGCGGGCAAGGTGCCTGTTTGCGCGAGCTGGACCGGCTCCTTCTTGTCGTTGACGCAGGCCACCGCGACGGCGGACATCGCCACGGACAAGCCGCCGAGCTTCAGGAACCCGCGGCGATCGGGGAGGCCGAGGAGCCGGGCCTTGTCCTGCGGAGCCGTGCCGCTGTCGGGGTCGAAGGCGACCTTGAGCGCCTCGTCGAAGAGCGGCTGCGCCGCCTCGTGGTCCCGCTGGCTCTCGCGCAGCTGACGTCGTACTTCGTCACGTGCAAAGTCCATCTGGATTTCCTCTCGCCTCAGCTCGGGTACTTCGAAGGAGCGAAGGCGCCCGTCTCGCTCTGGAACGCCGGGATGTACGTGGTGATGTTGCTCTTCCACGCGTCGGTGTCGGGGGACGACAGCTGCGACCACACGAGGGCCTGCTGCGAATCGACGGGCATGATCGTGGACACGACCCCCGCCGTCTCCCAGCCCTCGAGCACCCCGAGGGCGTAGGCGCATGTCGCCGTCATGCCGTCTTCGAGGTTCATCGCGATCTTGAGCAGGTCCGCCTCGGTCTGGGCGCCGGTGATCTTGGGCGCGAACTCGAGGACGAGCGTGGGGTTCGCGACGTTGAGCGCCTCGCTGCCGAGGAAGGTGGCGAGCTTGTCGGCGTGCTCTTGGTGATGCGCCGCGAACTCGCGGGCCGTCTGCGCGTTGGCGTTGGTCAACCGGCCGGTCTCGATGATCGACTTGGTCAGCTCGACGCCGGCGAGCTCGATCGTCTGCAGGAACACGAACGTCGTGAGGTCGCCGCCCTGGATCTTCGGCTTCACGACCTTCTTCGCCGCCGTCGTGCCCGGGGTGGACCCCGCCGTCGTGCCGGCGGTGGTCTGCGCGGACGCACCCTCGAGCAGCGTGGCCAGGGGGATCACGGAGGCGCCGAAGGCGATGGCGCCACCGGCTGCGGCCCGGGTCAGGAAGCGACGACGGTCGTCGACGGAGCGCCGCGCCTCGGGCGGCTGCTCGTCGGTCTCCGCGGCGAGGCGGCGGAGGTCCCTGGATGCCATGCGGTGCGTCCTTCTGTCGGTCGGGGACGGGATGGGGAAAGCGGCCCGCATCGTAGTGGGGGGTCCCCGCGAAATGGAAAGCGGGCCGGTGCCCGCTCGCGGCCGGCAAGGCCGCCGGCCCACGGTCAGGTCGTCGCCGCCGCGGCGGTGCGCGGCGCCCTACGAGACGACGATCGTGCCCTTCATCTGGTTGTGGATGTTGCAGAAGTACGGGTACGAGCCGGGTGTCGCGAAGGTGTGGGCGTAGGTCGCGCCCTGCGCGAGCCGGTTGGAGTCGAACGACGTCTTGTCGTCGGCGAGGACCCAGTGGTCGAACTCGTCGGCGTTCGTCCAGACGACCTCGGTCCCGGCCTTCACGGTCAGGGTGTCCGGACCGAAGAGGAAGTCCTTGATCACCACCTCGTTCGCCTTCGGCGTGGCGCTCGTGGCGGTGGTCGGCGTGGCGCTCGTGCTGGGGGACTTGACCGCCGTCGTCGTGCCGGCGGTCGTGCCGGGCGTCGCGCCGGAGGTGGTCTTCGGGGTGCTCCCGGGCGTCGTCGGCGGGGTGCTTCCGGGAGCGGTCGACGGGGCCGAGGTCGGCGCGGTCGTGGTGTCGGCGCTCTTGGCGCAGGCGCCGGTGGCGACGACGAGCGCGACGGTCACGGGGACGATGGCGAACCGACGAGGGATGCGCATGCGCAGGAGCGTAGTGAGCGGGGACGGGATGGTCCCGAGCGCGCCGGCGACGGTCAGAAGTCGAGCCCGGAGAGCTCGGGGAACCACGCCGTGGCGCGTTCGACGGCGTTGGCCCACTTCTCGCGGTCGAGCGGGGCACCGGGCTCGACCGCGGTGTGCGGGTCCCAGGTGGCGGCGATGTCGTCGAGCCCGCCCCAGGTGCCCACGGCGAGCCCGGCGAGGAACGCGGCGCCGAGCGTCGTGGCCTCGACGACCGGCGACACCTCGACGGGGCGCTGCGTCGCATCGGCCAGCGCCTGGATGAACGTCGGGTTGCGGCTCATGCCCCCGTCGACGCGGAGGCTGTGGATCGTGGATCCGCTGTCGGTCTCCGCGGCTTCGACGAGGTCGGCGCCGCGCTGGGCGACCCCCTCGAGCACGGCCCGCGTGATCTGCGGGCGCCCCGTGCCGCGGGTGACGCCGAGCAACGTGCCTCGCGCGCCGTAGTCCCACTTGGGCGTGCCGAGGCCGAGCAGCGCCGGCACGTAGACCACGCCGTCGGTCGTCTCGCACTGCTGAGCCACCTCGTGCGACGCCTCGCTCGACTCGATGATGCCCAGGTCGTCGCGCAGCCACTCCACGTTGGTGCCGGCCGACAGCATGATCGCCTCGAGGCCCCACGTGCAGGCGCCGTCGCGCGACCACGCGACGATCGGGAACGTGCCGCCGCCACCGCGCGTCTCGAAGCCGGGTTGCGTCGGGCCGAGCACCGTGTCGAGCATGCCGCCGGTGCCGAAGGTGATCTTGGCCGGGCCGGGCGCCACGCAGCCCTGGCCGATCAGCGACGCCTGCTGATCGCCGGCGATGCCGCAGATCGGCGGCGCGCCGTCGAGCAGCGTCGCCTCCGCGAGGTGGCCGGTCGAGTCGACGATCGTCGGCAGGATCGCCGGCGGGATCGCGAGCTTCGTGAGGACGTTGTCGTCCCAGCCGTTCGCGCCGAAGTCGACGAGCCCGGTCACGCCGGCGTTGGACCAGTCGGTGATGTGCGCAGCGCCCTCGGACAGCTTCCACACGAGCCAGGAGTCGACCGTGCCGAAGCACAGGTCGCGGGTGCGGTCGGGGTCGTGCATGTCGAGGAGGTGCTTCACCTTGGTCGCCGACATGTTCGGTGCGAAGCGGAACCCCTCCGCCCCGAGCACGAGGCAGTCGCCGACGGTCCGCAGGTCCTGCCAGCCGAGCGCGGGCGCGATCGGCTCGCCGGTCGCGCGGTCCCAGGCGATCGTGGAGGCGCGCTGGTTCGTGATGCCGACCCCGTCGACCGGTCCGTGCTCGGCGAGCACCTGACGAGCGACGTCGATGGCCTCGGCGGCGAGCGTGGTCGCGTCGAACTCGACCAGGCCGGCCATCGGCGAGTCGGGCAGCACCTCGCGGTAGCGCTCGTGGAGGACCTTGGCCTCCGGGGTGACGATTGCGGCGCGCAGCCCGCTGGTGCCGACGTCGATGACGAGGATGCTCACAGTGCCTCCCGTGGTTCTGCGGTGTCCGGACCGTTCGCCCCGGCCTCGGTGCGCCCGTCGCGGCGGGAACGCCGGAACGCGAGGTAGCCGCCGATGACCCCGCACGAGGCGGACAGCAGCCCGATCAGCGGGATCGAGACCCAGGTCACGGTCTCGCCCCGCGCGACGCGCGCCACGATGCCGAGCAGCTGCACGGCGACGTACAGGGCGAGCGCGGCGAGCCCGCCGTGGGTGAGCGCCCGGTCGGGCTCTTCGCGCCCGGCGACGAACCCTCCGGCCACGAGGGCCACGACCACCACCAGGAACAGCGCGAACGCCAGGCTCGAGCCGCGGTCGGAGAGGTTCTGGGCGATGCCGGCGGGCACGGCGATGACCGCCGCCACGCCGGCGCCCTTGGCGATCGCGGCGAGGTTGAGGTCGTTCATCGCGCGCCGCCTCGACCGGGGGCGGCGCCGATGGCCGGGGCCGGGCGCGGCATCACGCCTTCGGGGCGGACGGCTCGGCGAACGGGTTGGGGCCGAACGGGCTCGGCAGGCCGAGTTTGCCCGGGTTGAGGATGCCCTTGGGGTCGAGCGCCTTCTTGACCGCGGCCAGCACGTCGAGGCCGCCGTCGAGCGCCTCGCGCATGAAGCGGGCGCGGTTGATGCCGACGCCGTGGTGGTGGCTCACCGAGCCGCCCCAGCTGAGCACCGCGTGGGTCCCGGCATCCCACACCGCCCGGTAGTACTCGTCCTTCTGGTCGGGATCGACCTTGCCGGCGAAGGTGAAGTAGAGGCAGGCGCCGTCGGGGTAGCTGTGCGAGAGGTGCGCCGAGGCGGCGAGCGTGCCCTTCACCTTGCTGATCGACTTCACCGCCTCGCCGTAGATCGCCGGCAGCTTGGACCACGGGCCCGTGATCTCCATGGTGTCGACGACGAGACCGCCGCCGATGAGCTGCTCGAGCTGGTCGACGTTGTTGCGGTGCGAGAGCCAACGGCCGACGAGGGAGCGCCCGAGGTTCTCGCCGTGGCGGCACTCGTCGTCGACGATGCGCATGGTGGGATCGACGACGCCGCGCTCACCTTCGTCGAGCACGAGGAGCACGTTGACGCCCTCGGTACCGAAGTTCCGCTTCGACTCGACCTCGTCGTACAACCGGAGCACGGCCGGGGTGCCGCCGCGGCGCAAGATGCGGCGGCAGGCCTCGAGCCCGTCCTTGAACGAGGTGAAGCCGTACGAACTGCGCCGCTCGTAGATCGGGACCGGGTGCACGCGGAGCCGGGCCGCGGTGATGACGCCCAGGGTGCCCTCGCTGCCGACGAAGAGCTGGTTGAGGTCGGGGCCGGCCGCCTGGCGGGCGTTGCCCCCGGTCGTGATCGCCGTGCCATCGGCCAGGGTGATGTCCATGCCGATCACCATGTCCTCGATCTTGCCGTAGCGCGTCGAGAGCTGGCCGGCGCCGCGGCAGGCGAGCCAGCCCCCGACGGTGGACAGCGACACCGATTGCGGCCAGTGGCCCGAGGTGACCGCGTGCTTCTTGCGCAGCTCGTGCTCGAAGTGGTCGCCGAAGGTTCCGGCCAGCACGTCGACCGTCAGCGAGGCGTCGTCGACGGAGCGGATGCCGGTGAGGTCGCAGAGGTCGAGCACGACCCCGCCGTAGAGCGGGACCGACGATCCGCAGACGCCGCTGCGCCCGGCCGCCGCCGTCACCGGGATCTTGGCCTCGTTGCAGATGCGCAGGACGTCGCCC
Source organism: uncultured Iamiaceae bacterium (assembly GCA_964446345.1). GTDB lineage: Bacteria > Actinomycetota > Acidimicrobiia > Acidimicrobiales > Acidimicrobilacustridaceae > CAYUOL01. The sequence goes on along the minus strand of CAYUOL010000083.1, from coordinate 9,884 downwards.
ACCTGCTCGGGCGCGCTGGGGCGCACCACGGCCCCCGCCACGTTGGCCACCTGGTTGTCGAGGGCCCACGTCATCGCGAGCGGCCACCAGTCGCGACTGGCCTCGGCCCGCTCGCCGGCGTCGACGGTCGTGGGGGCCACGGCCTCGAGCCGCGCGACGACGGCCGGCGGCACCTTCACCGTCTTCGTGGTGAGGTGCTTGGTGGTGGCGCTCGGGTCGCCGGCGAGCGCGATGGGCGCCGTGGGCGCCCCGGGCCCGGCCGCGGGAAGGTCGTGTGGCGTCGCCATGTCAGGCTCCCAGGAGTTCTTCGAGCGCGGTCTCGGGCAGGTGCGCCGCGGTGCGCTCGGCTTCGGTCAGTGCCGTGAACTGTTTCACCTGAGCGGCCTGCTCGTCGGCATCCCACCCGAGGTCGTCCGCGACGAGCGCCGCGACGTCGGCGGCGGCGTGGGCGGAGTCGTCGCGCGCCAGGAGCCGCGCGCGGGTGCGCCGGGAGAGGATGTCGTCGAGCGTCCGGGCCATCTCGTAGCGCGCGGCGTACACCGCTTCGGCCTTGAGGTAGGGGAGCCCCGGCACCAGCGGCTCGGCCAGGGTCGCGTCGCGCTCGGCCATGGCGATCACGGTGCGCGCCTCGGAGCCGTAGCGGTTGGCGAGGTGCTCGACCGTGGCGGCGTCGAGCGTGCGGCTGATCGTGGCGGCCCGGTCCATGAGGTCGAGGTAGCCCTCGGCCCCGCGCAGCTTGAGACGACGGGTGCGGCTGCGCTTGGCGATGCGCCCCAGCACGTCGACCCCGAGGTTGTGGTCGACCACGTGGTCGATCGTGTCCTCGGCCATCTCGCGGTAGGTCGTGAGCTTGCCGCCGGTGATCGTGACGACGCCGCTGGCGGACTCGGCGACCTTGTGGCGACGCGAGAGGTCGGCGGTGCGCTCACTCGAGGCGGCCTTCACGAGGGGGCGCAGGCCGGCCCAGGTGCCGACGATGTCGCGCTCGGTGATCGTCGTGGTGAGCGAGTAGTTCAGCGTCTTGAGGACGTACTCGATGTCCTCCGGGGTGCACTGGGGGTCGTCGAGCGGACCGTCGTAGTCGGTGTCGGTCGTGCCGGCGTAGGTCAGCTCGCCCCACGGCACGACGAAGATCGAGCGCTTGTCCTTCGGCACCGGCATGACGGCGGCGACGTCGCTCTGCACCAGGCGCGACGGGATCGTGATGTGGATGCCCTTCGCCGGACGGATCGAGTCCGGGTGCCGGCCCTCGTCGAGCGCGCGCACCTCGTCCGACCACACGCCGCACGCGTTGACCACGGCCTTGGCCGTGATGTCGATCGCTTCGCCGTCGGCTTCGACCGTCGCCCCGATGACCTTGCCGGCGCTGTCCTTGCGCAGCGCGACGACTTTGGCCTGGTTGGCGACGACGGCACCGTGGTCGATCGCCGCCGATCGCGCCAGGGTGAGGGTGAGGCGGGCGTCGTCGGCGCGGGCGTCGTAGTACAGGTAGCTGGGGGCGAGGCGCTCGCGCTTGAAGGTGGGCACGTGCTGCAGCACCTCGTCGACCGTGAGGCGCTCGTGGATCTTGCCGATCCGGGCGCCGCCGGTCAGGTCGTAGGCCCACATCGCGCCGCCCACCGTGCGGGCGATCTTCGACGGCACCATGCCGTCCTTGCCCGTGAACATGGGCAGCAGGAACGGCAGGATCTTCACGAGGTGCGGCGCGTTCTTCATGAGCCGGGCCCGCTCGCGCAGCGCCTGGTAGACGAGGCGCACGTCGCGCTGCTGCAGGTAGCGCAGGCCGCCGTGGACCATCTTCGAGGACTTCGACGACGTGCCCGACGCGAAGTCGTCGCGCTCGACGAGCGCCGTCCGCAGGCCACGGCTCGCGGCGTCGAGGGCGCACCCGGCGCCGGTGATGCCTCCGCCGATCACGAGCACGTCGAAGGTGGTGTCGGACAGGCGACGGAGGGCCTCGGTTCGATCGAACGCGCCGGGCATGGAGCAGCTCCTGTGAGGCGGAAGGGGACGAGAGGGGCGGGACGATCATCGTAGGGGAGCGGCGCCGCGGTGGCGGCCTCCGTGACACCCTCGTCAGCGAAGTGGTCGGGCGTCGCCGTGTGCACGGCGTGCACCAGTTCCGCCCTCCACTCCTTGCAGCGATTCCTTGCTAACAATCGTTGAAGACTGGCGAGCGGTGCCGGTAGGGTGCCGGCGTGAAGTCGCCCGCCGAGCTCACCGAGCTCTTCCGCTCCCGGGGGTTGAAGGTGACCCCGCAGCGCCAGTGCGTCTTCCGCGCGCTGGACGGCAACACGCAGCACCCGACGGCGGAGGGGGTCTACGAGCGGGTCATCGCCGAGATGCCCACGGTGTCGCTGCGCACCGTGTACCAGACGCTCAACGACCTGGCGGCCATGGGGGAGATCTCCCAGATCGACCTCGGCACGGGGTCGGCCCGGTTCGATCCGAACCTCGACGCGCACCAGCACCTGGTGTGCGACGGCTGCGGCACGGTGATCGACGTGCCGGGCGAGCTCACCGACATCCACGTGCCCGTCGAGCAGCGTCACGGGTTCGAGGTGTCCCGTACGGAGATCGTGTTCCGCGGTCGGTGCGCGGCGTGCCGCCGCGCCCCCGATGCAGGACCCGGCGCGGGGCGACGTGCCGGGCAGGGGCGGGCCGCGGAGTAGGTTCACGCCGCCCTCGTCGCCGTCCCGTCACGGCACGCGTCACCACCGAGCAAGAGCAGTTCCAAGCCACAAAAACCACAGGAGAACAGGCACATGCCCGCACTCGAAGGCAGCAAGACCCACGACAACCTCAAGGCAGCGTTCGCTGGCGAGAGCCAGGCCAACCGGCGCTACCTGTACTTCGCGCAGAAGGCCGACGTCGAGGGCTACCCCGACGTCGCCGCCCTGTTCCGTTCCGTCGCCGAGGGCGAGACGGGCCACGCGTTCGGCCACTTCGACTTCCTGCGTGAGGTCGGCGACCCGGCGACGGGCGAGCCCGTCGGCTCGACCGAGAACAACCTGAAGTCGGCCATCGCCGGCGAGACCTACGAGTACACCGAGATGTACCCCGGCTTCTCGAAGACCGCTCGTGAAGAGGGCTTCGAGGAGATCGCCGAGTGGCTCGAGACCCTGGCGCGCGCGGAGAAGAGCCACGCGGGCCGCTTCGGCGAGGGCCTCGAGCACCTCAGCTGAGCTCCGCGCGGGCGACGCCCGCATCGTGCTTCGAGCGTGATCCCTGCCCGCGGTCGCGGGCAGGGATCACCGGCACGCTGTCCCGAACTGCGGCCGGCTCCGCCGGCCACCCCGCCTCCGAGGTGACCCGTGGCGAAGCTGACGTTGACCGACATCACCGACCTGCGGGCCTACGAGCGAGAGCGCGCCGACTTCCGCGCCGGGATCATCGCGCTCAAGAAGAAGCGCCGGGTCCACCTCGGGCCCATCCTGACGCTGCTGTTCGAGAACGCGTCGACGATCCGGTTCCAGATCCAGGAGATGGCCCGGGCCGAGAAGATCATCAGCGACGAGGGCATCGAGACCGAGCTGCGCATCTACAACCCGCTGATCCCCGATCCGGGATCGCTGGCGGCCACGATGTTCATCGAGCTCACCACCGATGCGCAGCTGCGGGAGTGGCTCCCGAAGCTCGTCGGCATCGAGCGGGCGATCGAGCTCCGCTTCGGGTCCGACGACGCCCGCACCGTGGTGCGTTGCGTCGTCGACGCAGACCACGAGAAGCAGCTCACGCGAGAGGAGATCACCGCCTCGGTGCACTACCTCCACTTCGCGCTCGACGCCGCCGAGGTGGAGGCGTTCGTCGCCGGCGGCGGCCCCGTCGTCGTCGCGGTGACGCACCCCGCATACCAGCACGAGGCCGTGCTGCCCCCCGAGACCGTCGCCGAGCTCACCAGCGATCTCGTCAACGGCGGGTGATCCCTTCTCGGCCCCTTTCCGCCCTTCTCCTGCTGCCCGGCGCGGTCTGAGGCGCAGGCGCGCGCCCCGTTTGGACATCCCTTGGGGTGGCCGACGATACTCACCGATTCCTTCGCTGTGATGGTCTGCGCTGCTGTCCCGGGGCGCAGCCGATCGCACCGATCCGTCGACCGCCTCGAGGAGTGACGCGGCCCTGATGAACCAGCCCTGGCGAGTGAAGGCAGCCTGCCAAGGACTCGATCCTTCGATGTTCTTCCCTGATCCCGACGACGACGAGGCCGCCGAGCCGGCGAAGGCCGTGTGCGACGTGTGCGTGGTGCGGGAGTCCTGTCTCGAGCACGCACTCGGGTTCCGGGAGCGTGAGGGCGTCTGGGGTGGCGCGACCGAGCGCGAGCGGCGGCGCATCATCCGCCAGCGGCGTCGCTCTGCCTGAGCCCCGACCGCGCGGCCCCGCCGCGCGAACGGCGTAACGTGCGGCGGTCGGCACGCAGGTGACCGCGCCTGCGGGCGCGGCCGGGAGGGACGATGGGAACGTTCGAAGAGCTCGGGGGGTGGCGCGCCACCCTGGCGACGCTGACCGCAGGCGACGCACTCACGCGCGAGCACGCCGGCGCCGCGCTGCACGAGATCCTCGAGGGGCGCGCCACCGACGCGCAGATCGCCGGCTTCATCGTCGCGCTGCGCATGAAGGGCGAGACGGTCGACGAGATGGTGGGCATGGTCGACGCGATGTTGGCCGAGGCGTCGCCGATCGCGCTGCCGCCTGCCATCGACGCGATCGACATCGTCGGCACCGGCGGGGCCCCGAGCCGGCGGGCGCACGCGCTCAACGTCTCGACCATGGCCTGCTTCGTGGTCGCCGGCGCAGGGGTCCCGGTCTGCAAGCACGGCAACCGCAAGGCGTCGTCCACCAGCGGATCCTCCGACCTGCTCGATGCGCTCGGCCTGACGGTCGAGCTCGACGGCCCCGGCGTCGCCCGCTGCGTCGAGGAGTCCGGCGTGGGCTTCTGCTTCGCCCGCACGTTCCACCCCGCGATGCGTCACGCCGGGCCCGTGCGCGCCGAGCTCGGCGTGCCGACGGTGTTCAACTACCTCGGCCCGCTCGCGAACCCCGCACGGGTGCGCCGACAGGTCATCGGCGTCAGCGACCCGGCGATGGCCCCGGTGCTCATCGGGGTGCTGCAGCAGCGTCAGCTGACCCGGGCGATGGTCGTGAACGCGCACGACCGCACCGACGAGCTCGTCACGACCGGCCCGACCACGGTGTGGGAGCTGCGCGACGGCACGGTCGAGCAGCACGAGGTGCGTCCGGAGGAGCTCGGCCTGACCGTCGTCGCCGCCGAGGCGATCAAGGGCGGGGACGAGCAGGTGAATGCCGGCATCGCCCGGCGGGTGCTCGCGGGCGAGGCCGGGCCCCATCGCGACATCATCGTGCTGAACGCCGCCGCAGGGCTGGTGGTGGGCGGCGCCGTCGACACGATCGCCGACGGCATCGAGCGGGCGGCGGCGTCGATCGACGACGGGTCCGCCGCGGCGGCGCTCGCGGCGGCGGTCCGCGCCTCGCAGATCGACTGACCCGGCTGGCCGACCCGACCGGCAGACGAGACCGATCGGCCGGGGCCGCGCGCGAAAGAGGGAGTGCGCCTGGCGCACTCCCTCTCGTCGTTCGTCCGGCCCGGGGGCCGGTGGCGGCGGGTGGAGCCCCGCCACGACCTACTTCGTGGAGAAGATCGAGTAGTCGACCTCGGCCACCTTGCAGGTGATCTTCTTGTCGGCCGCGCTGCTGTCGAAGCTCAGCGTGTCCCACGTGCCCTTCTGGTCCTTGCTGAGGTCACCGGTGAACCCGCTGCCGCTGCCCAGCTTGGTGTTGGACTCGTCGACGAAGTCGATCTTGACCTGGTAGGCCTGCCGCCCGTTCTTCTTGTTGGTCAGCGTGCCCGATGCCTTCATCGCGCCGGTCACCTCGTCGACGCTGCACTTGATGTCGCCCGCCGGCAGGTCGTAGTCGGCCGCGTCGGCCACCCCGAAGGACTTGGCCACGTCGTCGACGGCCTTGCCGACGAGGAGGATCGAGCCGACCACGACGATGATGCCGAGCACCATGCTGATCGCGAACACGATCAGGAACGCCTTCAGGCAGCCGTTGCTGCTCGACGCGGGCGCCGGGTTGACGGGCTGGAACTGCTGCGGCTGCTGGTAGGAGCCCGGCGGCTGCTGGTACCCACCGGGCGCTTGCGGCGCCGCCGGTGGGGGCTGGTAGGCCGGTTGCTGCGGCGGCGGCTGGTAGCCACCGGGTTGTTGGTAGCCACCGGGTGGCGGTGCGTCCGACACGGCATGACCCCCTGGTCGGGTTCGCGCAACGGGAGGGGCGTTGCGCAGCGGTTGGTGAGCGCGCACACCGTAACCGTTCCCGGAGGTGGGGGGCGGGACGCTCAGGCTGCCCGGGCGACGCGCGTGGCGCGCGTCACGACGGGGGCGACGTCTGCGGGCGGGCCGGTCGTGGTCCGGGCGGCGGCGTGGTGCTGACCGGTTGGCCGCGCGGGGGCGGGGGTTGCGCCGACGCCGGTGCACCGACGGGCGGGGCGATCGGGGCGCCCGCGGGCGGGCCGCTGTGCGGGGCCGCAACCGGCGCCGGCTGCGGTGCAGCGACCTGGCGCAGCAGCAGCTCGGGGTCGCCCAGGCCGTTGGCCCGCTCGATCTGGAGCACCTCGTCGTGGGCCTGCTCGAGCACGTCGAGCTGCTGGGCCACGTCGGCGAGCACCGCCGGGGTCGTCGGGGCGATCGGGTGCGGCCCGACCGTCGCCACGGGCGCCGCCGTCTGGCGGTGGTGCTGGACGAGGCGGAGGGAGAGGTGCTCGAGCTCGGCGACCTGCGCGCCCAGCGAGCGGAGAGCCCGGCGCCGCACCGCGCGCGGTTGGCGGGCGGCGAGCACGACGTCGGCATCGAGCTGCACGGCCTGGGCCCGCAGGGTCGCGCGGAGGTGGGGCGCGGAGCTCTGCGGTGGCGGCTCGGGGTCGACCTTCGGGCGGCGCGTCACCCGGGTGCGCTCGACGGGGTGCGCTTCCGCCTCGAGCTCGTCGATCCGCACGATGGGCACGATCGCCCCGTGCAGGCGGCGATGGAGGCGGGGCGCGGTGCCGGGCAGCCACAGCCACAGCAGGGGAGCCAGCGACTCGACATCGGGATCGACGCGGTTCGCCCGGCGGAGGCGGTACGAGAACATGCCGATGAGCACGCCGAGGACGACGAGGACCGCCGTCAGCGTCACGACCATCATGAGCAGGAGCGCACGCACACCCCCAGGGTACCGGTCGCTCCAGCGGCCGAGGGGGCGCGAGCCATGCGTCACGAGCGGCGTCGGCCGATCGCCGTCAGTGGCGGCGCGCGGACGCCAGCGGCGTGCGCTCGCGGGGTTCGAACGTGGCGAGCGGGGGGAGCGGCGAGGACCAGCCGTTCTCGCAGTGCACGATGCGCACGCGGTGGGCCTTCGTCTCGAGGAAGGAGACCACGCAGGCGAGCTCGTCGGCCTTGTCGCGCGGCAACGGCGCGAGCGGCGCGGCCCAGGGCGCGCCGCTCGCGCTGGTGAGCGGCAGCGCCGGCGCGCCGGACGGGACCGGATCGGCGACCGCGGCGGCCGGCCCGTGCTGCAGGGGCAGGGTCGGGACGTCGCCCTGCGCCGTGGGCTCGGTCGCCGCCCCGAACGTGGAGGCGAGGCACCCCTCGTCGAGGATCGCGCCGCCGGCGCCGGGGATCTCGATCACGACACGGCCCGCGCGGCGGATCGCGTCGGCGCGTCGCTGCCGGCGCAGCGCGTGGGCGAGCGCGGCCGCGCGATCGCGCACGTCGGCGGCCTCTTCGAAGCGCTCTGCGCGCGACAGCGACTCCATGCGCTGGCGCAACGGTTCGAGCAGCAGCTCGGGATCGAGGGTCAACCCGCGCACGGTGCGGGCGACGACGGCCGCGTACTCGCCGGCGCTGACCGTGCCCGCGCACGGGCAGGTGGCGACGCCCAGCTGCGCCGCGGAGCACGGCGCGTCGCGAAGGGGCGTGGTGCGCCCGATCCGGGCCGAGCACCGGCGCAGCGGCACCGCGCTCTCGATCGCTTCCGCCACGCGCGCCGCGAACCCGGTGGAGGCGAGCGGGCCGAGGTAGAGCGCGCCGTCGTCGCGGGTGGCGCGCACCACCGACAGGCGGGGGAAGGGCTCGTTCAGGGTGAGCTTCAGGTAGGCGTACTTGCCCCACGTCTTGGCCTGCCGGTTGAACCGCGGCTGGAGCTCGTGGATGAACCGCACCTCGCGCACGGCGGCCTCGAGCGGGCTCGTGCACACCTGGTGGTCGATGGCCCAGGTCTCGCGGAGGAGCTGCGTGATCTTGCGGCGCTCGTCGCTGGAGAAGTACGAGCGCACGCGCGCCCGCAGGTCGGTCGCCTTGCCGACGTAGAGCACGGTGCCGGACCGGTCACGGAAGAAGTACACCCCGGGGGCGCGAGGCAGCGACGCCGTGAGCCGCAGCTTGGATGCCTGCTCGTGCCCGGCGATCTTCGGGAGCAGCAGCAGGTCGTCGAGCCCGGTCACGCCCAGGCCCGCGGCGCGCTCGAGCAGCACGTGCAGCAGGTCGCCCGTGGCCAGCGCGTCGTCGAGGGCTCGGTGCGACGGCTGGTGATCGAGGCGCAGGCGGCTGGCGAGCGTGCCGAGCTTGCAGTTGGGCACCTCGTCGCGCACCAGCCGCTTGGCCAGCGCGTACGTGTCGATCGTCTTGTTCGTCAGCTTCGGGTGGCCGGCCCGCTCGAGCGCCACCCCGATGAACCCGAGGTCGTAGCGGACGTTGTGGCCGACCACGACGGCGTCGCCGATGAACTCGAGCAGCGTCGGCAGCACGTGCTCGATGCGTGGCGCCGGCATGACCATCGCCTCGGTGATGCCCGTGAGCATCGTGATCGACGGCGGGATGCAGTGGCCGGGGTTGACCATGGTCTGGAAGGTGCCGAGGCACGCGCCGCCGCGCAGCTTGACCGCACCGAGCTCGGTGATCCCGCCGTCGGCGGCCGCGCCGCCGGTGGTCTCGATGTCGATCACGCAGAAGGTGACGTCGATGAGCGGCGTACCGAGATCGTCGAACGACCTCTGCACGGGCGCTCGCGCGGGGAGCGGCGATCCGATCGGCATGCGCACCATCCGTAACCGAACAGACGTTCGTCGTCAAGCACCCTCTACACTGCGGCCCCGTGACGACCCGGTACCGCTGCACGGCGTGCGGCAACCTCACCCGCTTCGACGTGACCACGTCGCGCCGCACGCGGGCCTTCCACCACTACAGCGTGGGCGGCGACCTCCAGATCGAGGACGAGGAGGTGCTCGCCGAGACCACCGAAGAGGTGTCGTGCCGGTGGTGCGGCACCGCCAAGGACGTGGTCGAGCTCCGCGACGACGAGGTGCCCGAGGCCGAGCCGGCGCCCTGACCCCGGTGCCCTGACCCCGGTGCCCTGACCCCGGTGCCCTGACCCCGGCGAGCTGACCTCCGCCGGTCGGTTCCGGTGGCGGGCTTCCTTGTCGGACCCCCTGCGTAGGGTCGAGCCAGGTGGAGGTCCGCACCCCGTGAGGGGCCGCCGAGCGATCGGCGTCACGCTGAGGAGCACATGCCATGAACCCGAACGAGCCGGTCGAGGCGCGCGCCGCGGAAGCCCCGGCAGGTGAGCCGCTGCACATCGACTGCGCGGCATGCGCGATGCAGCACACCGATGCCTGCCGCGACTGCGTGGTCACCTTCATCTGCTCGCGCGAGCCCGACGACGCGGTGATCATCGGGGTCGACGAGGTGCGGGCGATCCGGATGCTCGGCGAGGTGGGCCTCGTGCCCCAGCTGCGTCACCGTCGGCGCACCGGCTGACCCGGCGGCGACCGGCGGCGGCATGATCGGCGAGAGGTCTCGTGGTGCTGCGCTTCCCCCTTCCCCTCGGCGACT
>CAYUOL010000082.1:20524-22476 GCA_964446345.1 uncultured Iamiaceae bacterium | reverse complement strand
GGCGAGTGCGTCGAGCAGGGCCGAGGCCAGAACCGGCGAGGTGACGATCGACTGCACCGCCCGGGACGCGGGCAGCGGCCTCGGTGACCCGACCACCGACGCGTTCACCCTCGTGACCGACGTGGGGGAGGGGGCGGCCGACCTCGCGGCGGCGACGGGTTCGCGCTCGGTGTGCGACGTCACGGGCAACTGCACGACCGCCGGCCCGGTCACCGGCCTCAAGATCGATCGCGCGCCGCCGGCGCTCGACTGCGACGTGCCCGAGGGCTGGACCAAGGACGACGTGTCGGTGCGCTGCGCCGTCAGCGATGTGGGCAGCGGGCTCGCGCCGGGCACGCCCGCCGTGCTCGAGCTCACCGCCACCCTGCCGGCCGGGCAGGAGTCGGACCGCGTCACCACGACGTCGGCGTCGGTCTGCGACGCCGCGGGATCGTGCGTGACCGCCGGTCCGTTCACCGTGGCGATCGACCACCGGGCCCCTGTGCCGGCGTGCGGTGCCGCGCCCGAGGCGTGGGCGAAGGGCCCGAGCGTCACGGTCGACTGCGCGGTCGACGAAGGCGGCTCGGGCCTCGTCGACCCCGCGCAGCAGGTGGTGCGCCTCACCGCGACCCAGGCGGCGGGTGCGGAGGGACCGATCGCGACGAACGCCGTCCAGGTGTGCGACATCGCCGGCAACTGCGCGACGGCCGGCGCGGTGGACGGCATCCGCCTCGATGCCGAGGCGCCCCGGGTCACGTGCGCCGCGCCCACCGGTGGCGCCGGCACCGAGGCGCGCGTCGCGTGCACCGCCACGGACGGCGGGTCGGGCGTGGCGGGCGCGACGACGTTCGAGCTCGTCACCTCGGTGGGTGACGGTCGGGCCGACGCCGCGGCGACGACCGACGATCGCGAGGTGTGCGACGTCGCGACCAACTGCACCACCGTCGGTCCGTTCACGGCGGCGGTCGATCGTTCGACGCGGATCGACGGCCAGGTGCCGCATCTCCCCGTGCCGGCCAAGGTCACCGTGCTCGGCGCGGTCGACCCGGCGGGTCCGGTGCCCGCGCCGTACCGCACGCCGGCGAGCGCGCCCGGCGTCACCGTCGCCTGCGCTCCCGCGTCCGGCACCACGCTGGAGCCCGGCTGGACCGTGATCGTGTGCGAGTCCGCCGACGCCTCGGGCCGCCGCGTCACCGACTCGTTCCCCCTCGTCGTGAAGCCGGTGCCGCAGCTCGCCGCCCACGGCGGCGCCGTGCGCGGCGGGGCATGGCGATCCGTCGGCATCGGGTTCCGGCCCACCTCGGGCGTGCAGCTCGAGCTCGACGGGGCGCCGATCGCGACCGGTGGCGCGGGGGCGGACGGCCGTGCCTCGCTCGACATCACCCTGCCCGCCACGCTGGGACCGGGTCGTCATCTGCTCGCGCTGCACGGCGTCGACGCCGATGGCCATCCGCTGGTGGTCGTGTCGTTCGTCGACGTGGTCGTGGCGACCGACGGCCAGTCGCCGCCCACCACGCCACCCGCGACCGCGCCGACCCTGCCGCCGACGGGTCCCGCGGTGCCCCCGGACCCCGAACCGCGGCCCTCCCTGCCGATCTTCGAGCGCTCGGCCGTGCCGACGACCACGACGCCCCCCGGCCCGACGACGACCACGACCACCGGTCCGGGCACCACCACGACCACGACCCCGACCACGACCCCGTCGCCGGGGCAGACCACCACGACGGCGAGCCCGAGCGGGGCCACGACAGCGCCGGGCGGTGGGGTGACGAGCGGCGGAGCCGGTGCTGCGTCGCCGAGCGCGGACTCGGCCCCGAGCACGACGACGGGTGCGCTCCCGCTGACCGGCGGCGCGGTCGGCGGCTTGGTGCTGCTGGCGGCGGCGCTGATCCTCGTCGGTGTGCTGCTGAGGCGGCGGGCCCGCGCGATCGACGAGGCCGACTGAGCGCCCGGCCGATCGGGGCGCCCGCTCC
>CAYUOL010000082.1:15958-20424 GCA_964446345.1 uncultured Iamiaceae bacterium | reverse complement strand
ACCACCTGACCCACCCGCCCCGATCCGGAGCGCCCGCCCGATCCCGGGCGCCCGCCTACGCTCGCTCGCATGCCCACGGGGGATGGCGCGGTCCGCGAGCTGACGATCGAGCAAGGTGACGCGGTGCTGCCCGGGCTCGCGCGCTTCGTCGCCGATGGAGGTCCGCCCCCGCACGACTCGTTCGTGCCGTCGTCCGAGCGGCGCAACGACCAGCGCAGCAACGCCGGGTGGGGTGCGCTCGTGCTCGCCGCGCTGGGCGTCGCGCTCGTGCCGGTCTCGCTCGCGAACGCGTCCGGCGGGGGCGCCGGGTGGTACGGCGTCATCGGCGTGTGGGCGCTCGGCGTGATCGTGGCGGCCCGGAAGTGGCTCGTGCTCCGCCGGCGTCGCGGCGAAGCGCCTCGCGACGGGTTGTTCCTGCTGCCGGCGGCGCTGCTCCGAGTCGCCGGCTCGCAGGCGCTGCTCGTCCCGGCGGCGGTGATCCGGGAGCGCGGCGTGCAGCCGGGCCCCCGGGCGGGGACCTGCCTGCTGCGGGTCCGCACCGAGCGCCCGGACGGTGGCCGGAGCAGCGAAGGGGACGGGAGCTCGACGTGGACGTCGCTCGGAGCGCTCGACCTGGACGCGACCGAGCTCGACGACCGGCTGCAGCGGTGGGCCCTCCGGGTGACGTGATCCCGGTTCGTCGTGCGTCGGCGGCGCACTTCTGGCATGACCGATGCCACAACCCACGATCAGCCGTACCGGAGTAGTGTGATGCAACCCACACGCCGGCCCGAGACCCGCGGGTACGGCTCCCACGTCGCAGGACGGGGAGACCCGAGAGGCAGCCCACCATGACCTTCACCGCCGCCACCGCTGTCGAGCAGGTGGCCCCCGGCCAGTACTGCGCGACCGTCCACGAGGGGTGGGACATCGCCGGCAACGCCAACGGCGGGTACCTGCTCGCCATCGTCGCCCGCGCGATCACCGAGGCGACGGGCAAGCCCGACCCGTTGACGATCACGGGCCACTACCTCGCCCCGGGCAAGCCCGGCCCGGTCACGATCGCCGTCGACGTGCACCGCGCCGGCGGCCGCCACTCGACGGCGTCGGCCGTGCTCTCGACGCCCGAGCGCCCGCTGCTGGTCGCGCTCGCGACGACCACCGACCTCAGCACCGCGTCCGGTCCCGAGCGGGTCGACAGCGTGCCGCCCCCGATCCCCGATCCGGCGGACTGCATCCCGATCGTCGCGACCGACACGTTCCCGCCGCCGTTCATGGGCAAGGTCGAGCTGCGCATCCACCCCGACGACGCGGGGTTCGCCGCGGGAGCGAAGAGCGGGGAGCCGCGCATGCGGGGGTGGTTCCGCCTGCGCGACGGCGAGCCGATCGACACGCACGCGCTCGTCACCGCGACCGATGCCTTCCCGCCGACGATCTTCAACGCGGACCTGCCGGTGGCGTGGACGCCGACGGTCGAGCTGACGGCGCACGTGCGCGCCCGTCCGACCGACGGCTGGCTGCGGTGCGCGTTCGCCACGCGCTTCATCACCGGCGGCTACCTCGAGGCCGACGGCGAGATCTGGAACGCCGAGGGCCACCTGATCGCGCAGTCGCGGCAGCTGGCGCTCGTCCCCCGCGCCTGACCGCGCGAGGGCGGGCGCGGGGCGACGTCGTGGTCGAGGCCGACCCGCGGCATGCCCCCGCGCGGGCCACGGACGGTCTGGGGGAGGGCTACTGGTCGCCGGTGGGCGACCACTGGCGACCGAACCAGCGCTGCACGCGGTCGGCGCCGAACGCCACCTTGTCCGCGGCGAGGGCGCTCGACGGTCCCTCCATCTGACCCACCGGCGCCGCCCCGCTGAGGAACGTCACGTCGACCTTCGCCACCTCGTCGGCGCCGAACTGGAGGTAGCAGAGCCCGCGCCCGTCGTACTCGGCCGAGCCCGGTCCGGCGCGCCGCACGCGCTCGATGATGCGGGCGGCCACGACCGCAGCTTGGCCCTCCGCGAACACGCCCGCCTTCGGGGTGCCCACGCTGGTCACGTCGCCGACGGCGAAGACGTCGGGGAAGCTCGTCTCGAGCGTGAGCGAGTCCACCGGGATCCAGCCGTCGACCGCCAGCCCCGACTCGACGACGACCGCCGGCGCCCGGTGCACCGGCACGCCGAGGAAGAGGTCGTAGGGCAGCTCGTCGCCGTCGGCGGTGATCGCGACCTTGCGCTCCGGGTCGAGGCTCGTGACGAGCGTGCCCGGGTGCCAGGCGATGTCCCGCTCGGCGAAGGCGTCGAGCAGCGCGGCGGACGCGTCGGGCGACGGCGGGATCGGTACGCCGAGCGGCATGACCAGCGCGATGGATGACTGCTCGCGCAGGCCGCGCGTGACCAGGAAGTCGTGCAGCAGCAGGGCGGTCTCGCTCGGCGCAGGCGGGCACTTGAAGGGGGTCGAGGTGACGCCGACGATGACCTTGCCGCCCGCGAACGCGTCGAGCACGTCGGCCGCCGCGAACGCGCCGGCTTCGGTGTAGAACTCGTGGCCGCCCTCGACCAGGCCCGGCGTCGCGGCCGGGTCGAGATCGGCCCCCAACGCGACGACGAGGATGTCGGCGTCGAACGTCCCCGCATCGGTGACGACGCGCTTGGCCCCTGGATCGATGGACTCGATCGTCGCCGGCACGAAGCGGACCCCGGGCTTCACGAGGTCGGCGTACGGGTGGTGCACGGCCTCGGCCGCCGCGTGGCCGAACATGACGTCGAGCTTGGAGAACCCGAACACGAAGCCCGGCGTGCGGTCGATCAGCACGACCTCGACGTCGTCCGGCACCGCGTCGGACAGCAGCGTCGTCAGCTCGAGGCCACCGAACCCGGCGCCGAGCACGACGATGCGCACGCGGTCGCGGACGTCGGGGACGCCGGTCGGGTCGTTCGTCGTTGCCGCCATCGAAGCTCCTCGGATCCGCTCGGGCCCTGGTCAGGGCACGTCGTGCTCGAACCGAACGCGATGGGTTCGATCCCCCTGCGCCGCTCGTGCGTTCACGGCGCAGACCGTATCCCCTCGTCCGATCCGTCACGGTGCTCCTCGTCCGCCCAGCGCAGGGCGCCGCGACCGGCGGCCTTCACCTCGTACATGGCTGCGTCGGCGCGGCGGATCAGGTCGCTGGGCCGGCCGTGCCCGATGACCGCTCCGAGCGACGCGCCGACGACCACCTGGTCCGCACCGACCGTGATCGGCTCGGGCATCCGAGTGAGGATGCGACGCCCGATCTCGTCGAGCACGGGGCGGGAGACGCCCGGACAGATGATCCCGAACTCGTCACCGCCGAGGCGCACGACCGTGTCCTCCTGGCGCACGAGCGTGGTGAGGCGGTGCGCCACCGCGCGCAGCACGGCATCACCGGCGGCGTGGCCCAGGCGATCGTTCACGGGCTTGAAGCCGTCGAGGTCGAGGTACAGCACGCCGAGCTGCCCCGCCGCGTGGCGGTGGCCGCCCTCGCCGTCGGGGGTGCCGTCACCGTCGCCACCGTCCTCGTCGAGCGAGGTGAGGGCGCGGCGGTTGGGGAGGCCGGTGAGCGCGTCGCGGTGCGCTGCGAGCTCGAGCTCGCGGACCTGTCCCCGCCAGCGCAGCACGAGCTCGATCAGCTGGCGCAGCAGGGGGATCGAGTACGTCTCGGTCCGCATGGGGGGACCGTCGTCGGTCACCCACACCGTGATGGTGGCGAGCGCGCGACCGTCCTCCACGACCGGGGTGATGAGGCAGCCGCGCAGGCCCGCATCTCGGGCGGCGTGGCGCACCTCGTCGTCGAACGGCTCGAGGTCCTCGACGAGCTGCTCGGACCCCGTCGCGGCGGCGATCCCCCACGGCGACTCGCGACCCGCGGCGACGCCCCCGAGGACGGGATCGAGCTCGTGGCCCACGATCCGGTCCTCGCCCTGCTCGTCGACGAACGTGACGAGCACCCCGATGTCGTGGCTGCGGTGGTAGAGCAGGCCGAGCGACTCGCCGATCACCTCGACTGACCCGTCGCCGGCGAGCAGGCGCACGAGCACGCGGCGCAGCACCCGGGCGTCTTGCGTCGGGCGCAGGTGCATGGCGATCGCATCGACCTCGGCCGGCGCAACCGCATGGTCGGCCCGCTGGTCGCCGGCCTGCTCGTCGTCAGCCTTCGGGCGCGGCCCGCCGGTCGCGATCAGCCACGCAGAGACATCGCACTCGACCGCGTTCCCGTCGGCGGCGGCGACGGAGAACGGTGCGGTCGACGGCGGGGCGTGCCCGGCGTGGAAGGCCTGCAGCCCGTGCATGGCCCGCACGGCGTCGGCCGGGGGCACGAGCTCGAAGGCGGAGCGGCCGACGAGCTCGCCCGGTGCCCAGCCCAGCACCGCGGTGGTCGCGGCGTTCGCCCAGCGGATCGTGCCCGTGAGGTCGAGCACCAGCGCGGGGTCGTTCGCGGCCTCGAGGTAGGCCACGGCCTCCGCCGGCTCGATGGTGGGGGG
>CAYUOL010000082.1:12862-15858 GCA_964446345.1 uncultured Iamiaceae bacterium | reverse complement strand
CCGAGGTAGTCGACCTGCGGCGTCTGCGTGAGATCCGGACCGATGCCGTTGACCCGGATGCCGTGGCGCCCGACCGCCACCGCGAGCGACGTCGTGAACTGCGCGACCGCCGCCTTCATCGCGGCGTAGACGGGATCAGCGGGGTAGCCCCGCATGCCCTCCACGGAGTGCACATTGACGATCGCACCGCGTCCCGCCTCGATCATCCCGTCGAGGAACGCGTGGGTGATCGCGAACACGTGCAGCAGGTTGGTGTCGTACATCGTGCGCCATGACTCGGGGGTGGAGCGTCGGAAGGGCACCAGCGGCCGGAAGTCGCCGACGTTGTTCACGACCACCTCGACGCGCGGGTGGCGGGCGAGCACCGCCGCCGCGAAGCGGTCGACCTCGGTCTCGCGGGTGACGTCGACGGTGTGCGCGCGGGCGACGCCCCCTTCGGCCTCGATCGCGGCGACGGTGCGAGCCCCGCGCTCCGGGTCGATCTCGGCGATCTCGACCAGCGCCCCGTGGCGAGCGAAGAGGCGGGAGATCGCGCCGCCGATCCCGTCGCCGCCACCGGTGACGACGGCGACGCGCCCGTCGAGCAACCGGTTCCAGTCGTCGATCGCCGGGACGTCACGTTCGTTCGGAGGCGCCACGACCAGACATCCTCGCGTCGATCCGTCGTGAGGGGCGGCGCCGCGGCGGCGCCGACGATCACGGCGGCCATGGCGACAAGTGCGGCCGTCCCCGCGGTCACGGCGACGACGGCGACGAGTGGGTGCCGCCCGACCATGACCAGCTCTACGACCAGCTCCGTGGCCAGCGTGACGATTGCGAGGTGGGCCAGCGCGGCGGACCCCCACCCGGAGTACGGCAGTGCACCGCAGGGGGACGACGGGCGAGGTGTCGTCGCTTCGCTCGAAGGACCTGCCGGTGGCGAGCGGCCTACCCGTCGGCGCGCGCACCAGACGGAGACGGGACGGCGGGCGCCGGTCCTCCGTCGCGGGTGCAGCATCTTGCTTGTCAGTGGGGGTGCGTATGATCGAACTGATGTTCTCTTCCGGTGGTCCGAGTCGGTCCGAGTGCGCGAGAGGCGGTGCCTGATGGACGCTGCGCTCCTCGCGGCGCGCCCGCTGGGTGAGATCGGCGACGCGCTCAAGCAGCTGCACGCCGCGCAACAGGTGGTGGTGCGCACGTTCCTCGAGCTGCTCGCCGTCGCGATCGAGCGCGACCTGCACGAGGAGGATCACCTCTCGTCGATGCAGCAGTGGTTGGTGGCGACCACCGGGTGCTCGTCGACGACGGCGGCCGAGTGGGTGCGAGTGGCGTCCGCTCTGGTCGATCTGCCGGCGATCGCCCAGGTCGCGGCGCAGGGCCGCTTCTCGTGGGACCAGCTTCGGCAGCTGACGCGCTTCGTCGGTCCCGACGAGGACGCGTCGTGGGCCGAGGAGGGTCCGCGCCAGAGCGCCGACGCGTTGGCGCGGATCGCGCGGGTGCGGGCGCGGATGTCCGACGACGAAGAGGCCGACGCGACCCGACCCGGCACCATGAAGCTGCGCTGGAACCGTGCCGAGAACCGCATGCGCGGCTCGTTCGATCTGCCGGCCGACGCCGGCGCGGCGGTCAACGCGGCGGTCGAGCGTGAGCTCGCGCGGATCGGGAAGGACCCCGAGAGCGGCACCTACGATCCGATCGATCAGCGCCGAGCGCAGGCGTTGCTCGAGATCATCGACCAACGCCTCGGCGCCGATGCCGACCCGGCACGGGCCACAGTCGTGGTGCACACCGACCTCGCGGCGTTCAAGCGGGCGACGTTCGGCCTGCGGCCCGACGAAGCGTGGCCGGCGACGCCCGGCGCGACGTCGGCTGCGCCGGCGGGAGCGGGCGACGACGCGACCGACGCCTCGACCTTCGACGCGAGCGACCCGCCGCTACCCGCCACCCCAAGTGCCGTGGCCGACCCAGGTGCGGCGCCGACCCGAGGCACCGCGCCGACCCGAGGCACCGCGCCGACCCGAGGCACCGCGCCGACCCGATGCGACGCGCCGCTGGGCGGTGCCGTGGCCGACGTGGAGGACCCGGCCCGCGGCGTGGGCGGTGCGGGTGGTGACCTCGGTGGCGGGCACGATCGCACAGATCCCCAGGCGCACCGCTTGGACGAGGGAGGGGCTCCGCTCGACTCCCGGCTGCCCGCCGACGCCGCGGTTCCGCCCGACCGTCCCCCGGGCGTTCCCCTCGAAGACGACGTGGGGGCGTCCGAGGTTCGCTTCGCCGATGAGCTCGCGTCGGCTGACGCGCCGCGCTCGCACGGCACGACGTCGCCGCCCGAGCCCCATGTGGATGCGGATGCGGATGGGGATGCGGATGCGCAGTGCTCCGACGCCGCCGCGTCGTGCTCCGACCCGCCCCCTGACCCCGCCGCCACCGACTCGGCCGCCGCGGTCGACGACCCCGATCCTCCGGTGCGGTGCCCGCACGGCAACCCCATGGACCTCGGTCGCGATCACGGCGACCCGCGCCCGCCCCTGCGCGTGCGCGTCGACCACCAGGGGCTCGCGCACATCCACAACGCCATGCTCGAGACGGCGCCGATCGCCGTGGCGCCGGCGATCCTCAGTCGTCTGCTGTGCGACGCCAACATCGAGATCGCGTTCGAGAACGAGCGGGGCGCCACGATCGGCGTGGGGCGAGCGGCGCGCACGCCGCCGGCGTGGCTCGCGCGCCAGGCCCGCGCCCGCGACGGTCACTGCCGGTTCCCCGGTTGCACGAACCCCCGCATCCAGCTCCACCACCTGCGCTTCTGGGAGCGCGACCAGGGCCCGACCGACCTCGTCAACTTGCTGGGGTTCTGCGGTCGTGATCACCCGAAGTTCCACGGCGGCGGGTGGCGCGTCGTCGGCGACGCCGACGACCACGTGTTCATCGACCCGAAGGGCACGATCATCCGCCCCGGCAACCAGCCGCTCGGCGCGACGACGCGCGCGCTGCTCGATCGTCACCTGCCGCTCCTCGGC